>DASRGL010000473.1:0-31847 GCA_035651115.1 Chthonomonadaceae bacterium
ACCAGTTCCGCGTAACAGACCACCACGCACGTGATCGCCACACACGCCAGCCCGACCGCCAACGCCCGCGCCGAGAGCGCGCTGATAAGCTGCCTCCCGTCCCGGTCTACTCCGGTTCCCCTCGTTTCCAACAACGCAGCCTGCCTCTGCTGCCGCGCAAATCCGGCCATCCGATACTCCCCCATTCCTGCGGCGGTAAACGTCTCATCGCCGCCTTCTCGCCGATGTCCGGCACGCAGGGAATGTCATTAGAACGGTCGCCGAGAGGCGCTTTTCCGCCCTATCGGCCTCCCGGTTCCGCAGCCCCCATTCTATCCCACCAGGTTCCGACGTCAAAGAGAAGCCGATCCACGCGCTCCCTTCGCGACAGGCGCAGCCCCTCGAAAAACGGGCAGGCTCATAAGCTGTCAAGGTTGTCGGAACCGAAGGTTTCAAAATAGGTCGAGGCTTACTGCATACTTGGCACGCTTCTTGCAGGTACAAGTGCCAGGTAGATTACCTGATTAGGATATGCAGACCCGATCTTCGCCGCCGGACACTTTAGAAATTTGCCTGTCTTCCAGCAGTTTGAGACAGAATGCAAGCTGGGCGAGGCTCCGTTCTCAGAGTGTTCCGACCAGAGCCGCCTCAACGGAAATAGGCTCCAGTCACAGCGAACCGCTGTAACTCCCCAATAGAGTGACCCTGGACATACCAGACAGGGACAATCCGCAGTCTTTCCATTGTTTTGGGGCGCGTAGAGGGCCATGTCTGAGACGGAATCCCCACCGGTCTTGCCTGCGAACCAGGGTTTCAATCCGTAAGCGCTCGACCTGCCACAAGCGCTTTTCGCGGCAGATCCCAGCTGATTGTCAGAAAGAACGGGCCTGACAGGAGACCCGCAGCCAAGCAGCAGTACCGGGCCGAATTCGGCCTGCATAACTGTATCAACGGCGGTCCGATCCACTTCTCTGGCGCGACAGTTCCTTTCTCCACGCAGAGCCAAATGATGCCGTGATGGCCGCAGCCTTGTCCGGATCCTGCCTCTATGAAGTGAACTACTCGCCTACATAGAGGTTCCCACGCCGTTTGCAGTTCCAAAAGCAAGAGAGCAAGACGCCGACCGCACAGGCGTAAAAACAGAAAGGAGCCACGCCACCTCACACTATTTTTAGTGTACCGTTACCCTGCGTTGATTGCTGTCTACTTTCATCGAAAGGGAGAACAGACTATGAACTCAAGCCACGCCCCGGCGTCCCGAATGACACGCTCAGGCCGTTCCCGCCTCACCCGAAGTCACCATCTGCTCAAGGCCGTCCTCCTGACCGCCCTGATGGCCCTGCTGACCTCCCCCGCTCCCTGGCCCAGGGTCGCCCTGCCCCACGCCTCAGCCACCCTCCAGATCAGCATGACCCCGGGTCTCTACCCGGACTTCGACCCCGACATCAGCGACTATGTCGTTCCCTACGATCCCAGCGCGTTCGTGCAGGTCTCGGTGGATGCGCCCCGCAACACCAAGGTCTCGGTGGATGGGCAGCCGTTCCGCAAGCTGGCTTTCACCACCAGCGTCAACGTCACGCCGGGGCAGAGTTTCACGTTGGTCGTGAACTCGCCGGGCAAGTCGGCGACCTACCATGTGCGGTGTCTGCCCACCGACTTTCCCTCCTGGACGACCGAGCGCTATGGCACGCCTCCGGCGGAGTTTTACGTCGTCGCGCCGAACCAATCTACGCTTCCTGGAAGTCCTCGGAGGCATTATGTCATCCTGGTAGACAACTATGGCGTGCCGATCTGGTGGCACTCCAGTCTCGGTTCGCTTTTCGATGCCAAGGTATTGCCCAACGGGCATATCGCCTGGATCAGTAGCCCCAAAGCCGAGGAGTATCTGCTCGACGGGACTCTCGTGCGCACGCTTACAACGCCCACTCCTGGCGGAATTGATCTCCACGAACTGCAGTTACTTTCAAACGGAAACTACATTTACATTGTCTATGAGCCACGCGGCCCCGTAGACCTCAGCCCCTATGGAGGCTCGGCGACCGCTACGGTCTTTGACAGCGTCATCGAGGAAGTGACGCCGGCCGGCAAGATCGTCTGGTCCTGGTCGACCATGGATCATATTCCCGTGTCGGAAACCGGGCCGCAGTGGCGGCAGCGTTACTTTGTCGACCCGACTATCGCTAATCCACCTCGACCTGCTGACCCCTATCACATGAACTCGATTGAGGAGGATGGCGACGGCTTTGTAGTCTCGCTGCGTCACCTGGACACCGTCCTCCGCATTGACAAAGCCACCGGTAATATCACGTGGAAGCTGAGCGGCGCGACCCGCCCGGAGAGCCTGACCTTCGTGGGAGACCCTTACGGCAACTTTGGCGGCCAACACGATGCGCGCATCCTGCCCGACGGCACGCTCACCGTTCACGACAATGGCACTTTCCAGGATCGCCCGCCCCGTGCTGTCCGCTATAGCATTGACCCTATCGCCAAGACGGCCACCCTCATCGAGCAGGTGACCGACCCGGACGCGCCGAGTTCCGCCTGCTGCGGCAGCGCGCGGAAACTGCCCGATGGCGACTGGGTGATGGAATGGGGATTTAATCCTGTGGTGACCGCACTGACTCCTGCGGGGGAGAGGCTCTTCCGCATAACCTTCCCGGGTTCGTATTTTTCCTACCGTGCCGCACCTGTGCTGTATGGGACACTCAGCCGGGAAGCTCTGCGCGCGGGCATGGATGCCCAGTATCCGCGCACTCTGGCCGGGCAGTTCCCCAGGGGGATACGCGGCGTTTCTCGCAGTCGGGGTATTCCTACGCTGCGGTAGCGGCCGGACCTCGCTTCGCCACCCGCCTCTTCTCAGGAAGGAGACCTTGCTATGCACGTGCGTGAACTGATCCTGATAGGGCTGTTCGTTCTGGCGGCCCCTGCGGTACAGGCACAGAATCTGGTTACCAATCCCGGCTTTGAGACCGGGGACTTCACCGGATGGACGCTCACCGGAGACGGCGACTCCATCGTGGACATCGGCGTCGGACATACAGGAATGTATGCCGCCTCCCTGGGAGCCATCCCTCCCGATCAGAACGATCTGACCCAACCGCTAACGACAAAGGTCGGACAGAGCTATGTCTTGAGCTTCTTTGCCCAGACCCCGGAGTTCAACAACCCGCCCGGTTTCCCCAACTCCCTGGCGGTCTACTTCGGGGACACGCTGGTCGCCGGGCCGTTTCAGGTTCCTGACGATCCGAACTATCAGGCGTACAGCTATCTGGTGACGGCCACCGCGCCGACGACATTGCTGCACTTTGTGGTCACCAACGAGCCGGACTATACACAGTTGGATGACATCAGCGTGGTAGCGGTTCCCGAACCCGGAACGCTCGCCCTGCTGTTGGGTGGCGGCTGTGGAGCAGGCATCTGGCGGCGGCGCTCGCGGCGTCGCTGAGCCTTCGCGGGGTGGTTTCTCGTGGAGCCTCCTGCCAGACTGGCAGGAGGCTCTTGCTTTGCCTGGCTGTCCGACCCTATTTCATCCGCTGCGCGCCCTGCGCGGCGGTCGTGACGTAGATGGTAGTGTTCAGGCCCGTCGCCTGCTTATAGCGAGGCGGCACATCGCGCATGAACGCTTCTACCGCCGAATCCGCGACCAGGCTGACCGTGCAGCCGCCGAAACCCGCCCCGGTCATGCGGGAGCCGTAGACGCCCTCGACGGCCCGTGCCGCCGCGACCAGCGCATCCAGTTCTTTGCTGCTGACCTCGTAATCGTTCTTCAGACTCTCATGCGAGGCGTTCATCCACTTGCCGAACCCTGCGATGTCTCCGGCCTTCAGCGCGGCCACGCTCTCTAAGGTGCGCGCATCCTCCGTGATGACGTGCCGGGCGCGCTTGCGAGTCACCTCCGGCAGCTTATCGGCGTATCGCTCGAACGCCTCCACGCTCACGTCCCGCAAGGCCCGGATGTCCGGCAGGAACCGCTTCAGTATCTCGACGGCCTGCTCGCACTCGGCGCGGCGCGTGTTGTACTCCGAGTCGACCAGGCCGCGCTTTTTGTTCGTGTCCGCAATCACGATGGAGACGCCCGACTCCGGCAGCGGGACGGCCTCATAGGTCAGGTTCCGCGTATCTATCAGCAGGGCGTGGTTCTTCTGGCCGAGCGCCGCGATGAACTGATCCATGATGCCCACATTGACGCCGACGAACTCCCGTTCGGCGCGCTGCGCCATCAGCGCCAGGCGCACCGGGTCGAGCGGTATCTCGGCGCCGGTCGCGAACATCAGCCCGCACGCCACCAGCATCGCCGCCGACGAGGAGAGTCCCGCGCCGAGCGGCACGTCGCCGTGCAGCGCGCAGTTCATCCCGACGGTCGGCAGCCCTTCCTCATGAAAAACCCAGGCCATCGCGCGCACGTAGTTACTCCATCGCTCTCGCCCCTCGGTGGCGGGCTGGACGCTCTCCAGCGTGAACTGGGAGAACTGGTTGAAGTTGAGCGTGTAGGCGCGCAACTGATCGTCGTTCCGGCGCGCAGCGGCGATGAGAACGTCCCGATCAATGGCCGCCGGGAACACGAAGCCGTCGTTATAGTCCGTATGCTCCCCGATGAGATTCACCCGCCCCGGCGCGCGCACGATGAACTCCGACGCGCTGCCGAACAGTTCGGCGAACTTCCGCTCTATCTCTGTGATGCGCTGTGCTTTCTGCGTCATGATCCGTTTCTTCGCTCCTTCCCCTACCCCGGCGGCACAGGGACGACTTCCCGGTCTGACGTTGCCGGGTCCCAGACCCAGAGCGCGGCGATGCCGATGCAGGGCGCAGCCTCAAAAGAGGGCGCGGCTTGCCGCGCCCTTAGCAGGGAGATAGCGCAGGTGGGCCTGGCAGTTTCAGACGCGCCATTTATGACCAGGTACGTTCTCATCGGGGCAGCCGTTCCGCTTCCCAGGTTCCGGGCGGAAGCACCTGGGGGCCAGGATAGAAGCTGAAGGAGACGAGCTTGGCGGGGTTGAGGAGGCTGATCCCGCCGCCACGTTTTTTAGCGTGCAGCCCGCCCGCCGTGAAGATCTGCTGAATGAAGACGGCCTGATCCGCCGGGAGCCGCTCTTCGACCTCGATCCGAACCTCGACGAATATCCGCGAGCCGTTGACCAGTTCCAACTCGGCATAGGCCGTAACGACCTCGCCCGGCCTGGCGGGCTGCGCGTAGAGTTCGGGCCGGAAACGCTGCCGGAACTCCTCTTCCGAGATCTCCTGAACCTCCTGCACGTTGTGGAGTTGCGGCCAGTGCGGGAGGTTGTCGCCGATAAGGTCAATCCGCACGAGCGCCGAGGGGAGGATCGTGGTCATGGAGTGCTTGCTGCTGAGGATGATAGGGTGCTGCGCGAACACCTTATGCGGGTCTATATGACTGAGAATCTTCTGTGCGGTGGCGGCGTCGTTCTGCGCGAAGGTAACGGTGCGTCCATCTTCCAGATGAAGATGAATCTCCAGGGCGGCGGTTGTGGGCGGCATAGTGAAGGCTCCTTTTCATCAATCAGGGCGCAGCAGGTCGCGCCCCTACCGAGGCGGATCGGGCGTAGGGGGCTGCTTGCTGCGCCCAATAAGAACCTGCGCCCTCCAGATTGGTCTGCGTTCAACGGCTTGCTTCGACCTCTCTAGCTTACGGGAATTGGCGGCTCCTGTCAAGAGGCGTTAGCGGGGAGAGAGGCGCGGCCACTCGATCTCGATGCCCTGCGCGGTCAGGAACTTCTGAAACTCCGACAGGCGGGCCGCATCGCTGCGCACAGCGCGCGGAGAGAGCTTCTGCGTCAGACAGAAGGCCGCCAGCATCCCTGCCGCCTCGCCGATGTTCCACTCGACCGGATGGAGCCGGTAGCAGCCGTTCGTGATATGCGTGACCCCCAGATTCTTGCAGGCGGGCAGCAGGTTTTCCATCCGCACGGGGATCAGCGCGCCGAGCGGAATCTGGAAGGGCAGGCTGCTCACGTCAATGTAGTTGTCGCCACCTGTGCTGGGGTGCAGGTCTATCCGGTAGCTGCCGACGCCGACCGAATCGGCGAAACGTTCCGCCTGCACCTCCGCATAGGGCAGCCCGGTCGCCTGCCTCCGCGCCTCTGTGCCGACATGCTGCTCCAGAACCGTGAACTCGGCCCGGATACGGCGCGATTCGCGGATGTAAGGGTATTTGGCGAGGCCGTCCGCCGTGCCGACGACATCCGGGCGCAGGCGCAGTCCCTTCCAGCCCGTGCCACCGTCCGGGCGCGGCGCTTCGGTCTGGAGCCAGTAGAGCAGCGACAGGCTCAACTGCTTGGCCCGCGCGATGTGTCCCGCCGCCTCTTCCTCGGAGACGCCGACCAGGTTGCCGAGCCAGTAGTCGTTCTGCGGCCAGTTGACCAGGCAGATGTCGGCGGAGAACGCGCCGGGCGCGAACTGGCCCTTATCCAGCAGGCGGCGATAGAGCCACAGCCCCGTGACCTCCCAGGTCGGCTCGCGCGCCGGGTCGAACACGTAGTCACGGCGTTCCAGCGTGATGGGATGGCAGCCCGTCAGCGAGAGGAGCGGCCCTGTCCAGGCCGGAGTCATCTGCGGGACATAGCTGCGCCAGAAGTCGTACTCCTCCGGCCTGTCTATGGTATAGTCTTCGCCATCGTGATAGCTCATCGCGAAGCAGCAGGTGAACGCCTGATGGTTCTCCGGCTGGGCCTCGGCGGGAGCGTGCGGCTCGCCGGTCTCCTCCTGCCCTTCCGCGCCGGTGACGAACTCCGCGCCGGTCAGGGGCAGTAGGTCGCCGAGTTCCGTGCCATCCAGCACAAAGGGGGCGCGCAGCACGGTCTCGTCGCCGGTCAGGAGACAGCGCACCAGGACGGCCCGCACGACATCACCCTTCGTCTCGGCGGCCTGCGCTTTGTGATGGAGCAGCAGGGTCAGGCGTCCGCTGCTGAGGTGGGGCTGCAGCATCTCCTGCAAGACGGCCAGCGCGGCGCGCGGCTCGTGGCAGAGGCGCGAGACGGTTCCGTTGCCGGGATTGAGGTTCCACGCGCGCTGCGCTTCGCCGGTCAGCGGATAGTTGCGGCGATAGAAGTCGCGCACGCGGCAGCGGAACTCCCGGTAGGCGCGCGTCGCGCCGAACTGCTCGATCCAGGGGTGTTCGTCCGGCGGCACGGCCTGCTGCGTCCACTGCCCGCCGATCCAGTCTGTCTCCTCGGTCATGATGACCTTGCAGCCGTTGCGCGCCGCCGCCAGCGCCGCCGCGCACGCCCCCGTCCCGCCTCCGATAATCAGCACGTCCGCGCTCAACTCGCGCGCTTTCCGGTGGTGTCGTGTGATCACAAGCGACCTCCCCTGGCGGCCCTGCGGCGGCAGATGCGATCTGCCGCTCTGATCCGCTGATTTTGCCAGGCGCAGCAAGCAGCGCCCATCCAGACGCCTATATTACCTGCGCGCCCGCGTCCACGCGCACAATGTAGGGGACGCCGCCCTCCCTCTGGATCGCCTCGGCGACGGCCTCCTCGTGACCGGGCGCATAGGCGAACATGCAGCCGCCCCCGCCCGACCCGTTGACCTTGCCGCCGAGCGCGCCCGCGTTGAGCGCCGCGTTCATCATCCGCTCGATCTTGTCGGTCGAGAGGTCGAGGCCGTCTCGCAACTGGGCATGGTGTTCCGAAAGCAGGCGACCGAGCGCGGCCTGGTCGCCCGTCGGGATGATCTCTCTGGCCTGCCGGGTCAGGTCGCGGTTGACCAGGTTGGCGCGCAGGCGGCGGGCCGGGTTCGCAGGCAGTTGCGCCAGGTGCGGTTCCGCCTCCGCCAGGGGGGTCGTGGCGAGATCGAAGGAGGACAGACGCGCGCGGAGCAGCATCCGGCCCTCGTTCACATCATGGCGCGTGCGGCCCAGAGTCTCTATGGTCGCTTTCGGCTGCAGGGAGTTGCCCAGGACGATGCCGGTCAGCGGAATGTCCCAGCGTTCGGCGGCAAAGGGCGGGCGGGTGTCTATCCAGAGCATCCCGCCGAGCGCGGCGCAGTAGTGATCCATCATGCCGCCCGGCTCGCCGAACTCCGCCACTTCGGTCTGGTAGCCCCAGCGCGCCAGGTCGTCCGGCGTGAACTTCCGGCGCGGCACGCCCGTCTCCAACAGGAAGCGCAGCCACATGATGACCATCGCGGAGGAGCTGCTGACGCCCGCATTGATGGGAATGTCGCCGTGCATGACGATGCGATAGCCCTGCGGCCAGGACAGCCCTTCGCGCCGCAGCACGTTAACGGCGGAGTGCAGATAGTCCCGGTTATGCACATAGCACTGCTCCACTGCCGGGTCTATCTCCAGTTTCTCGCCTATATCGGGCATATCGAGGAGAAAACGGGGCGTGGAGATCGGGGTCGCGTTGACGCCGATTCGCAGATTGATCGCCGCCGCGATGACCGGCAGCCCCAGATAGTCTTGATGTTCGCCGAACAGACAGACGCGCCCCGGCGCGCTCACAGATAGCATGTCCATCCTTCCCTTTTCGCTGTGTTGTCCGGGCGATTCTGTCGCCCGGCGGATCTGCGGCTTGCTTTCCTTCGCGACATTATGGCACAATGGCCGTTGAGATTGCCATAAGGAGGAGAGTATGTCCGTTCCCGCTTCCTATCGCCTGCGCGTCTATCGCCCGGAAGACCTGCCCCGCCTGCAAGCCATCACCGCCGACACCTTCGGCCCCGTCTCGATAGACAGGAACATGGAGACGCAGTTCGGGCCGTTCGGTACGGGAGACTGGAAGACGCGCAAGATCGCCGCCATCGCCGAGGACTGCCGCGTTCAGCCGGACGGCGTGTTCGTCGCGGAGGACGCGAACGGCGAGGTCGTGGGCTATGTGACGACGCGGCTGAACCCGACGAGCGGCATCGGATGGATTCCGAACCTGGCGGTAGACCCGGCGCATCAGGGGCAGGGGTTGGGACGCGCCCTGCTGGAACACGCCCTGCAGTTCTTCCGCGAGAGCGGCATGACCGTCGCGAAGATCGAGACTCTGGAGCAGAATCCGGTCGGGCAGAAGCTCTATCCGAGTCTGGGCTTCGTCGAGGTCGCCCGGCAGATTCACTATGCCCTGCGGCTGGATACCCCATCCCAGTCCTCCCCTTCGTAAGGGGAGAGAGCCTTGAATTCTCCCCCTCCTTACGAAGAAGGGGCTTGGGGGAGGTCAGAAGTGATCGGCCTGCCACATGTAGGCCAGGCGGCGCGGAAACAGCGCATGGAACAGGCTCAGATCGCCGCGCGCCTCCATCTCCGGCAGACTGAGCGCCAGCGCGGCGCTATAGTAGCCCATCGCCAACTGCATCAGCCGGGACTGTGGCAGACACACCGTGCCGGAAGCCTGCGTTGTCGTCTCCAGCTCTACCGCGCTGCCGGTCCAGCGCAGGGTCAGGTCGCCGATGTCGGTCTCCAGCCTTAGCGCCGTGCCTGCAGAGAGAGAAGGCACGGCGCTGGCGCGGCGCGTCCACTCCGGCAGGGTCTTCCGAAAGAAGTCGTGCAGGCGCAGAATACGTCCCATGCCGCCGCCGTTGCGCGGAAACGAGAGCCTCTGGCTCGCGCCGTAGAGAGTCAGATGCGCGGCGAGCAGGCTGTCGGGGGGAATCAGAAAGGCAATGGTCTCGACACGCAGCGCGACCGCGCGCTCCGCCGCCCAGCGCACGATGTCCGCATAGTACCTCGGATGCCGCGCCCCGGCTTCGGTCACGACCACCTTCTCGTCCGTGTTGTCGCGGGCCGCATACGCCACGATCTCGTCCGTCCCCCCGGTAAAGACGAACACCTCGACCGGCACGCCGTAGCCGGAGCCTTTCTGAAGCCAGGACGACGTTTCATCGCGCACGATGCTGCCGGTCAGGTCGGCGTTATTGGAGGCATAGAGTTCGCGCACGGCGGGCAGGTCTTCCGGCGTGAACGGGCGCACGGCCAGCGTGCCGGACGCGCGCTCGGCCTCGCGGGTGCGGACTTCCACCCGGCAGTCGGGCAGGCAGACCGCATACCCGAACTTATCATAGAAATCGTCTATGCCGAAGAGGGTCGCGCAGTCGTACTCATGTTCCGCCATCCATCGGTTGGAGTGTTCCAGCACGCGGCGCGCATAGCCCTTGTAACGGTGATTTTTGTCCGTCCACACGCCGGCTATGCCGCCCATGTGGACTGCGGTCACGCCGACGCGCATGACCAGATTGACGATCGCCAGACCGCTGACCGCCTGTTCCGCCAGCATCAGTTGATGCTCCGTATAGCGATCCTGTTCGGTCACTCGTATTTCCAGATCAGCCATACCCTCTCCTCACCAGAGTTTTGCCCCACAGTCTATCGTTTCCCTATCCATGGCGGAATGAATTTCGGCTCTTTGACACATAGTGTGGTTGGATTTGTGCGCGGCCTGAAAAGGCCGGTCTGAAACGGCAAAGCCAGCCTGCGCAGGCTGGCGTCCGTGCAGGCGGACTTGGCAATGCCAGACCGGGGTTTCCACCCGTGTCCAGACAGAACCCCTACTCTGCGTCAAAGAACCGTAAATCCCTGCGTGTGTAGCGTGTCTGTCAGGACACCGGGCGGAATGCCGCCAAGCGAAGGAATTTCATTCCGGCGCAGGAAGGTTTCCGCTCCTGAACCTCATCTATAGAGCGGGCCGTAGGCAGCGCAGGCGCGATAGTCGGCAGACTGCGGTTCCAGCGCGCCGAACCGCGACCAGGAACTCGGACGAAAAACGCGCTCCTCCGGTACGTTGTGCATATCCACCGGGATGCGCAGCAGCGCGGCCAGCGAGATCAGGTCGCCGCCGATATGGCCGTAGCAGATCGCGCCGTGATTCGCGCCCCAGTTCGCCATAACGGTATAGACATCTTTGAACGCGCCGGTTCCGGTCAGGTTCGGGACGAACCAGGTTGTCGGCCAGGTCGGGTTGGTGCGCTCGTCCAACGTCTTATGCACCGCCTCCGGCAGTTCCACTGTAACGCCCTCCGCGATCTGCAAGACCGGGCCGAGGCCGTCCACCAGGTTTAGGCGGCACATCGTCACCGGCATTCCGCCGCGCGTCGTGAAGTCGGTGGACCAGCCGCCGCCGGGGAAGTATTCGATCATTGAGGGACACCAGAGCGTGTTTTCCAGGCAGGCCCGCGCGTCGTCCGCCGTGATCTCCCAATAAGGCTTGAGAACCGGCTGGCCGTTTCGGGTCTGCCGCCCCGTCCAGTCCAGCGCGGAGGGGCCGGAGTTGATAAGATGGAGAATGCCGCCCGCCGCTGGCCCGGTGAGCGTCTGCCCGGTCACACGCTTGACTGCTTCCGGACTCCAGTAGGTGCGCACGTCGGAGAACAACTGCGCCGTGCCGGTCAGCAGATGGCCGAACAGCATCGAGACGCCGTTGAGCGCGTCGTTCTCCGTCGCGACGATGTAGGGCTGGCGGATGCCGTTCCAGTCGAACGAAGTGGTCAGGATGGCTTCGAGAAAATCGCCGTTCGGGAAGTGATCCGTCCACTGGCGCTGCCCCTGGAAGCCGCTCGCGATGGCGTTGTGGCCCTCCGCCTCCTCTTTGAAACCCATCTCGGCCAGCTTCGGATTGCCCACCATCAGGTCGCGGGCGATGAGTGCCATCTTGACGCAGGTCTCCCAGTCCCGATCCTTCTGTTCGCGGCTGCGCTGCTTATCGGGCGCGTTCCAGTCCTTGCCTTCCGGGCAGTTCTCTCTGACCCAGCGCAGCGCCCGCTCATACTCCTCCCGGTCGTAGATGCCGCGCTCCATACGCCGCACGAACTCGGTCATGTCTATCGTTTCCGGGCGCATTCCGAGATAGTCCTGTAAAAAGTCCTGATCCACAATGGAACCGGCGATGCCCATCGAGACGCCGCCCATCGCCAGGTAGGAGGTCCCGCGCATCGTCGCGACGGCCAGGCCCGCCTTCGCAAACTGGAGAAGTCTTTGCTGCACGTCCGGCGGAATCTCGGTGCTGCCGATGTCCTGTACATCGCGGCCATAGATGCTGAAGGCGGGCAGTCCTTTCTGGCTGTGTCCGGCCAGCGCCGCCGCCAGATAGACCGCGCCGGGCCGCTCCGTGCCGTTGAAGCCCCAGATGGCTTTCGGAATCAGCGGGTCCATGTCAATCGTTTCGGAGCCGTAGCACCAGCAGTTCGTGACGGTCAGCGAGACGCCGACGCCCTCGCGCTTGAACTTCTCGGCGCATCTGGCGGCCTCCGACGCGCCGCCGATGCAGGTGTCCGCGATCACGCACTCGACCGGCAGGCCGCAGGCGTGGCGCAGGTTCTCGGTAAGGAAGGCGGCGGTCGCGCGGGCCATCGCCATGATCGGCCCTTCCAGCGATTCGCGCACGCCGCCGTAACGCCCGTCAATCGTCGGGCGGATGCCGATCTTGGGAAGCGCACCGCGCAGGCGATGGGTCGGCGCGCTGGTCTGCATATTCGTCAGGTTTGCCATCTGGTGTGGTTCCTTTCGTGGGAATGGGGCGTCGCAGCCTGTTGGTTCCGGCTCTGGCGAGCGCGCGCCCGACTCATATTCGCCGCCGCCTGCCCGTTTCCTACCCGATTTCGACAGGGCAGCCCAGTACATAGACCGGTATGCGGGGAGGTTTTCCCGCTTCCAGGGAACATTTTCGCCTTCGCGCCTATCAGACAGATTAGCCCTGATAAGCGTTCGCTCGGCCAGGCAGGAGAATGCGCCTCCCGGTCAGAACCTTATCGCATCGAGTACTCCCTTGTCCGTGAAGGAGGATTCCCATGCAATGTAACCGATGCGGTTCTCGCCTGTCTCCTTCCAACCCTGTCTGTCCTGTCTGCTCCCAACAGCCGATCGCTGTCTCTGCCGATGCTCCTGACGCGCCAGACCTGGAGATGCAGAAGACGCGCTATCTGGTTCCGTTGGAACAGTGTCCGCGCTGCCGGTTCGTCGTCTTTCCCAGCCAGCAACGTTGCAGCTCCTGCGGGACTCTGATCGAGCGTCCCTGGCTCAAGCCTGCCTGGACATCAACGCCTCCCACGAAGCAAGAGCTGCCTCTGCTGCAAAACCGGAGATCGCTCCTGGTCGGAGTGGCAAGCCTGCTGGTCATGCTCGGCGGGATCGTCGGCCTGGTCTATCTCACAAGCCATTAGGAGACGAGGACTTTCAACTGCGCGTTCAGCCGTTCCAGGTGAGCGCGCAGCAGCCGTATCTCCTCCTCGCCCACAAGCTGCGCCAACTCCCGCTCGACCTCCCGGCTGATTTTCAGGGCGTCCTGCTGTAATGCCTCGCCGCGCGGAGTCAGGCAGGCGATCTTGGCGCGGCCATCGGAAGGGTCGGGACGCAGTTCTACATAGCCATGTTCGCGCAGATATTCAACCAAATAGCCCATGCTCTGCTTGGTCATCTGCGCCCGGTCGGCCAGTTCCGTGATGCGCAGGCCCTCCGGCGCGATATGGCGGAACACGGCGCCGTGCGCGGGCCGGATGTCGCTATACCCGGTTGCAGCCAGCCGCTCATAGACGCGTGCCGTCAGATGTTGGTAGGGCCGTCGCAGCAGCGCACCGAAGGTACGCTCCACATCCGTGATATTTTCCCCTTTTTTTGCGTTTTTCATGCTTACCATCTTGACATATAGACAGGTAATCTGTCTATAATAGTAAGACAACTTGACTATTTTCCGCGCCGCCGCTTATCGGCGGCGACCGGACAGCGAGGAGACAGACAATGGCAGAACAGCACGGCAAGATCGTCCCGCCCGAAAACGCGCAGCCGGCGGACGTGTTCGGCGTCCAGGTGAATATCTTGCTGCGCAGCGAAGATACCGGCGGAACCTTCTGCGCCTATGAGGTGATCGTCCCGCCCGGCGGCGGCCCGCCGCCGCACGTCCACAGCCACAATGACGAGGCGTTTTATGTCCTTGAGGGCGAGATCGAGATACGCTGCGGCGAGAAGACGGTTCAGGCAGGCGCGGGAACCTATGTCTATCTGCCGCGCCATATCCCGCACGCCTTCAAGAACGTAGGGGAGGCGAACGGCAGGCTCCTGGGAACCGCGACGCCCGGCGGCCATGAGCGGTTCTTTGAGGACGTAGATCGGCTCAGCAGGAACGGCCCGCCGCCGATGGATGAGGCCCTAGCGGTCTGCCGCAAGCACGGCATCGAGCTGCTGCTTCCCGCCGCCGCGCCCGCGTGACCGACCTTTTCCCGTAATCGCCGCCCGGCCCGCGCCGCACGCAGTTTTTTCGGCGCGGGCCGGTATTTGTAGCAGGATTGTCCGGCGGAGAAAACGAAGGAGGGAACAGTTGGCCGCGCAGTCGAGGCCGACATGCTTCCGTCCGTCACTTCTGTGGCCGCCCTCGCTCTCCCGGAGGGACACCGCGAATTTATCGAGGAAGGAGAAGACTCAAGATGGCAGAGGTGAACCTATCCGCTTTTCTGGCCGACCGCCTGCGCTGGGCCGGGCAAGTCCTGTATCGGGCCTGCGAAAAAATGCCTGCCGACCGCATCGCCTGGCATCCTACCGTCGAGGGCAATCCAGGCCGTGACGCGCTCGATCAGTTGGTCGAGTGCGGCTACCTGAATGAGTGGGCCGCGACCGCGTTCCGCAACGCCGCCCTGCCCGCCTTCGACGAGAACGACTACAAAAAGAAGAAGGACGCCAACCGCAACTCCGCCGCCGCGCTCAAATGGCTCCAGAGCGGAACCAACGCGCTGGCCGATGCCGTTGCCGCGTTCCCCGCCAACAAGTGGGGCGACAAGGTCAAGAATCCTTTTAGCGGCCAGGAGACGACCTGGGCCGAGTTCGCCGACTTCTTCTACTGGAACACGATCTACCACGAGGGCCAGGTCAACTACATTCAGGTACTCTACGGCGATCTGTCGTAAGGGACGTATAGCAAGCCGTAACGCAGGTGTATTTCCGTCCGCCAGGACGGTTGGCGCGCAGCGCCTCCCAGACGGGTATTTCAATGCCCGGCGGAGCGACCTATCGTAAGCGCCGCCCGCTGTATCTCGTTAAGCAAAGGCCGGACTGGAAACGCTCCCAGTCCGGCCTTTGCGTTGAAACCGCGAACACTTTCCTCTTCTTGGGCGTCTCTAAAAATAGAGATTCCATGATGATTCTGGCCCCCCTCCCTGGCCCTCCCCCAAGAACAGGGGGAGGGAACGTTCAATCTGTAGGCGTTTGCGCTGGTTGTCCTTCTGAGCGCAGCGAAGAATCTCAAAGTAGGAGACCTTTCGTTGCACTCAGGGTTACAGACAGAGGTACAAGCTTACGCCATTGTCTCCCCTCCCCCTGTTCTTGGGGGAGGGCCAGGGAGGGGGGCCAAAGAGGGATGACGCCTTATGATGGATGAGAAACAGGCTGCGCCCTCGGCCCTGTCCGAGGCGGCTCCGTCTCCACTTCCCCGCCCGGAATATCCCCGCCCGCAGTTCGTGCGCCGCGAATGGCTGAACCTCAACGGGGAATGGGAGTTCATGACCGACACCTACGACCAGGGCTTGCGGCGCGGATGGCATCTGAACCAGAGCGCGTTTACGCGCAAGATCACCGTGCCGTTCGCCTATCAGACCAAACTCTCCGGCATCAATGACCAGGACATCTACCAGGTCGCCTGGTACGCCCGCGACTTCACGATTCCCGCCGACTGGCAGGGCAGGGACATCCTGCTCCACTTCGGCGCGGTGGACTACAGAACGACCGTCTGGGTCAACGGCAGCGAAGTCGGTCACAACCAGGGCGGCCATGTTCCCTTTACGTTCGACATCGCGCCCTATCTGCGCGACGGCGTGAACCGGCTCGTGGTGCGGGCCGAAGACACGCAGGACGCCTACCAGCCGCGCGGCAAGCAGGCGGTCAGCGGCAGGCCGAAAGGCTGCGACTACTACTGCACGACCGGCATCTGGCAGACCGTCTGGCTCGAACCGGCCCCGCCCCTGCGCATCGAGGAACTGCGCCTCAAGCCGATCCTGAACGTGGACGAGGGCGACGCCGTGGAAGTCCGGGTCTTGCTGCACGCGCCCTCTATCGGCTGGGAGGTCGAGGCCGAGGCGCTGGATGGCGAGACCCGCGTGGCGCGGGCGGTGCGCGAGAACGTGGGCGCGGCCCCGCGCCTGCTGCTGCGGATTCCGAACCCCAAACGCTGGTCGCCGGAGACGCCGCACCTCTACGGCCTGAAGGTACGCCTGCGCAAAAACGGCGAACTGCTCGATGAGGTCGAGTCCTACTTCGGGCTGCGGGAAGTGCAGTTGCGCGACGGAAGGCTGCTGCTCAATGGCGAGCCAACCTATCTGAAGATGGCGCTGGATCAGGGCTACTGGCCCGATGGCGGCATGACCGCGCCCTCCGATGCGGCGCTCCGCGCCGACGTGGAGTGGTGCAAGCGGTTCGGCTTCAACGGGGCCAGAAAACACCAGAAGGTCGAAGACCCGCGCTGGCTCTTTTGGTGCGACCGGCTGGGCCTGCTGGTCTGGGGCGAGATGGCGAACGCGCGGGCCTGGTCCTCCAAGTCTGAGGAGACCTTTATCGCCGAGTGGGAGCGCGCCGTCCGGCGCGACTACAACAGCCCCTCGATCATCGCCTGGGTTCCCCTCAACGAGTCCTGGGGCGTGCCGGACCTGCGCGACGACCATCCGGGCCAGTACGCCTTTCTGGAGCGCATCGTCGAGATCACCCGCCGCCTTGATCCCGACCGGCCTGTCATTGATAACGACGGCTGGGAGCATACCGACGTGACCGACATCGTCGCCATCCACGACTACACCCCGACCGGCGACGGGCTGCGCCAACGCTATGCGGAAGCAATGACCGGCGGCGCGATCCCGGAGAAGACCTGGACGAAGCACCCCATCCGGCACTTCGCGCGCGGCTCGCGGCATCGCGGGCAGCCGGTCATGCTGACGGAGGTGGGCGGCTTCCTGATGGTCCCCGACCTGCCGGAAGACCAGTGGGATCGGCTCTATCAGTCCTACGGTTCCTGCCGGACGCCGGAGGAGCTGCTGGCAAAGTATCGCGACCTGATGGAGGGCATCGCCGACCTCACGTTCGTCTCCGGCTTCTGCTACACGCAGTTGACGGACATCGAGCAGGAGATCAACGGGCTGCTCACCTACGACCGCAAGCCCAAGATTCCGCCGGAGCAGATCGCCGAGATCCATCGCAGGCTGTTCGACAGAGCGCGCTGACGCCGGTAGAGAGACGCGGAGGGCGCGGCAGATCGCGCCCTCCCTTTCGCCCGCACCGCCCCGCGCCTATCACTCCGGCGGCTCGCCCGGTTTCAGGAACAGAATCTCCCAGCGCGACTCGCCGCGAATAAACAGACGCGCCACGCGCCCGGCGAGTTTGTCCGTCTCGCGCTGCGCCCTGTCGAGTCCCATCACCTGCGGATACCAGCCGAGCGCCGACTCCGGCAGCGCCAGCTTTTGCGGCGGACTCCAGCCGTTCGGGTTCGCGATGTCCCGATTGAAGGTCACATAGATTCCTTCCTGCGCCCAGTCCTTGTCTTTGGCCCGGTTCAGCAGGATCACATACTGTTGCAGATGGTGGTTCCAGTGGATAGACGGCCCCCAGAAGGCGTCTGCGTCCTCCCGATGCCAGTCCACTTTAGCCGGGAAGATCGGCGTGAGGTGGCCGCCCAGTCCCGGCTCCTCCCATTTCCCTTTGTGCCATTTCCAGACCTTGCCGACCGGGTTCGCACGGTCGGCGCAGCGCATCCGCGCCACCGAGACCCCCTGCTCCGCGAAATCCCCGTAGGTGCTGATGAAGAAGTAGAAGAACTCCTTCTTCGCGTCGAGCAGCACGGAGAAGTCGCCGTTGCCTCCGGCGAAGTAGTGGTTCTTCGTCTCGGCGCAGTGGAGGCTGTTCGGGGGCGCTTCCATGACGAAGCCGAGGTCGTGCCAGGTCGCGCCGTTATCGGTCGAGCGGGCGCAGCCGATGCGGGGCGCGGTCAGGTGGCGCGCGTCGGCGCGGTCGGGGCAGACGCCGCCCGGCTCGTTGTGATACCAGCCATAGAGCGTGCCGTCCTCGTCCCGATAGGTGCTTTCAAACCAGCGCCCGCCATTCACCTGATTGTCGAACTGAACGGCCTGATGCGACTGATCCTGATGGAACAGATCGGGGCCGGAACTGCGCCAGGGATGCCCGGCGGAGTTGAAAATAAAGAGCGTGTCGCCGTCCCAGTGGGCCGGGCTGTTGCAGTCGGTCTCTCCGGCATAGCTGGCTTCCGGGCCGCCCGCCCCGCGAAAGCGCAGTGTGGGCGCATCGCGCAGCCGCACGGTCGGCAGGTTGGCGTCCGGTTTCGCCGCGCCTCCGCCCCCGGCAGCGCGCTGCTCTGTCGCGCCGCCCTCGTCCTGCAGAATCGCCGCAACTCCGGCCAGCAGGAAACAGGCCAGCAGTGTCGTCATCATCGTCACGCCTCCGGTCACGCAGATTTGCTTTTCCGCCGCTTGCCCGGCGGAAGAGGAGTCGCCGCCAGTATAGCCGAAAGTCTAGAGGAAAGCAACGCCGATTTTTATACGCAGAGGAGGAGGGCAAGAACATGCGATTGCAGGGCAAAGTCGCCATCGTGACGGGCGCGGGCCGGGGACTGGGACGGGCGTCCGCGCTGCTGCTGGCGGAAGAGGGCGCGTCTGTCGTCGTGGCCTCGCTGGAGCCGGACGAGGTGGAAAAGACCGCCGCCGACATCCGGCAGGCGGGCGGGCAGGCCGCCGGGATACCGGTGGACATCGCGCAGGAGGCGCAGGCGCAGCAGGCGGTCGAACTGGCGCAAAAACAGTTCGGACGGCTCGACATTCTGGTGAACAATGCGGGCGTCTACGACGAAGTAGATTTCCTCGCCGCGCCGCAGGCAGAGTGGGATCGGGTGATGCGGGTCAACTTCTACGGCTCGCTCTTCTTTGCCCGCGCCGCCGCCCGCGCGATGGCGGCGCAGGGCGAGGGAGGCCGTATCGTCAACGTCTCCTCGGTCATGGCCTTTACCGGCTCCGACCACTCCACGTCCTACAGCATCGCGAAGGGCGCGATAGACCAGTTGACACGCTGCCTGGCGGTCGAACTGGCCCCGCACAATATCCTGGTGAACGGGGTCGCGCCGGGCTTTATGCATACACAGATGGCCGTGCAGAACGGCGTGGATACCCACACGACGCCGGAGTTTCTGGAGAACTATGTCAAGCGGCGGCGGATTCCGCTGGCGCGCGGCTGCGAGCCGGAGGAGGTCGCGCAGGCTGTCCTGTTCCTGACGCTGCCCGCCAACAGCTACATGACGGGCCAGGTTCTCGTGGTGGATGGCGGCCTGACGATCACGTTTTGAGCCGGTCGTTCTAGCGAACAGCGAGGGTGGCAGCGCGGATAGCGGAACGCTCTCCCTCTTCATAGTAGACGCAGAGAACGCGCCCATCGCGCAGCAGAACCATGCTGGGATATGCGCCGATCACCTTGTCTATCAAAACCGGGCCGTGCCAGGTGCGGCCCTCGTCTGTGCTGTAGTGCAGGGAGGTGTCCGGCAGGCGATGCGCCATCAACAGCACGCCGGTCGGAGTTTCCAGCAGATAGGGACAGTGGCCGGGAAAGCCGAGGTCGTAGACCGGCCCCCAGGTCTTGCCGCCATCTTTCGACTCCGCGCCGCACATCACCTGCCGCAGAACCGCCAGCAGCGTGCCGTCCTTGCGCTCGAACACATCCGTCTCATCCAGCACTTTGCCCGCTTTCAGGCCGATGGGGCGCGGCGAACTCCAGGTCTTGCCTCGGTCGTCGGAGAGGCAGACGGCGGCGAAGGCGCGCTTGCCGTTCCCGTCCACCATGTAGACCGGCAGCGCCAGCCGCCCCGAACGCAGCCGCCGTATCGGAGACGAGGTCGCATAGCCCGGCAGGACGATCTCCGGCGCGCTCCACGTCTTGCCGCCGTCCTTCGAGTGTGTGAGGCAGGTATCGCACTCCGTATTCGGGCCATAGGTGAAGAAGTTGCAGAGGAGTGTGCCGTCGGGCAGGCAGCAGACGGAGGGATCGCGGTCGTCGTCGGGCGTGTCTATGACCGTCCAGGGCGCGCTCCAGGTCTGGCCGTCGTCGGTAGAGCGCACCGCGCAGATGCGCCCGCCGTTGGGCAGACCGGCGTTGGGATGGGAGACGTGTCCGTAGCCCGCATAGAAGACGCAGAGCAGATCGCCGTTCTTCAGGCGGCAGATGTCCGGGAATGCCTGGTAGCCGCCCGCGCCCGCATCTGTCACGATCCGCCTGGGTTCGCCTTCGACCGTCACCTTCACTTCCGGTGTTTGCATCGTCATCGCAAGTATCCCTATCGCTGTGAGCAGCATCGTCGGTTGTGTCTCCTGAAACCGAGGAGGGGGGCTAATACGGCCAGAAAACGTACATCTGCTTGCCGAGCGCGATGCCGAGCAGGCTGATCGAACTGCCCACCACGAACTCGCCCAGAAGCAGGCCGAGAAAGAACGGAGCCGCCCGGTGATAGCCTTTCAGCCCGGCGTAGCGCATCAGCAGCACCTTGAACAGCCAGGTAATCAGCGCGGTGGACCAGAGAAACGCCGAACTATAGGTGCTGGCAATGGCATAGCCGACCGGATGCAGCGGGAAGCCGACGAACCGGGAACGCAGGCTTTGCAACAGCAGCGTCAGTCCTCCGCCCAGGCCCATCGCCGCCAGCGAATCGAGATGCGGCCCGCCGACCCGATCCGACAGGTGCGACGAGAAGAGCATGTACGCCTCGTTGCCGAAATAGAACTGCGTGTTGCCCATATGGGCCGTGCCGTGTCCGAGAGCGTAGCCCGTTATCAGGGCCGTGCCGAACGTGGCGGCGTAGCCGACGGCGGCGCTAACGAGGATGCAGGCGGTCAGGGCGTGCCTTGAGACGCGCTGCTCCCGCAGGGCCATGCCTTCCACCGTCGGCGAGAGCGGATTGTTGGAGAACTCCCGGCCCAGCCAGTGCGTCCAGGCCAGCCCGCTCAGGCCGGGCGTTCCGAGCGTATCGCGTCCGATCAGGCTGTAGAGGATCGGGCCGGGGGCCGCAATGAGCAGTCCTGCCGCCGGCGGCCCGTACTGCGCGCGGATGCGGGCCAGCGAGAGCGCGACCGCCAGATAGACCAGCACGATCAAGCAGGCCAGCGTGAGCGACATGCCGCCGAAACACAGCACGCCGATCATCACGGCGGCTCCGAGCGCCGCCCCGGTCAAAGCTTTGCGCGGCGGGCCGTCCTCCGTGCGCCGCAGTTGGCCCCGCGCCCGCCAGAAGGCGTAGAGCAGCAGCGCCATCAGCGCGCCGAACGCCTGCTCCCGCACGTAGGGGGCGACCATCTCGGCGGAACTGCTCAGATCGCTGCCCCAGTACTCGACGAGAACGCCCTGCATCCGCCCCGCCCAGTAGAACACAAAGACCGAGAACAGCAGGTCGAGCGGCAGGAAGAACTCCAGCCCAATCAGAAACGGATTGAGGGAGTAGTAGATCGGATTGAGCGCATCCCACGGGCGGATCGCGCCGGGAATGGCGTACTCCGCGCGCTTGACAGGCAGCATCGGGATCGAAGGATAGAGCCAGTGCAGCAGGTTGATGAAGTCCACGCCGCCCGCCAGCAGAAAGCCGAGCCAGAAGAGGCCGGAGCGCAGGAACGGGGCTTTCGGCTCGGTCAGCATCACCGGGATCTGCACGAGCGGAAACGGCATCTTCTCCTGATGCCGCCAGCGGTCATAGACGAGCGCGGAGAGGCAGATTCCCGTCCAGACCAACGCCAGCAGGAATATCCCCCACCCCACGAACGGCAGCAGCCAGGGGCGCAGCGCCGACCAGCGCCATAAGACCGCCTGCCCCAGATAGTAGTCCTTGACGGCCTGCGCGTCGGAGACGGTCAGGCCGCGCGGCAGAAAAGGGAGCAGGCTGCCGCTCCATCGGCTATCCAGGCGCAGATACTGGTAGGGAAACGCCAGGGAGGACATCAGGTACTCGGTCAGCATCGCCAGCGATGTGCCGATAGTCCCCATGACGAACAGCAGCAGCAGTTCCGGCTGCGTCAGGGCCGCGCGCGGCCAGACGCGCCGCACGACCGCGTTGCCGACCAGCGCCAGAACCAGCGAAAAGACGACGTTGTAGTAGAGCGAGAGCAGCGTCGCATAGCCCTGGTTCCAGGCCAGTTCCATGTAGGTCATCCAGGCCGCGTCCAGCGCCGTCAGCCCGATGCCGAGCGGCAGCAGCATGGCCCATCGGATGGGGCTGGGCTTTTCCAGGGCGGCAGGACGGCTCTCGGCCTGGCTCCATAGTTCCCTCTGCTCGATCACGCTTCACACCGCCAACTGTTTGAGATACCACAGGACGAATTTCTCAACCTCGCTCTCCTCCGGCGCGTAGGGGCCGGGTTCGTAGCGGCTGGACAGGATGCCGGCCTGGTTGTCCTCGCACAGCTTCCAGTCCTGCTCGCCCGTCGTACTCCAGAACCCCCGCACGCGCTCCACCTGATAGTCTACTCCCTCGACCGCCTCTTCCCGCACCAACCAGCTCAGCGCGATCTCGCTCGCGGTCGCCGAGAGCGGCGTCATCCGCATGATCCAGACGTGATCGCTGCTGGCCTCCAGCCAGAAGTTCGGATACTGAACGATGGCGAAAATGCCCGCGTCCCGGTCGTTCAAGCGGCCCAGGAGCGGCGCGACCGGCTGCCCGTCGAGGCTCTGCGTCGTAAAACCGGGCGCGAATGGATACCGCGAACAATGATACCAGATGTCCGGCGTGAACTGTACGTCTGCCGTCTCCAGTCCCAGGCGTTGGTAGTGCTGCATCCGCTCCGCCACATGCTCGCCCCGGCTGACCGGCAGATTCAAGCCCTGCCCGAACACGATCCGGCAGTATTCGGGATGACCGACCGGGCAGTGATAGCACTCGCGGAAGTTCTCGGTGATCAGCTTCCAGTTGGCCTTGACCTCATAGCGTTTCGCGAAACAGACTTTGGTGCGCTCCAGTTCGTAGGGCCGCAGATGCGCCAGATAGTCGCGCGCGGTCGGGGCGAAGTCGGGCGGGTTCTCGGCCAGGCAGATGAAGATCAGCCCTTCCAGCACCTGCACGTGCGCCCGGTGCAGCCCGAACTGCGACCTATCGAAATCGTCCGGCATCTGCCTGGCGGAGGAGAGCGCGCCGTCTCGCTCATAGACCCACTGGTGGTACGGACAGACCAGCTTCTTGATCTGCCCGGACGATTCGCTGCAAAGCTGCGAGCCGCGATGCCGACAGACGTTGAACAGCGCGTTGATCTGCCCGGTGTCATCCCGAATGATGAGCAGGGAGTCGTGTCCGAGCGTATAGGTGAAGTAGTCGCCGGGCTGCGGTATCTGGCTGGCATGGCCGACATAGAGCCAGTAGCGCCGCCAGATTTTCTCCATATCGAGCTTCAGCACGGCCTCATCCGTATAGAAGGGCTGCGGCAGGCCCCATCCAGGCCGCCGCGAGGCCAGCAGCGCCCTTGTGTCCACGCCATTGCGCGATTCGGCGGCTATCGGCATGATTCGCTCCCTCCGGGTTCGGTCTTTACCTCGGCTTGATCAAGCCTCCGGGAATCAAGGCAGGAATTCGCGCCGGAGACAGGGAAATCCTGCGGTAAATTATATTCACCCTCACCCCCTTCCCCTCTCCCTTCATCGCACGGACGATAAAGCGTGTCCGCGCTAGGGAGAGGGGAGACTATAGCGCAAGCCGATGCTTCAGTTTGTCACCCTGAGCGGAGCGAAGAATCTTAAAAGCCCCTCGTTACGCTCAGGGTGACAGCGAGACGCACAGATGCGTGTTTCGCTCCCTTCTCCCTAGCGTCGCGAGAAGCGGCTGCGCCCATCGTTTGGCGCGTGCTTAGCGCATTCTCGCAGTCCTGCGAGCGGTAAAGGGAGAAGGGGTCGGGGATGAGGGCCAGACAAAGGAGACCTTAGTGCCGCTGGCGTCCACGCTCGACATGCTGCGCCGCGCCTGCAAAAAAGGTTACGCCGTTGCGGGCTTCGAGCCGTATAACCTAGAGCAGATTCAGGCCGTCATCGAGACGGCGGAGGAAGAGCGTGCGCCTGTCCTGATCCAGTTGTGGGCGGAAGTCATCGCGACCTGGGGCATCACGGCGTTGTCCGGCATCGTGCGGGAGGCGGCGGAGCGGGCGCGCGTGCCGGTCGGGCTGCACCTCGACCATGCGACGGACGAGGCGCTGATAGATGCCGCGCTCGACGCCGGGTTCACCTCCGTCATGTTCGACGGCTCGACGCTGCCTCTGGAAGAGAACATCGCGCGCACGCGGGCTGTTGTAGAGAAGGCGCACGCGCGAGGCATCGCCGTCGAAGCGGAACTCGGCCTGATCGGGCATCTGCGCCCGCAGGACGATGTCGAGGCTGTCATGGAGCAGATCGCCAGCCTGCTCACCGACGCGCCGACCGCACAGAAGTTCGTCAACGAGACCGGCCTGGACATCCTTGCGCCCGCCGTCGGCACGATACACGGCTGCAAGCTGCCGGTCGCCCGCCTGGATGTCTCGCGCATCGCCGCCATCGCAGAGGCGACTGGCGTTCCCCTGGCACTGCACGGCGGCAGCGGCGTCGGCGACGCGGCGATCGGGCAGGCGATCGCGGCGGGCATCGCCAAAGTGAACATAGACACCGAGGTGCGCGCCGTCACCATCGCCGCGCTCAAGGCTGCTGTCGCCGCCATCGGCACGACGGACGCCCCGATCTTTATGGATTTCGCCCTCTATCCCCGCGCAGTGAAAGCGGCGGCCCGCGAGGCCGTGCGCAACCGCCTGCGGATGGTCGGGGCGAGCGGGCAAGCGTAAGGCAGAAAGGCGGCCTCATGGAAGATCATCCTCTGCTGGTGTTCGCGCAGGAACGGGACGCGCCCGCGCTGCGCACGCTGCTGGACGCGCTGCGGCGGGCAGGCTATCCGGCAGGGTTCGGTGTCGGCATCGCGGGCGAGGCGACTGAGGAAGAGTTGGACGCGCCGGAGTGGGAGACCGCCTTTCTGCGCTGGTCGGAGCCGGAGTTCCATGAGGTCGCGCTGCTGGAACGCTTTCTGCCCGACGTGGATGAAGAGGCGAACGAGGCGATAGAGGACGCACAGAACGCCGTCGGCAGCCGCGACGAGTCCGCCGGGAAGCTGATCGTGGCCGACCACCTCCGCCGCACGCAGGCCGTTTACGCCTGGCAGATTCTGGACGCGCTGCTTGCCGACGCGGATCATCCGGCCTGGGCTGCCCTCGATGTGGCGCTGCGCGCCCTGGCGGAGAACGCCGACGGCATCATCTACGCGGAAGCGGAAGGCTTTTACGATGCCGACGGCGAACTACTGCTGGCGGAAGAGGAAGACGCAGCAGAAACAGAGGACGACGAAGACACTGAAGATGGAGCATAGCGACGCATGAGTATTTTGATAGATGAGACGACCCGCGTGATCGTACAGGGCATCACCGGACGGGATGGCGGCTTTCACACGGCCCAGATGATCGAGTACGGCACGAAAGTCGTAGGAGGAGTCACGCCTGGCAAAGGCGGTCAGGTCGCGCAGGGCGTGCCGGTGTTCGATACGGTAAAAGACGCCGTGAAAGCGACGGGCGCAAACGCCTCGGTCATCTTCGTACCGGCCCGCCTGAACGCCGCCGACGCCATTATGGAGGCGGCAGCCGCAGGCCTCGCACTGGTCGTCTGCATCTCCGAAGGCATTCCGACCCCCGACATGATCAAGGTCAACGCGATTCTCAAGCGCGACGGCAGGACGCGGCTGATCGGCCCCAACTGCCCCGGACTGATCTCGCCCGGCAAGAGCAAGATCGGCATCATTCCCGGCAGCATCTTCACGCCTGGCCCCATCGGACTCGTCTCGCGCAGCGGCACGCTGACCTACGAGATCGCCGACGAACTGACGCGGGCGGGCCTGGGCCAGTCCTCCGGCGTCGGCATCGGCGGCGACCCGATGATCGGCACGACCTTCGTGGATGTGCTGCCCCTGTTCGAGGCCGATCCGCAGACGGAGGCCATCGTGATGGTGGGCGAGATCGGCGGCAGCGACGAGGAGGCGGGCGCGGAGATCATCAAGACGATGAAGAAGCCGGTCGTGGGGTTCATCTCCGGGCGCACCGCGCCGCCCGGCAAACGGATGGGACACGCAGGCGCGATCATCTCCGGCACGAGCGGCACGCCGCAGGCCAAAGTCGCGGCGTTGCAGGCGGCGGGCGTCCCGGTCGCCGACGCCACCAGCGAAATCCCCGAACTCGTTCGCCAGGCGCTCGCGAAAAAACAGGGTTAAGCCCTCACCCGAAAGTGGGAGCCAGATCAGGCGGGACGGGAGAATTCTCCCGTCCCGCCATTCGTTTGGTATGAGATAAACGCCCCGACGCGCTATCGGCCCGTCATGGAGGGCGGCGCGCCGGGAACGATGCCTTTCTTCGGTGCGGGCGGCGCCGCCTCGATGTTGCCCGTCTTGCCGTCGCCCTGCTGCCCGCCGGTCACGCCCCGGAACAGAAATATCCCGGCCACCACGACGACTGCCAGCACGACAGCAATCGCGACCGGCGTCGAAACCTGTTTGCTCACAGGGAAGGTCTCCTTCTTTCACTTTGCGGCTTCCCTTGCGGTAACGCCGCGTTCCTCATCGGTAACGCCGCCTGGCCTCCCCAGGCGGCGACGACTTTCCACGCGCGCCTCAGTTGGCGTCGCACTGACCCACCGTGTCGTACTGCGTATCGGTCATCAGCACCGGATAGAATCCGAGTTCGTAGGCATGGGTCTTGCCGCCCGCGTCGGAGGCGCGCGCAAACTTGGAGTGGCCGTCGGCATAGACGAAGTTCATACCGCCGCTGTGGCGCGGATGCCCCTGGTAGAACGTCCAGTCGCCATCGGCATCATTGACGCGGCCCTCGGTCCAGTATTTGCGCACTTTGGAGTCCAGTGGCCCCAGCAGGCAGTTGTGCCAGCTAAAGATATAGTTGTTGTCCGCGATGATGCCGATGTTGGCCGGACTCTGGATAGAGGCCAGCGTCGTGGGCGTCAGGCTGCCGAAGATCAGTTCGTTCAGACCATACTCGACCGTCGGGACGACCTTCTTCCGAGCCGGATCGCCGCAGGCCCAGAGCGCGTAGGCCGCTACATAGACCGTGCCGTTGTAACTCGGGCAGTCGAAGATGCCGCCGTTCTTCACATAGGGATAGAGCGCCACCGCCCAGTGTTCGCGCGGCTGGTTGGGATCGGTCAGGAAATAGCCGGTATCCGGGCAGCCGCCGGGCCAGGGCGAGACGAAGAAGGATTCGTCATAGTCCTGCGCATACATCTGCACCGCCAGGCCGATCTGTTTGGTGTTGGAGAGGCAGGCAGTCGCGCGCGCCTTTTCGCGGGCCTGCGCAAAAACAGGGAATAGAATGGCTGCCAGAATCGCAATAATGGCGATTACAACGAGCAACTCAATGAGAGTAAAACCGGACTTTCTCTGTGACATCAGGTGAGGATATCCTTTCCTTGCTGGTTTGGTTGTCCTGTCCGGCGCTGGTTGGGCCGGACGGTTCTGAACGAAGACCGTTCGTGAAAGCCTGCGCGGATCATCGCGCTTCCCGCATGGGCGGCGCGGTCGAGTCACGCACGAGCAGGCGGCAGGGCAGAATGCGCCGCATCGGTGTGCTGAGAACATCGGGAGCCGCCAACTGCGCGCGCAGCGCCGTGATTGCCTCCTTCGCCATGGCTTCCAAAGGCTGGCGCACCGTCGTCAGCACCGGCGAGGCTTCCGCCACCGCGGTCGGATCATCGAAGCCGACGATAGACAGAGCCGTAGGCACGGCGATGCCCAGTTCCTGGGCAATGTCGAGAACCTGGCGGGCGATGTAGGGACCCGCCGCAAACAGGGCGCTCGGAGCCTCCGCCTGTGTCTGCCAGGTACGGAGACGCTGCCGGACCGCTTCCAGGATGGAGGCATCCGACCCGACATCTATCATCCAGTCCGCGCGGAACGGCAGATCGTGCCGACGCAGCGTGTCCTGAAACCCACGAATG
Source organism: Chthonomonadaceae bacterium (assembly GCA_035651115.1). Lineage (GTDB taxonomy): Bacteria > Armatimonadota > Chthonomonadetes > Chthonomonadales > Chthonomonadaceae > DASRGL01. The sequence continues at coordinate 27,914 of DASRGL010000473.1, forward strand.
CGATCCCGGGTGTTAATCGAATCCGCTTCGCCATAGAGCATTCCGATATGGCGATGCCCCAGCGCGATCAGATGCTCGACGGCCATCGCCGCACCGCCGACATTATCGCTATCTACGCAGGGCAGACCGACCTCTTCCCACGACGCGCCCAGGACGACCGCACGGCTCCCCGCTGCTGCCAACGCTTTCAGGCCGGGGACATCCTGCTGCAACGGCGCGATCAGCACCCATCCACTCGCGTGGCTTTCCTGCCAGACGGTTACATACTCGGCGCCGCGCGCCTGCCGCAGACGCAACTGGACCTCTAAGGGGCTGACGCAGCAGCGCATCGAGAGCAGCAGCGAACACAGGTATTCGTTATCGGAGACGTACTCCGGCGCGCCCACGATCACGACCTCGATGACCTGCGCGCCTTCGGGAAGCCCGCGCGCACCCATACTCTCCTGCGGCGTCTGCGTCACGAAGGTTCCACGCCCGACTTCCCGGTAGAAGACTCCTTCACTGGTCAGAGCCAGGATCGCCTTGTTAACGGTCATCTTGCTGATCCCGAGTGCCTGCGCGATTTCGGTCTCCGCTGGTATCTTCTCGCCGGGCTGCCAGAGGCCGGACTGAATCATATCCAGCAGTATCTGCCGCACTTGATAATGGCGTGGCAAGGGATTGGCCCGGTCAATTCTGGCGCTGGCGGGAAGCATCGTCACTCCGAACTCCTGCACGATCTGCCGAACGGTCTATCGGTCTATTCCCCTATGAGTATAGACTGATTTATTTGAGTATAACCGAAGTCCGACGTCTTGTCAAGAGCCGGGGCAAATTTGTTCCCGCCTTCGGCGGCCTGTGACCCGCATGCACCCGTCTGACTCTGGAGCGGTTGCCGCAGCCAAGATACAACGTCAATCTTCTTGACATGGATAGGCGGTCACTCTATAATGCAGTCATTCTATTCGGCGTCCGCATCGGTGCGGGCCGAGGAATCTGTGGAACCGAAGGAGACTTCACCATGCCCTACCTAGTCGGCATTGATATTGGAACCAGTGGAACGAAGACGATCCTGATAGATGAGATCGGACACGTGCGCGCCCGCGCCGTCCAGGAGTATCCGCTCTATACGCCGAAACCGCAGTGGAGCGAGCAGGATCCGGCGGACTGGTGGGGGGCGACCTGCGGCACGGTGCAGAAGGTGTTGCAGGAGTCGGGCATTCCGCCGCGCGAGATCCAGGGCGTGGGGCTTTCCGGCCAGATGCACGGCTCCGTCTTCCTGGACGAGAACGATGCCGTGCTGCGCCGCGCCCTCCTCTGGAACGATCAGCGCACGCAGGCGGAGTGCGACTGGATCACGGCGACGGTCGGGCGCGAGAAGGTGGTCGAACTGATCTCCAATCCCGTTCTGACCGGCTTTACGGCGGGCAAGATCGTCTGGCTGCGCAACAATGAGCCGGAAACTTATGCAAAAGTGCGCAAGGTGCTGCTGCCGAAGGACTATATCCGGCTCCGGCTGACCGGGGAGTACGCCACCGAAGTCTCCGATGCCTCCGGCACGGCGCTGTTCAACGTCAAAAAGCGGGAATGGGCCTGGGAGATGCTGGACGCCATCGGCATTCCGCGCGACTGGATGCCCAAGTCCTACGAGTCGCCGGAGGTTTCGGGGCGCATCTCGGAGGAAGCGGCGGCAGCGACCGGCCTGGCTGCCGGCACGCCGGTGGTCGGCGGCGGCGGCGACCAGGCGGCGGGTGCGGTCGGCAACGGCATTGTCGAAACGGGCATCGTCTCCGCGACGGTCGGCACGTCGGGCGTGGTCTTCGCCTTCAGCGACGAACCGATTGTAGACCCGCAGTTGCGCCTGCACACCTTCTGCCATGCCGTGCCGGGCAAATGGCATCTCATGGGCGTCATGCTCTCGGCGGGCGGCTCGCTGCAGTGGTATCGTGACGCCTTCTGCCAGCCGGAGAAGGTCGTCTCCGGCGCGCTGGGCCGCGATCCTTATGAACTGATCTGCGCGGAGGCGGAGACGGCCCCAGTCGGCAGCGAGGGCTTGATCTTCCTGCCCTACCTGACGGGCGAGCGCACCCCCTACCCCGATGCCAACGCGCGCGGCGTCCTCTTCGGCCTGACACGCCGTACCGACCGCGCCTTTGTCGCTCGCGCCATCCTGGAAGGCGTCGCCTACGGCCTGCGCGATTCGTTCGCGATCATGGAGGCCATGAAACTGCCCATCCGGCAGGTGCGGGCGTCCGGCGGCGGCGCGCGCAGCAAGGTCTGGCGGCGGATTCAGGCGGACGTGACCGGCCACACGCACGTCACCATCAATGTGGACGAAGGCCCGGCCTTCGGCGTCGCGCTGTTGGCGGGCGTGGGAACCGGCGTCTATCCGTCCGTCGCCGAAGCCTGCCGCGCCACCATCCAGGTCAAGGATTCGACCGATCCCTGCGCGCCTAACCACGCCGCCTATGACCGCTTCCACAAGGTCTATCAGGCGCTCTACGCCCATCTCAAGGACGATTTCGCAGCGGTCGCGCAGATCATAGGCGAATGAGGAGGCTGTAGATATGCAGACGGCGACATACACAGAACCGAGGACGGAGCAGATCGGAAGGCTGGCGCGCGTGGTCAGTCTCAGCTTTCATGGCAAGCCGCTGGAAGAGATCGAGCGATTGGTAGATAGAGAGGGCGCGCAGGGAGCCGACCTGATCATTCTGCCGGAGACCTGCTTGGGGCAGAACGATCCGCCGGAGACGCTGGACGGCCCGACCCTCACGGCGATGCGCGCGCTGGCCCGAAAACATCATACCTATCTCATCTGTCCGATAGACCGGACGGAAGGCGGGCGCAGGCTCAACACCGGCGTTCTCCTGGACCGGAACGGCGAAATCGCCTGCCTCTACAATAAGGTCTATCCCTACTGGAGCGAGTACGACCTGAATCCGCCCGTCAGCGTTGGGGAGGAAGCGCCGGTCTATCAGGCCGATTTCGGGCGCGTTGGCATGGCGATCTGCTTCGACGTGAACTTCCCGGAGGTGTGGAAGCGCCTGGCCGACCAGGGCGCGGAACTCGTCGTCTGGCCGAGCGCCTATTCCGCCGGAACTTCCTTGCAGGCCCACGCCATCAACCATCATTTTTATATCGTGTCCAGCACCTACACCCGCGATTGCCAGGTCTACGACATCACCGGTGAGCGCATTCTGGACGAGAGCAGCCCGGACATCAACATCAGTCGCATCACGCTCGACCTGGATCGCGGTATCTACCATCAGAACTTCAACATCGAGAAGCGAGATCGGCTGCTGGCGGAACACGGCGAGGAGGTCGTGCAGGAGAAGTGGCTGGATCGGGAGCAGTGGTTCGTGCTGAAGGCCCGAAAGCCCGGCGTGAGCGCGCGGGCTTTGGCGCGGGAATACGGCCTGGAAGAACTGCGCGACTACCTCGACCGCAGCCGCCGCGAGATAGATCGGATGCGCGGCTATGCTTTTGCCGAGAAGTGTCCTCCCTCGCCCTGAGAGAGCGTCCAGCCGCCGAGGAAGACCGCCGAACCGGGGCTGCGCGCACGCTTCCCGTCTGCAATAGAGAAGCCATCAGAAAGCCGTGCCTGTCTCCCCTTTTCTGCTGTAACCGGAGGAACAAAACAGCGTCTTCTCCCGTCTATCGGTCGCGATTCGGACAGGTTCTACCGGATAAGAAAGGGAGAAGATAGAGATGAACAAGCGATTCGGTTTGCTGGGCGCCGTCCTGACGCTGAGTGTGCTGGGAATCGTCGGTTGCAGCCAGGAGACGGAGGTCTCCACGCCTCCGGCCAGCACGAGCAGCAGTTCGCGGCCAAGCACCAGCACAAGCAGCACCCATACCACGACTACAAAGACGACCGAGACCGTGCCGGGAGCCACGACCTCCACGACAACGACCACGCCGCCGGACACGAGCGGAACTGGCAGTTCGACCG
>DASRGL010000474.1:0-13190 GCA_035651115.1 Chthonomonadaceae bacterium
CGTCGGCAGCTTGCCGGTGATGCCCTTGCCCTCGGTAACCACGTGGATTGTGTCCGGGACGACCTGCCTTAAGGTCTCCTTCATCCCGCTCGGCCAACGGATCTCCACCCTGTCTATCTTCGTAGCCGTTCCCAGCCCGAAATAGACTCTCCGGTCGCTGGCCGACAAGTAGCTCGATCCCGCCCGTACTGTCCCGGTCTGCTGCATGCCCCCGGCTATGAGCGTCAAGCGGGCATGACGGCCTTCCCGGTTGCTTTTTGTGCCGACGGTCAGGAAGCCGACCCAGTGATGGCCGCTCCTGTCGTTGTTGTGGAAGAGTTGGACGGGACTGTTCTGGCTGCTGACGAGGGCATCGAGCCTGCCGTCGTTGTCGTAGTCTCCGATGGCTAATCCTCGTCCGACGGTCGGCACGGCTAGATCTCCGAGTTGTCCCGGCGCGGTGATCTCGGTGAACGTGCCGTTGCCGGCGTTATGAAAAAGCTGCTTGCGCTCTTTGTACGTCGTGCCGTCCAACTGCTTGTCCGCCGTAACCTGGACGTGTCCGTTCGCTACCATCAGGTCGAGCCATCCGTCGTTGTCGTAATCCAGGAACTCGCAGCCGAAGGTGAGGAACTTCATGTGCGGCAGCGCGAGGCCGGAGGCGTAGCTCTCATCGCGAAACAGCTTTCCCATATTCCGATAGAGCGTGTTGGGCTGATTGCTGAAGTTGCCGACGAACAGGCTCTCCCGGCCGCTGTGGTCGTAGTCGGCAATGCCGATGCCCATGCCTGCCATCGTGATCCCAGTGTTGTCGTAGGCGCATCCAGCCTGCAACGCGACATTTGTAAAAGTTCCGTTGCCATTGTTGTGCCAGAGCATGTTGGGCGTCAGGTCATTGGCGACGAAAATATCCTGCCTGCCGTCGTTATCGTAGTCCACAAACCCGACGCCGAGACCGCGCCCTTTCGCCTTCGTGATGCCCGCCTTCTCGCTCACATCCACAAAACGCTTCCCCTCGTTGTGATAGAGATGATGCGTCTCCGGGTTGTAGACATCCGGGCTGCAATAGTCGGGGCTGCCGGAAGCCGTGCAGGAGCGATTATTGGCCCAACTCCAGGGCGTATAGTAGCAGACGTAGAGATCGAGTTTGCCGTCGTTGTCGTAGTCCCCGAACGCCGCGCTGGTGGCATAGCCCTTCGCGTTGTCCAGCCCCATCTGCGCCGTCATGTCCGTGAACTTGCCGCTGCCCTTCTGGTTGTGGAACAGGTGGTTGCCGCCATAAGCGGTAAGGAAGAGGTCGGGAAAGCCGTCGTTGTCGTAGTCCCCGACCGTCACGCCCTGTCCATAGCCTAAATCTTGATCGAACCCGGAACCAGCGGTCACATCGGTGAACGTGCCGTCGCCGTTGTTGTGGTAGAGCGCGCAGTGCGGGCGATCTTTGACGGTTTGGGCCGGTTCGGAAGAGCCGGACTGGACGAGGAAGATGTCCTGGAAGCCGTCGTTGTCGTAGTCCAGGAAGGCGCACCCGGCGGGCGTGCTTTCGATAAAATAGAACTTGCCCGTTGCCCCGTTGGAGGGCGTGAAATGGATACCCGCGCGCGGGGCCACGTCCTCGAAGAGCGCGGCGCCGGAAGGCGCGGCGGGAGGCTGCGGCGGAGCCGGAGGGGAAGGAGGGCCGGGCGGCGGCAGCTTCGACCCGCAGCCGGTCAGCACGGCAAGCACGAGAACCATTCCGAATCGCGCAGGACGCTGGCAGATACGCACCGATTCACGGCCCTCCTGTCGGCGATGAGGCGCTGGCGCGGGCGGCGTTCGTCAGAGATTCGAGCTGGCGGACGGCAGCGCGGGCTTCCGCATCCTGGGGCCGCAACTCGAGCGCGCGCCGGAGATAGTAGTCGGCGGCGATCAGTTCGCGCTTGCGGAGTTTGATCTGGCCGAGTTGGAGATGGTCGGCGAAGTTGTCCGAATCGAGGGAGCAGCGTTTGACCAGCGCCTTTTCCAGGTCATCCGCCTCGCGCCATGCCTGGAAGCGGCGCCGCGCCTCCGCCGCCTTCGCTTTCTGTCCCATCAGCTCGTAGGCTTCCGCCAGGACAAAGTCCGCCTCGCCGCGCGAAGGCGCTCCCTGCCGGGCCTGCTGGAGATAGGCAATAGCCTTCTCCGGCTGGTTGCGGCGGTTGGCGATTCTGCCGAGAAAGAGCAGCGGCGGATACGCGCCCGGACTGAGCTGCAGCGTCTTCTGAAAATCGGCTTCCGCCTGGGCCAATCCTTCCGGCGTCGGGTTCTGATAGAAGGTGATCTGGCCGCGCAGGTTGTAGCCGTCCGGGCTGTTCGGGGCCAGGCGGAGGAGGTTGGCGAGGACGGGCGCGGCCTCGTCGTAGCGGCGGTACTGCACCAGGGATTTGGCGTACATGATCAGGAAATCGGGATTGTTCCGGTTGATCTGCACCAGCCGCCGCTCGTACTCCAGTCCCTCGCGCTCGCTGCCCTGCGCGATGACCACTTTGGCCGCCGCGACCAGGGCGCGCACGTCGTTCGGGTCGCGTTTCAGCCCTTCGCGGGCCTGCTCCAGCGCATGAACCGGATCGCCCGACCGTTGCAGGCACTCGGCCAGCCTGCCGTAGACGCCGGGCGTCTCCGGCTTCAATTTGGTCACGCGGCGCAGCGGCTCGATGGCGTCCCGATAGCGTTTCGCGTGCATATAGAGGCGTCCGAGTTGTTCCCACGCCTCGCTGGAGTTCGGGTCGGCCTGCACGACTTCCTGCAAGACGCGCTCGGCCTCCGCCGCCTGGCCCGCTCTGGCAAGCTGCTGCGCCGAGTCGAGCTGCGCCTGATGCGGCAAAGCCTGGCGCGTCGGCGTGCAGGCCAGGCCCAGGAGCGCGCCGCCCAGAACGAGCGCGAGGAGAATTGCAGGGCGAGAACGCATGGACTACTGTTTGGCCCCGGCATTCGCGGCCCCCGTTTTCCGCGACTGCTGCACCCAGGGGTCTTGCTCCTTCTTCTCCATGTACTTCTTCAGCGTATCCTCGGAGACGGAGGCGGGCGCATGGCCGGAGAGCGACCGGTAGGCGAATGCGACGGCAATCACGGCGACGACGATGAGGGCGATGACAGCGCCCGGAGGGACACGGTTTTTCATAGTTCAGACTTGACTCCTTTCGACGGGTGAAATCCGGCGGCGGCCCAGGCGCGGCGCGTGGCCGGGTGCGACGCCAGCAGTTTCCATATCCAGCCTGTCCGGTAGTTCTCGATGGCGACCAGGGCCATGCCCAGGTCAATCCCGATCACGTCCGGGTCGTACCAGTCTCTATCTACGTTAAAGGCGTTGCTAAATCCGTAGCGGCCCCATATCTTCGCGCCATACTGCTGGTACATCGTGCGCGCGGCGGCAAGCGATAAGTCCGGCGTGAAGGAGAGGGAGGCGATGGCCCCCGTCGGCGAGACCGTGCCATCCTCCTCGTCGAGGACGCCGTAGGCGCGGTAGCCGTCCGGGCCGTCACTGGCGTTCAGTCCCCAGACGTTCGGGCCGTAGGTCTTTCGTGTCTTCATACGATCCAGGCAGTATTGGCGGTTCATGCGCGTCGCGGCCACCGAGGTCTGCCAGTAGTCCCAGCCGAGGCTGTCCTTCTGATTATGAAAGTCGTAATAGCCGTGCGCCATCTGGTGCATAAAGATCGGCCCGCCCGCCAGCGTCTTCATCCCATGATACTCGACGACGTTGCGCTCCCAGGCCGTCCAGGAATCGGTGGGCAGGGGATCGGTTTTGGAACCGAGGCCGAGCAGATAGAGCAGCATCAGTTCGCAGTAGTGGCCCCAATCGGACTTGATCCAGCCATCCTCCGGCTTCCATCCCATAGAGACGACTTTTTTATTCGGCCGGGTTCCGCCGTTGGTGCGCATCCACGTCCAGTCCATCCGGTCGTAGATCGCGTTTGCCAGGCGCTCGACCTCCGTGCCTTTGAAATACTGGCCGCAGGTAAGCGCGCCGATGACCAGCAGGCAGGTGTCTATGGAGGAGAGTTCGCACTTCCAGACGCGCTCGCCCGTCCGCTTGTCCACGAAATGATAGTGCCAGCCGTGAACGTTGGGCAGCTTGTCGTGGACGAAACGGAGAGTGCGCAGGGCGCGGTCGTAGGCGGCCTGTCGCTCGATCCACCTGTGTTCGACGGCGACGGGCAGGGCGGTCAGCGCGTAGCCTGTGCTGGCGATGCTGGCGACGGTCTGATCGTCTTTCTCCGTGAAGTTCTTGGCGCGGTCATTGGTCAGGCCGGTCTTCGGGTCGGACTGTTCCCAGAAGAAGCGAAAGGCGCGGCGCTGCACCTCGGTCAGAAGCTGCTCGTCGGTCAGGGGCGCGGGATTCTCCGTCTGTGTCGCTGCAAGAGTCGTCAAGGCCACGCCTCCGATCCTTGAAAACGAGTCGGTCATACGCGGTCGCCCTGCCGCCGGAGCGACCGCGACGAGAGAGAGGCAGAACGCTGCCGTGCCGAGAAGGGGTAGGGCAGCAAGTCGGTTGCGAAAGAGCATGATGAAAAGCTGGCCCCCCTCCCTAACCCTCCCCCTGTTCTTGGGGGGAGGGTTAGGGAGGGGGCCATAAAAAGGCTGCCGTGCCAGGTGCGGCACGGCAGCGCGTGGCTCTGATAAGCCGCTTAGTCGGTGTTCGGGTACAGGTCCATCTCGTTCGGGGCCGTGTTCATCCAACTGGCGGTCGCCTGCGCCTCGGTGTAGCTGTAGCGCCAGTCGTTCTCGTTGCGGCCCGGATCGTCCACGAACGTGGCGCGGGTGTTCCGGTACTTGGCATGGCTGTCCATGTAGATGACGTTGCCCGCCTTCTTGGCATGTCCGCTCCACCAGGTAGACGGCGCAGGAACCTGCCGATCCAGATCGGCATCGCCAGCGCGTGCGCCCTGGCAGGGGGACGGTTCGCAGTAGGCCAGGTAAGGGCCGGTATCCGCCCAGATGATGGACGTCTCGATGATAATCAGTTCATTGGCAGGGTACTGTAGCCCCGCGGTAGCCTGGGGATAGCTGCATCCCTTCATCCAGGTCTGGGCGCAGAGGCCATTGTCCGGCAGCCACATCGCATAGCCCGCCGGGATCTTGCCACGCCCCTCTGTCCCGTCCGCTTTTCGAACCCAGTTTCCTCCCTGCGCGGCCACATTGCTCGGACACTTGAAGACAGCCTGGCTCTTGATGTAGGGCATCAGCATGTTCTTCCAGGTGCGCGCTTCGCCGTTTTCGTAGTCGCCGACATTGTCCCAGCTACCATAGCGCACCGGTAGCACCTCGTCATAGTCCTGAGCGTACATGTGCAGGGCCAGTCCGATCTGCTTCATGTTGGAGAGGCAGGAAGTCCTGCGCGCCTGCTCCCGCGCCCTGGCGAAGACCGGGAACAGGATCGCGGCAAGAATGGCGATGATGGCAATAACGACGAGCAACTCGATCAGGGTAAAACCACGACGTTCAGCAGACAGCGGTGATTTCATCGTTCGTTCCTCCTTTGGATTAACGCATTGTAGCAGGCAAGATTTCAGTATGTGCGCGCGCCGCAGGAACGGCGTATCACCAGTTCCGGCGGGACGAGCCGTTGGGTCGTTGTCACTTCCTCGCCGCGTATGCGCTGGGTCAGCAGGGTCAGCGCCTGTCCGGCCATGTCGTAGATCGGCTGGCGCACGCTGGTCAGCGGCGGATCGGTATGGTCGCAGAGCGGCGTCGAATCGTAGCCGATGACGGCCACATCCTCCGGCACGCGCAGCCCCAATTCGCGCAGCACGCGCATCATCTCGATAGCGACATCGTCGCTCCAGGCAAATGCGGCGGTCGGGCGTTCGTCCTCCCCCCTCTCGAAAAGCCGGACTGCCGGGCGGAAGTCCGCGCTGGAGTAGGCCAGTTCCACGATCCAGTCGGGAGGCGCTTCCAGGCCCGCGCGCTCCATCGCCTGCTGGTAGCCGAGCCGTCGGTCGCGCCCCGGCCCGGAACGCAGCGGCCCGGCGAGATGGACGATGCGCCGATGGCCGAGCGCCAGCAGATGCTCCGTCGCCAGAATCGCGCCCTGCACGTTATCGCAGTCCACGAACCACTGGTCGGGACGGCTGCCGCTCGTGAACATCAGCACCGTCGGGAAACCGCGCCGGTCGAGCGCATCCGCCAGCGGATCGTCCACATCGCGCAGCAGCAGCGCGCCATCCACGCGCCCGTCCGTCAGCGTCGCGACCTCCTGCGCGAGCAGATGCTCTTGATTGGCTTCCGGCTGCTTGGTGTGCAGCAGAATATCGTAGCCGAGCGTGATCGCCGCGTCGGTCGCGCCGCGCATCATCTCGATGGTAAAACCCGACCAACCCTGGAACACGGCAGGATACTGCATCACGATCGCAATGGTATCCGTGCGCTTATGGGCCAGGCCGCGCGCCAGGGCGTTGGGATGATAGCCGAGTTCGCGAACCGCTTCCAGAATGCGCCGCTTGGTCTCGGCCGGAATGCGCATGGACGCTTCCCGGCCATTCAGGACATAGGAGACCGTCGCTTTCGAGACGCCTGCGCGCTCCGCCACATCGCGTATCGTCGTTGCCACTCTGGAATCGCCTCTCGCTCACAGTCTGCTTAACCGGTTCGCTTAACCGGTTAAGCCCTTGAGGACAGCATAACATAGGGTTTGCGTTTTGTCAAGAAGGGGAAAACAAAAAAATGCAGCGGAGAAGGAAAATAGGGAAGCAAACGGCGATTGGCCTGCGTCTATAGAACGAATCCTTCCCAGGAGAACCGAATCCGATGCGCAAAACCCCGCACGGCGCCGCGCCCGCCGATCAACTGCGCGCCGACTTCAAACTGCTGGACGACCGCGATACGCTGCGAACCACCTGGCCCAACGAACAACTGATTCTGGCGCAGTCCGTACAGGGCCGCGCCCACGAAGGACACGGCTCTTTCAACGGCCATCGCTACCCGGATACCACGATGGACGACGTCGTGCGCGCCCTGCGCCTCAGCCCGGAGGTCGTTCGCGCCGAGCGCCAGTCGCTCATTGACGACATCGCGGAGTATGTGCGCCTCACCATCGCCGGGAAGCCGCCTGCCTATCTGCTCAACGGGCGGAACGAGCCGATGCTCGGCATGGGGACGCTGCGCTACCTGCGCGTCGAGGCGGCGGACGTGCTGCGCGGCCTGTACCTCGGCGGGCTGCGCGACGATGCCGACCTGCGCCATGAGGTCGAGGAGGAGACCGGCGTGCGGATGGGCGGCGGCAAGTGCTACCTGGTGAACCAGAACGTGATGCGGCAGATGGGGTTGGACGGCGATCAACTGGCGCACGGCGAATGGGGCGAGAAGATCGCCGAATTCAAGGAGCGCGGCCTGATCGTCGGGCAGGAAGGCCGGGAGAGGCCGGGCGTGGTCTATCAATATATCCGGTATCGGCGCGGGCCGGGCGCGTCGGATGACGCCGCTATCGCCGCCGCCGGGTTCCGGTGGGGCGTGGGCGTGGCGGTCGGCGTCTTCCTGGCCGATGCCATAGACACACTGGAGAAGTACGTGCCGGAGTTCCGTGACCAGGACGAGGCCATTGCCGACACCATTGCGCGGGAGTTTGCCGAGCTGAAGATGGGCCGGGAGGAAGCCCGCCGATTGACCTTCTGGGCCGCCGCCCTGGATGAGGACGAGTACCATGTTCCCGACAGCTCCCTGCGCCATCTGCTCGCCCTGGATGTCAAAACCGATCTGTGCGCCATCGAGAGCCACCTGCTCACTGTCATGGGCGTGCCGTGTCCCGTCATCGGCCTGAGCCATGAGCGTTCGTCCAGCCATCGGTTCTATGATTACGTTCGGAGGCGGATGACCTGACCCCCGGTGGGATGGGGGCAGGTCAAAAAAACGCTTGACAAGGATACTTCGGTTATGTAAACTATACGCATTGCCAAACAATCAGGAAAATCGAAACATGCGCAGCCCTCGTGGCGTGGTCTCTAAGGCCGGGACGAAGAACACGGCCCCGGCTGGCGCTGCGAAGACGGCCCCGCCGGAAGCGCCTGCGCCGCCATGCGCGGGCGAACCGCCGCTGGGCCGCGCCCTGCATCGCGTCATGCGCGCCCTGATGTTCAAGGAGCCGCCCATCCCGGAACTCGATGCGCTGCCACTGGCCCAACTGCGCCTGCTCTGGACGGTGCATCATACGCCCGATGCGACCATGAAGGATTTCAGCGAGCGATTGAGCGTCTCGCAGTCCACCGTCACGCAGTTGGCGGATCGGCTGGTGCGGCGGGGGCTTGTCGAGCGGCACGCCGACCCGGAAGACCGGCGCGTGGTGCGGCTGCGTACCAGTGCGGCGGGCCGCGCTATCCTGGGACGCGCGGAGGCCGACCATCAGCAGACTCACCGCGCGGTCTGGGAATCCCTGACCGTACAGGAGCAGCAGGCCGTGATCCAGGGGCTGGAGGTGCTGGCGCGCGCCGGGGAAGCCCTGCGGGCCGCGCAGGGATACCCATTGCCCGCCTGCGACGAACCGCCCGCATCCAACAGGGCTGCCGACGTGGGCGCTTCCGAACCAGGGCAGGCGCAGCCTGTCGTAGACCTGATGGCCCGCCGCGTGCGCGGGCAGTCGCCGCGCAAATAGCGCGCCCGCCGGTCAAAATACCGAACATTTCCTGAACCATTGCGATTAAGCAACGTCAGAAGAATGAGGAATCGACGCGCTGTCCCGCGCCGCCCCTGCATGAGTGCGCTTACGACCGGTGACTACCCCATTCCGAAAGGAAGATTGACCCATGAATTGTCCCGCCTGCTGCCGCGCTTTGGCCTTCGCATCCCTGGTGGCGTTAAGCCTTCCCGGTACGAACGCCGAAGCCGGACAGTCGGAACCGAATGCTCAACCCAAGACGGTGGCTGCGTCTCCCATGCCCGCTCCTGCCGCGCCCTCCGCGCAGCCAGAGGCTCCTTCCCGTTCCGCCGGACTCTCAGGGAAGGTGGGGACGCCGCAGATACAACGGACCCCGGCCCAGCAGCGCTATGGCCTGCCGAAAAACCCGATGGTCGGCCCGCCGGTAGATACCGACCTGAGCAAGCCGCTGACGCTGGAACGTGCGATCCGCATCGGCTTGCAGCAGCAGAACGCCATCGCCATCGCGCAGGCGCAGGCCGAGGCGGCGAAGGCCCAACTGACTCAGGCGCGTTCCAGCTACTATCCGCAGATCACGCCCAGTCTCTCCTATATCACGAGCCTGCGGCCCGGCGGAACGGTCTTCATCAATGGCGTCCCTTTCGGCGGCTCCTCCCAGTCGGAGACGCGCACCGATGCCATCGTCGCCCGGCAGTTGATCTGGGACACGGGGCGGCGGGAAGCCTCCGTCGGATTGAGCCGCCGCAATGTGTTCGCTGCCGAATATAGCCTGGGCAATCAACGCCAGGATGTGATTCTGAACGTCATTACCGCGTACTATAACGTACTCCGCGATCAGGAGTTGGTGCGCGTGCAGGAAGAGAACGTGCGGCGCGCGCAGACCACGCTGGAGTCCATTCGCGCGCAGGTGGAGGTCGGCAATGCCGCCCGCTCCGATACGCTTCAGGCCGAATCGGACCTCGCCAATGCGCAGGTCGCGCTGCTGCAGGCGCAGAACAATCTGAACGTGGATCAGGCGACGCTCAAAAATGCGATGGGCGTCGTCACTTCCCAGCCCTTGATTCTGGCCGACCAGCAGGCCGCTCCGCCCGATACGACGCCGGACACGAACAGCCTGGATCACTACGTTCAGATCGCCTACGACAACCGGCTCGACATCAAGGCGCAGCAGGAGCGGGTGAACGCGCAGGGCTACAACGTCCGCCTGGCCCATATAGATAACGGCATCAGCGCGCAGGCCGACATCACCGAGGGCTATCAACTCGACCCGGACGCGGGCGAAGAGCGGCAGTTCACCGTCTCCATCTCTTATCCGCTGTTCAATGGGGGCAGCACGCGCGCCGCCGTCCGCCAGAGTAAAGCGCAGCTCGAGCAGGAGCGGCGCGCGCTCGATCAGTTGCAGCAGGCGGTGCGGCTGAACGTCGAGCAGTCTTATCTGACCCGCGAGCAGGCTCGCCGGAGCATCGTGGCAAGCCAGACAGCGGTGCGCGCCGGGCAGATCAACTACGACGCTGCGCTCGAAAAGCAGCGGAACGGCCTGATCAACATCATAGATGTGATCAATGCGGAGGCCCAGTTGGTGCAGGCCCAGGTCAATCTCGTTCAGTCCATCTACGATTTTTATATCGCCGATGCGCGCTTGCAGCGCGACATCGGGCGCAACGACCCGGAGTATGTGCCGAACGTGCCGGGCGCGAAAAAGCCGGAACCGGCGAAAGCCGTGAAGTAGTTTTGGCGATGGAATGAATTCCTTCGCTTTGTAGCCTGCGGCTCAGTGTCCTGCGGACACGGTGTAAACTCCCAATCGGTACTGTGTCCGCAGGACACTGGGCGGAACGCCACCCAGCGAAGGGATGTATCCCATCGTACACTGGCAGGCTGGGGGGCAGGAAGGAAGTCGGGACTCATGATCAAGCGCGTCCTTGCTACGCTGGCGGCGCTGGGGGTTCTCATCTGGGGCGGAGTCTTCATCACGCGAAGCCTGCGCGCCAGCGCCGCCAAAGACCAGATTCAGTACCGTGTCGCCAACGTCAAGCGCGATGAGGTGAAAAAGACGGTCACAGCGACCGGCATTCTCACCCCCTGGACGAAGGTAGACATCAAAAGCCGCGCCGGAGGGCGCGTCATCAGTCTGCCGGTCGAGCCGGGAACCATCGTCACCAAAGGGCAGGTGATCGCGGAGATAGACCCTTCCGATACGCTGCTCACCTACAACTCCGCCCGCGCCGACATCGAGTCCAACCGGGCCAGAGTGGAAGAGACCAGCAAGACGCTGGCATTGCAGCGCCAGCAGACTCTTGTCTCGATCCAGACCGCCGAGGCCAGCCTGAATTCGGCGCGGGCGGCCGTCGCCTCCGCGAAAGCGCGTTATGAATCGGCGCGCAGCCAGGCCGAGGTGCAAAAAGACCTGACGGAGGCGAACATCGAGACCGCCAGAGCGAACCTGGCGGCGGAACAGGCCCGCCTGAAACAGATGACCAGCGCCTCGCATCCCCAGGAGAACGCCGCCGCGCTCGCCGCGCTGCACCAGGCCGAGGCCAACGTGAAGAACTCCGAAGCCCAGTTGAAGCGGCAGAAAACCCTGCTGGAAAAAGGCTTTGTCGCGCAGTCGCAGGTGGATGAGGCGCAGGCGACCTACGAGGTGGCGCTGGCGAACCTGACGAGCGCCCGCGAGAAGATCAACACCATCCAGCCCGAACTTGCCAACGACCTGCAGGCGCAGCAGGCGCGGGTCAAGCAGTTGGAGGCGGCGCTGCGCTCTGCGGAGGCCAACCGGGTCGAAGTCCAGTTGAAGCAGCAGGCGGCGGAGGCCGCGAAAGCGGACTATCAGCAGGCGGTGGCCGGGGCGGCGCAGGCGGAGGCCCGCCTGCGCGAGGCGCGGGCCGAACGCCTCAACGATGCGATCCGCGTGACCCAGATCGCGCAGGCGCGGGCGGCGGGAGAGCGCGCCAAAGCCTCGTTCGCCAATGCTGAGGTTCAGTTGAAAGACACCCGTGTGACCGCTCCCAGCGACGGCGTCATCCTTCAGAAGTATGTGGAGCAGGGAACCATCATCACGTCCGGCCAGTCGTTCAACTCGACCGGGACCAGCATCGTGCAGTTGGGCGACATCTCGCGCATGTACGTGGACGTGCAGGTAGACGAGTCCGATGTCGCCAGCGTGGACCTGGATCAGAAGGTGGACATCACCTTCGACGCCTATTCGACCATGCCGTTCGAGGGCAAGGTCATCAAGATCGAACCGCAGGCGGTCGTGGATCAGAACGTCACGACCGTCCATGTCCGGGTCGAGGTGGATAACTCGGCTCCCTCCTTCCGGCTCCTCAAGCCCGGCATGAATGCGACCTGCGAGTTCATCGTGGATAAAAAAGACGATGTCCTCAGCATTCCCAACGAGGCTTTGAAGACGGACGCCAACGGCACGGATCACTTTGTCGAAGTCGTCAGCGGAGGCAAGCCCGCTCCCGCCGACAAGGAGAGCGAGGCCGATCCCAATCTGCTCATCGGCGTCAAGATCACCAAGAAACCGGTGCAGATTGGGCTGGAAGGCAACGATACCACCGAGATTCTCAGTGGGGTCAACGAGGGCGAGCGTGTCATCACGCAGACCATCGAGCCGAGTCCCGCGACACCGGGCGGCAATCCGTTCGGCGGCGGACGCGGGCCGGGCCGCAGATAAGAAAGGCGTTCGGGTGTTCGGGTGTTCAGGTGTGAGGCAGACAGCCCTGCCAATCCCTGAACACCCACGATGAGGTACGACCATGCTGGCAGGACTGACTTCGGCCCTTCGCGGCCTTGCCTCCAACAAACTGCGTTCGTTCCTGACGACGCTCGGCGTCATCTTCGGCGTGGCGGCGGTCATCGTCGCGGTGGCGCTCGGCCAGGGTTCGCGAGACGCCTCGATGCGGCGTTTCGAGCGGCTCGGAACGACCACGCTCTCCGTCTTTCCCGGACGCTCCCGGCGCGGAGGCATCAGTTTCGGCGCGGTGTCCACGCTGAAACTGGCCGACGCGGCGGCGATTCTGCGCGGCTGTCCCTCGGTGCGGCGCGTCTCGCCGGAGAAGAACGGCTCCGCGCAGGTCAAGTTCGGCAACAAGAACACGGACACGACCGTGTTCGGAACGGGCGCGGACTTTCCGCTGATCCGTAAATTCCAGTTCCGCGAAGGCACCTATTTTACGGATCGGGATGTCAAGTCGAAGCGGATGGTCTGCGTGCTGGGCTGGCAAGTCTACAAAGACCTGTTCGACAGCGGGCCGTGCGTGGGCCGCCGTATCTATATCAAAGGGCAGAACTTCAAGATCGTCGGGCTATTTTCCGAGCGCGGCGGCAGCGGTTTCCAGAACGAAGATGACCGCGTCTACGTGCCGGTCACGACCGCGCTGCAAAAGCTGTTCGGAGGGGAGAACGTCCTGAGCGGCATGAGCGTGCAGGGGCGCAGCACCTCGCTGATGCAGAAGGCGCAGGAAGAGGTCGGGGAGGTGCTGCGCAAGCGGCACAAGATCAGCGGCAACAAGGCCGACGACTTCATCATTTTCAACGCGGGGACGGCGGCGCAGACCAGCAGCGAGCAGGCGGCGGATTTCGAGCAGTTGATCAACTGCCTGGC
>DASRGL010000475.1:0-4300 GCA_035651115.1 Chthonomonadaceae bacterium
TGGACATCGTCGGGGTCAACGTCTACAACTTTTCGCAGGCGCAGATGAACGCGGACGGCAGCCGTACCGTCCTGGGGCCGCGCGACCCGCGCCGCAAGCCGCTGAGCGAGATGCTGCGCTATGCCTGGGAACGCTATCGCCGGCCTCTCATCATCGGGGAGACGAGCGGCTATGAGGACAAGCGCGCCGAATGGCTGCGCATGGTCATGCAGGAGTCGCTGATCGCGCTGAACGACGGTATAGACCTGCAAGGAGTCTGCCTGCTCCCATGCGTGGATATGCCGGACTGGCAGTCGGGGAAATGGGCGCAGATCGGCATGTTCGACATTCACGACGAGGAGTGCAACCGGATTCCCTGCCAGCCCTACCTGGACGAACTGCGGCGCTGGCAGCAGATTCTCGATCAGCCGGAGAATATCGAGCCGGACTCCTTCGGCGGCGGGCTGGGGCGCGTGCAGCTTGCCGAAGTGAAGCGGCACGCCCAGGCGTGGGAGCGGCAGAAAGCCTCTGTGGAAGGGCGCTAGGCGGCAGGCGTTGGGCGTCCATTGGAAGGAGGGCAGCGATGCAGTCCTGGAGACTGGCGGGCGCGTTCGACGCCGGGCATATTCGCGGCGGCACGCCGGACTGGCAGCAGGAACTCGATTTCCATCAACTGGAACTGACCGGGCATGGCGCGCAGTTGGAGGCCGACTATCGGCTCTTCCGGGAAGAGTTCGGGCTGTCCGAGTTCCGCGATGGGGCCTGGCTCGCCCGCACCTATCCCGCGCCCGGCCAGTTCGATTTCCGCTATCTGGATCGCCTGGCCGCCCTCAGCCAGCAGCAGGTGACGCTCTCGCTGTGCCACTACGAGTGGCTGCCCTGGATCACCGAGGAAGACCTGTGGAACGGGCGCGTCCTCGACCTGATGGCCGAGTACGCCGGGCGCGTGGCGGCGCAGTATCGTGGCTGCTTTGCCGCCTATATTCCGGTCGTGGAGAGCGGGTACTGGACAGCGATGATGACGGATTAGGGCCGATGGTGGCCCTCCACCTTGTCTTCGTGTTCCTTCGTGTCCTGCGTGGATTCCTGGCTGGTTTTCTGGAACTCCGGCGGGCGGTTAATCCGTCCTGTCATGCAGCCGCTTCGCAGGCAGAGAGACTGGCGCAGGCGGCAAAGGAGGATCGAACGATGAATAGAAGTCGCGCGGGAGGCGTGTCCCTCCTGGTCGCGTTGATCATGGCCGGTTACGCGCTGTTCAGCTATTTCGGATCGCAGCAGGTCAATCCGACGACGGGCGAGAAGCAGCACATCACGCTGACGTCGCAGCAGGAGATCGCCCTGGGGCTACAGGCCGCCCCACAGATGGCGCAGGAGTTCGGCGGACTCGCGCAGGACGAACGGGGGCAAGCCCTGGTAGACCGGGTCGGGCAGCGGATCGTCGCGCACTCGGATGCAGAACGAAGCCCCTACCGCTTCGAGTTTCACCTGCTGGCCGATCCGCAGACCGTCAATGCGTTCGCGCTGCCGGGCGGGCAGGTCTTTATTACCGAAGGGCTGCTGCGCAAGCTGAATACCGAGGGAGAGTTGGCGGGCGTGCTGGGCCATGAGGTCGGGCATGTCATCGGGCGGCACAGCGCGGAGCAGCTTGCCAAGCAGAATCTGACGCAGGGGCTTGTCGGCGCTATCGGCGTCGCGACCTACGACCCGAACGATCCGCGTTCCGGGCAGACCGCCGCGCTGGCCGCCGCCGTCGGGCAGCTTATCTCTATGAAGTTCAGCCGAAACGACGAACTGGAAGCGGACAAGTTCGGCGTGAAGCTGATGTCGGAAGCGGGCTACGATCCGCGCTCCATGATCCGCGTCATGGAGATTCTGGCCTCCCTCAGCAAGCAGGGGCGAACGCCAGAGTTCTTCAGCACGCACCCGAACCCGGAACATCGCATTCCCAAGATCAAGGCCGCGATCCAGGCCGTCTATCCCAACGGCGTCCCGGACGGTCTGCAAAAATAGGCAAACGCGGCCCCCCACCCCTGACCCCTCCCCCCAAGAACAGGGGGAGGGAGCCTCAATGCGCCCCTCTTCCTCTTCGCAAGGGGAGAGCCAGACTGGACGCCCTCCCCCTCCTTACGAAGGAGAGAGCCAACAACTGGCTCCCCCTCCTTACGAAGGAGGGGGCCGGGGGAGATCGCTCCCCTCTCCCGCAGCGTGGGAGAGGGGGTTGGGGGGTGAGGGCCATTGCATTCGCCGGGCAGAGAAGGAACCTGACGCAAGCTGGCACAATAATTGCTAGATAAGGGGGCAAATCGCTTCGCTCGGCAGCGAGCGGGGCGGTATTCCGCGATTTGGAACAACCTCTCTGGCTTGCGTCGGAGCAGGCGAAGGAGACCCTGCGCATGGCCGCGTCCATACAGATCCCTTTTCCCACGCTGACCCAGAAAGCCGACGACAGCACGACCGTGACAAGCGAGTGCGTCGTTGACGGCGTTACCTATCCCCTCTACTTCACAGTCTCCTCCGGGCCGGTCGCCCACAGCGTCGAGCCGTTTCTCTGCACCTGCCTGCCTTCCGCTATGAAGCTGCGCGCCGATATACAGGTCGAAGGCTGCGTCTCGCCCCGGCTTCTGAAGGGGATCGCGCGCATCCAGCAGATCTTCTCCGAATGGTATCCCGAATACCAGCCGGTGCGTATCCATGTGACGCCGCCCGCCGGAGGGATGCCGACGACCAACGACCTGCCGCAAAAACGCGGAGCCGCCTGCTTCTTTTCCGGCGGCGTGGACTCCTTCTATAGCACCCTCAAGTACCTGGACGAGATAGACACCGTGCTGCTCATTCACGGCTTCGATATTGATCTCGACGCCGACGAACTCTGGCAGATGGTGAGCGGGGAACTGCGGAAGGCGGCGGCGGCGCTGGGCAAAAAGCTGATCGAGATCGAGACGAATATGCGGGGGCTGACGGAGCCGTATGCCCACTGGGGCTACCAACAGCATGGGGCCGCCCTCGCCTCCGTCGCCATCCTGCTCTCCGCGCAGTTGTCGCGCGTCTACATCCCCTCCAGCTACACGTTCGACCAGCTCTTCCCCTGGGGTTCGCATCCCGATCTCGACCCGTTGTGGAGTACGGAGGAGGTCGCGCTGGTTCACGACGGCTGCGAATCCACGCGCGTCAAGAAGGTGGAAGCCATCGCCCGATCCGAGGTCGCGATGAAGCACCTGCGGGTCTGCTGGGAGAACCGGGGCAGCGCCTATAACTGCGGCCTGTGCGAGAAGTGCCTGCGCACGCTGGTCAACCTGCGCGTCGTCGGCGCGGAAGGCCGCTGCCAGACGTTCGACCGCAGGCTGAACCTCTGGATGCTCGCCAAAACCCCTATTCTGGCGCATGGAACCGAGGTTTTTCTGCAAGAGAACCTGGACGAACTGCGGGCGCGCGGCGCCAACGATCCGGCGCTGGAGAAGGCGCTGGTGAGCGCGCTGACGGGCCGCTACTATCGCGGGGTCTGGAAGATGGCGCGGCAAGCCTGGTGGAAGCTAAAGCACAGCCTGCACTAGCCGGGAGGGCGGGCAGGCAGGAACCGCGTGGATGGCGTCGAAATAGAGGCCAGACAGCATGACCATCCCACGCCAGGAACAGGAACCTGCCCTATGCGACCATCCTCGACAGCCAGAGTTGCGCCCCTTTCAGAAGACACTGCGCCCCAAGCCCGCCCGCTCGGTTCGCGGCGGGAGTCCGGGCTGACCTGGCGGGCGCTCACGCTCGGCCTGATCTTCACGGCGCTGACCGATCTCTGGATTCACTGGGCCGAACTGATTCTGGGCGGCAGGGGCCATACCGCTCTTGCCAACACCAGCATCCCCGTCGGCGCGTTCAACGTCCTGTTCCTGCTGGTCATCGTCAATCTCGTCCTCACCCGCTTTCTGCGCCCGCTTGCCTTCACCAGCGCCGAACTGCTCGTCATCTACTGCATGATGACCGTCTCGACGGTCATCAGTTCGTCCGGCGGCATCCATTTCATCGTGCCGGGCATCACCGCCGCGTTCCACTACGCCGATTCCAGCAACGGCTGGGCCGGGCTGTTCCATCAGTATATCCCCGGCTGGATCGCGCTGCGCGACAAGGAGGCGCTCAAGGGCTTCTATCAGGGGAATGCCCGCGTGCCGTGGGCGCTCTGGGTGCAGCCGATGGTAGCCTGGATCGGCTTCATGGCCCTCTTCGCGCTGGCGACGCTCTGCATCGTCATCCTGCTGCGGCGGCAGTGGGTGGATCGGGAGCGCCTGGCCTTCCCGACGGTCGCCGTGCCGGTGCAGATGCTCCGCGAAGG
>DASRGL010000476.1:0-3818 GCA_035651115.1 Chthonomonadaceae bacterium
GAGCGTGGCATCCTGGTTGATTCGATCCAGGTCGCGCGGGGAGACATCTACGATATCGAGTTCGCCCGCCTCGTACTTGTTCAGGCGCGTCGTCGCATCCTTGATAATGGGCCGCGCGATGCCATCGAGTTTGGGCCGGCCGTTGTGATAGTCCGGGTTGGCCGCCAGCGTCACCTGATAGCCCTGCCGGAACTCCGTCAGCTTGAACGGCCCGGTTCCGATGGCCGAGGTCTCGTCTACCCGTCCGCCGCTCTTCGCGATGGCCTCCTTGCAGACCACGTAGCCGGTCGGGTAGGTCAGCTTGCCGAGCCAGTAGGATTTAGGCGCGTCTATGGTGATCTGCAAGGTGTAGGGATCGAGGACTTTGACGCCGGAGATCTCCTTGACGCCGGGCTTGCCGTTGATCAGGTCGTTCGCGCCCACGATGTCGTTGAGGTAGCTGGAGACGGTCTGCGACTTCGTTTCCGGGTTGCAGGCTCGTTCCAGGCTGTACTTGAAATCGTCTGCATGGACCTCGCGCCCGTTATGGAACTTGACCCCGTGCTTGAGATGGAACGTGTAGACGGTTCCGCCGCCCGTCACGTCCCACTTCGCCGCGATGTTCGGCACGATCTGGTTATGCTCGTCCCAGGCGACCAGCCCCTCGAAGATGGATTGCAGCAGGTCAATCGTCGTGCCGTCCTGCACGGTCGCCGGGTCGAGCGTGGTCGGCTCGGTGGTCAGGGCGTAGCGCAGCGTATTGGCGGCAGCCGAGGGGGAGGCCGCGCCTCCGTTCCCCCCGTTCTCGCCGACTTTGCGCCCGGTGGTGCAGCCGGGCAGCAGGCCGAACAGTAATAACAGCAGTCCGATGGTGAGGCGAGTGCGTTCCGTCAAGACAGTGCGACTCCTTTCCAGGCTTCCAGCCGCATTCGGCTGAAGCTCAACCGATACCATTTAGACACAGGCGAGGAATCTCCTGCTCTTGACAACGCCGCGCCTCATCGGGTACGCTTTGTCGTCAAAGTTGACCGAGGGTCAGTTTTTTGGGGGGAGGGTCGTGTGAGTCGCAAAGCATCCGCTCCGTCGCGGGCAGGCTCCTCCGAGGAACGTTCGGCAGCGCCGCCGTCGTCGCGTCGGGAACGCCGCCGAACTGAAACGCGGGAGCGCCTGTTCGAGGCGGCGCTGAATCTCTTCTCCGAGCGCGATTTCGATTCCGTCACGGTGGAGATGATCACCGAAGCCGCCGAGGTAGGCAAGGGAACTTTTTTCAACTATTTCGACAGCAAAGAGGCCATCGTCGCCTATCTTTTCGAGCTGCAGTTGCGCCGGTTCACCGAGCCGCTACAAGCGATGTTGACCGCCCTGCAGGACGCGCAGGAGCCGCCCGTCCCTTCCATCTGGGAGCGTGTCATGGCGATAGGGCATCAGACGGCCGAACAGGACAAGCGGAGCAAGAGCCTGATGCGGACGCTGCTGGCGCTCTCGCTGACGAATCCGGCGGTCCGCGCTGCCAGCCTGGGCGTCAAAGAGAGCGCCATCGCCATCATCACGGAACTGGTGCGGCTTCAGCAGAGACATCGGGAACTGCGCGACGATCTGCCCGCGGAGAGCCTGGCCTATGCTCTGGTGCATACTCACTTTCAGGTTCTCTACACCTGGGCGCAGTCGGAGACCGACGACGACCTGACCGCCGCCTCAGAACGTGCCTACATGCTGCTGTACGAGGGACTGCGCCGCGCGGAAAATTAGCGGGCAAAAAGCGGCACGAACGCAACCGGCAAGGTTCTCGCTGCGTAGATAAATATTGAGAAAGCCGATTTGTAGGAAAAAACATACTTTTCACACATGGCAGCACAGCGGTTCGTCTGCTGGCGGCGAGACGAGCGGCCCTGTGTCAGAAAGGCAAGCAGTTCCCGTACTATGGCGAGCAAGAGCGACAAGCCCGATATCGAAGAGTGCTTTTACGGCGCAGCCACCGTCGGCGAGCGCGGCCAGATCGTCATCCCGGCAGAAGCCCGCAAGGAGATCGGCATCCAGCCGGGCGACAAGCTGCTGATCTGGAAGCATCCTTCCGGCGAGGGACTGTTGCTGTTCAAGATTGATACCCTGCGCGACTTCATGAGCCGGATGCAGGCGACCCTGGAGCGCGCCGAACAACACCCTGGAGAATAATAAACCCAGTGGAGAGCGAAGACGTGATGTTACGAGACCTGGCCCCCTTGATCCGCCGGAACGCGCCCCGAAGCGCGTTCCGGCAGAAGAAGCAACCTCACACGATACTGGCGGCGCTGGCGCTGAGCCTCGCGGCCGCGCCATGCGCCGCGCAGACGCAGAATCCGCCGCCGGGAGGCGTGGCGAACCTGCCGCAGACCCCGCCGCCGACGGGACTGCAAGCGCCGGTTCCCGCGCCCGCCGCGCCGATCCCGAAGCCCGAAAAGCCGCTGCAGGTCTCGCCGACCCTCAACCAGTTGGGCGGGCGCGTGCAGGCGCAGCCCTTGACATTGAACGATGCCGTCGCCATCGCGCTGGCGACCAATAAATCGCTGGCGCTGGCCGAAGAGAGCCTGCTGCGCGCGCAGGGCCGCACCTCGGAAACGCGCGCCGCCTTCAACCCCACGCTCGGCGCGAACCTGACCTATACGCGCCTGGACGAGGGACAGTCAGTCAATATCAACGGTCTGCGCATACCCCTGGTCAATGCGGATCAGCGGCAGATCGGCGTGCAGGCCACCCTGCCGCTCGACATCTCCGGCCTGCTGCGCGCCGCCACCCAGCAGGCGCAGTTCCAGGAGATCGCCGCGCGCCTGGACATCAACCGCACGCGCAATCAGGTTGTGTTGGATGTGAAGACGGCCTTCTACAACGTGCTGCGCAATCAGGCGCTGGTCAATGTGGCGACCGAGTCGCTGCAAAACGCGCTCGACCGCCTGCGCGATGCGGAGGTCAAGTTTCGCGCCGGGACGGTCGCCCGCTTCGACGTGATCCGCGCGCAGACCGATGTCGCCAATGCGCAGCAGCAGCTTATCACGGCGCGCAACAACGTCAGCCTGGCGATCGCCAGCCTGAACAACACCATCGGCATAGACATCAATACGCCGCTGCAAGTATCGGACGCCGCCGCTGTCGAGACGCCGCCCGATGTCGCGCCGCCCTCCGTGCCGCCGATCACGCCCGGCGGGCCGGTCCCGAACCCCGGCGCGGCCCCGCCGCCCCCGGAGCAGAACCCGGCGCCGAATCCCGCGCCCCCGGCAGCCGCGCCACCGGAACAGAATCCCGGCAGCGCCCTGATGCCCACCTACGACCCGCTGGAACTCGGCCCGGAGTACGATGCCGTCCTGCGCGAGGCGCTGAAGACGCGCCCGGAGATATTGCAGGCCGACACGAACATCGCCGCCGCGCGCAAGGGTATTCTGCTGGCCCAGCGCAGCCAACTGCCGACGCTCGGCCTCTCGTGGGGTCTCTCCTATACGCCGGATGCAGCGGGCTTCTCGCCGAAAGAGACAAGCTGGCAGGCCGTCGTGCGGATAGACCTGCCGCTCTATGAGGGCGGCCTAGCGCGCGCCCGCGTCCGGCAGGCCCGCGCCGATGTCGCCACCGCCGAGACCAACCGGCGGCAGTCCGTAGACCTGGTAACGCTGGATGTGCGGCAGGCGTATCTGAATCTGGTGCAGGCGCGCAACCGCGTCGCCGTCGCCAATCAGGCATTGGCGCAGGCGCGGGAGGCGTACCGGCTGGCCCGCGTGCGCTACAACGCGGGCGTCTCCGAGCAGGCCGGTATCTCGCCCCTGCTGGAGCTGAGCGATGCCCAGGCCGCGCTCACGCAGGCCGAGAGCAACCAG
>DASRGL010000477.1:0-10464 GCA_035651115.1 Chthonomonadaceae bacterium
GCCTGGACGCCGCCCGGCTACTATGCCAGCTCTCCCGCCGGGGACGACATCATCGGCTGGCAGGTCAATCGGGGGCGGGATCAGGAGGCCGAGTTCCACGTCGCGACGCGGTTTCATAAGCAGTTCTATCGCCCGGATGTCCTGCGGCATGTGCTGGAGACCGGCGACGTTCCCAAGGCGCTGGCCCTGGCCGATCAGGAGACCGGTAAAAAGAGCGATCCGGTCGTCACCATCGTTGCGGAGATTCCGAAACTGCCCCGTGTCGAGATCGTCGCTATCACCCCATCCGCGCGCCAGGCCGACGGCAGTTTCGTCACCGACAAGACCGAGGTGCAGGTGCGGGTGCGTATCGCCAACGCGCCTGCCAAGACCGTCGCGCTGCAGATCGGGGTCAGCACGCGGCTGGTCAGCGAGGAGCGGGCGCGCGATCTGGTGGTCGAGGAGGCCGGGGAACGCGCGGATGAGGTGACGCTGCGCGTGCGGCTGCGCAGCGGCGCGCTGAACGTGATCCGCGTCGTGGGCCGCAACGATTCCGGCCAGAGCGAGCCTGCCGAGGCCAGGGTCGTCTGCCAGGCGGCAGAGGAGCCGTCCCGGCCCCCGGCGCTCTACCTGCTCTCGGTGGGCATCTCGGTCTTCACCGACCGTTCCATTGATCCGCTGACCTATACGGTGCGGGATGCCGAGGGGATCGCCAACTTCTATCGCGGACAGAAGAACCGGCTGTTCTCGGATGTGTTCGTCACCCTGCTGACGGATCGGCAGGCGACAAAGCAGAACCTGCTGAACGCGCTGGCGGACATACAGAAACAGATCAAGCCGAACGACCTCTTCATCTTCTTTGTCGCCAGCCATGGCCGCCCGGCGCAGGATCGCCAGCGCGGCGGCGAGCGTTACTATCTGGCGACCTACGATACCATCAATCGCGAGATCGCGCAAACGGGCCTGGCCGGAGAGGCGCTGCTGCAGCGGCTCCAACAGATAGACGCGACGGTGCTGATGATCATGGATACCTGCCACTCCGGCAGCATCAATCTGGAACAGACCTACACCGACCTGCTGCACTCCGCCCGGCATAGCGTCTACTCTTTCACGGCCTGCCGCCCGGAAGAGCGCAGCTATGAAGATGAAGCCTGGCAGCATGGCGCGTTTACCTATAAGCTCCTGGAAGCGCTCCGCCGCCCGCCTCCGCCGGGACGCGAGGGCCGCTGGGACCTGGATGAAGTCGCCCCCTATGTGCGCGATGAGGTGGAACGCATCGTCCGCGAGAAAAAGCAGCAGAGCCAACGCCCTCGCTTCTATCCCTCGCCGCTGGCGGATGAGCGCCTGCCGATTGCGGCTGTCAGGTGAGAAAGGAACAACGCTGGATGCGAACGCCAAGTTACCGCCGAACTGTCCTGTCGCTCCCGGCCCTGTTGCTGCTCTGCGCGGCAGCCGCGCGCGCCGATAGGGCGCTGGTCGTCGGCGTCAACGAGTATCCCAATCTGGTCGCCGCCGAACTGGAGGGCAGCGTGAACGACGCCGCCACCATTGCGGAGGGCCTGCGCGCCAACGGGTTCACGGTCGCTGAGATCACCAACAAGCAGGCGACGCGCAAAGGAATCCTGAAGGCGCTGGACGAGATGAAGCGCAGATGCAAGCCGACCGAGCAGTTTGCCTTCTACTTTGCCGGACACGGTTCGGTGGCCGATGAGGTCGGCAGCGTCCTTCTGCCCTACGACGCCTCGGAAACGGTCTATCTGAGCGCGGACGATCTCTACACGGCGATCAAGGCCGTTCCCGCGTCCAACCGCACGGTGCTGCTGGACGCCTGCTTCTCCGGGGGCATGAGCCGATCCTTCGACCCCAACAAGAAGTGGCGTACCCGGTTCTATCCCCTGCGCGTGCGCAGCGGGAGACGGCGGCCTCCCGCGAGAGCCAACAGCGCCGACACGACCCAGCATCTCTCCGGCCAGAGCGATGTCTGCTACTTTACGGCCTCCAAACGCACGGAGACCGCCAAAGAGATGGTGCTGGACGGGAAACCGCATGGCGTCTTCAGTTTTTACCTGGCGCCGATGCTCCTCAACAAGCCACCCCGCTGGAAGCAAGTGGAGGAAAAGGTCAACGACAACGTCGCCAAGGAGACGGACGATACCCAGCATCCGACACTGACCCCGGCGTTCAAGGACCTGCCGTTCCTGCCCAAAAAGGAGGAGGTTCCCACCCCGCCGCCGCCCGCGCCGCGCACCGTCTGGGACGACTACCTGGCGACCAATCCCCGGCCCGATCAGTTGAAACTGCTGCTCGATCCGAACACGGCGACCTTCAAGAAGGGATCGCCGGACGATGCCGACAAGGGCAGCAACAGCCGCTTCACCCTCCGCGCGCAGATCGGCGCGACAGGCGGCTACCTGGTCGTGATGGAACGCGGCGTCAGCGGCGCGATCAACCTTCTTTTCCCTGCCCCCGCAAAGAAGGAGGATGTGGAGAGTACCCGCGTCTCCGCCGGGCAGGAGATCCGTTTTCCACCCGACACGACCAATGCGCGCGGGGAACGTGTCCAGCACGTCTACTACGCGGACGCTATCGGCACCGAGCGCGTCAACGCTATTCTGTTCAAGAGCAAGGAGCGCGCGATGGCCCTGTTACGCGCTTTCCCTGCCAACGGCAAGATCGAGACCATTCAGGGCGCGCGCGACCTGCGCGTGGAAGATGTCGAGACGGATAACTCGCCCTTCTACACGTCCGACGTGATTTTCGAGATCGTTGCGCCCTGAGAGCCGCCAGACCTCCGCATAACGCCCAGGGAGCGCAGATGTGGAGTCTGACCCGACTCTGTGAGGCCATGGAGGATCGCTTGTGAAACGCAAAATCTGTATCCTGAGTCTGCGGGCGGCGGGATGGGGCTGTCTCCTGATGCTGGCTGCGCCTCTCCTGGCGCAGGGCCGCGACCTGCGCAGCGCGCCGGACCCACAGCCTCGTTTCCTGGCCGGAGAGACAAGGACTCCAGGTGGGAAGCAGATCGGTTATGTGGACATGGAGGTAGGGAAGCGTAAGAAGCGGGTAGTCGAGGTTCTCGCCTCGGCGGGAGGACTCTCCCTACAGCAGCGCGCCCAGAAGATCGCCGACCGGATGCGAAAGGTGCATACGACCGATCCTGCGTGGTGGAAGAGGCTCAGCACGGGCCGGACGCGCGGCTTGTGGGTCGTGCGTACTCCGAAGGCTCCGGGCGGGTTCCTGATCACCGCCGACCCGAAGTTCGCGCGCGAGTGGGGAGTCAGCAGCCAGAAACTGGCCGTTCTGCTGATGCACACCATCCACAATACGTTTGATCCGCCCCGGATCGCCATGCGGGACATAGGCGACCTGCGGGCGCAGGCGGTCGAGATGCGCATTCAGGGGGACAATGCCTATCAGGGACAGGATGCGGCGGCGGCGGAAACGGACTATCTCAAGGCGGTTCAGATAGCGCCCGGCTACCTCATCCCCTACCTGCGCCTGGCCTACCTCTATGCGGAGCGGAACCAACCGGAAAAGGCGCGCGCGATGTTGCGGAAGGCCCAGGAACTCCACCCGGATTCCGAGCAACAAGAACAGATCACGCAACTGCTCCAACGCCTCAACAGCCGCTAAAGAGCCTTTCGGGTGGGACTTCCCTGTTCAAGTAGCGGCCTGGAAGCCACACGGAACGGCAACAGAAAGCTTTTCACCTACAAAAAAGCGGGGGAAGCTTGTGCTTCCCCATCTGATAAAAGAATCTGGATTTGACAATGGCTTTTAATAAAAGCCGTTGTCTGCCAATAACTCCCCGTGATGGACTCGAACCATCAACATTTCGGTTAACAGCCGAACGCTCTGCCCCCTCCGGGCGGGCTTTTCGGGGCGTTTTGACAGCGGTTGAGAGACATGATGCAGGATTACATCAACCAAAGTAAGCAAGCATCTCATGTCTCTAGCTTACTCGGCCCGAAACCATTTTCACAACATCCCTTTTTGCAAATGCACTAAGAGCGGCGAACCAACCCCCACCCGATTCTGCCCTCACCCCCGTGAAGCCCCCCCACCCCGGCCCTCCCCTTCGCAAAGGGAGGGAGCGGCCCTCACCCCTGCCCCCTACTGCAAGGGCTGTCTGATTCCGAAACGATTCGGGACAGCTCTTGCGACCCACGCTGCGGAAGAGGGGAGAGCCGAATGCTCCCCCTCCTTACGAAGGAGAGAGCCACCGACTGGCTCCCCCTCCTTACGAAGGAGAAAGCCACCGACTGGCTCCCCCTCCTTACGAAGGAGGGGGCAGGGGGGAGGTTTTATCAGGCGTTCTTATTGAGCCGCGCTTGGAACACTACACTTCTCCGCGTCGTGTCGAGATAGCAGAGTTTACAAATCCAGACGCGGATCAGTAAGCAGCGTCCCGCCGGAAGCCGGGATCTCTATTCCAAAGGCCGCGTGCATCGTCTGGTTATAGCGGTTGAGTTTGCCGTAGAAGCGGCGTATCTCCGGGTCGGGATGGTCGCGCCAGAGCCGGGGCGGGATCAGCGACACCTCACTCAGAAAAGGCCGGTGCGGGTGGCCGTAGTAGACCTGGATGATCCGGCGATACTGTTCCGTTTTGCGGGTCGTCAGGCCGTGCAGCGTCGCCGCGTTGAAGAGGATGGCCGATCCCGCCTTGCCGTAGAAGTAGACCGTTCCCCCGCGCCGCAGTTGTGCCTCCGTCTCCAGCGCCTCCCCGTCTGCCGGTTCCGGGCTGATAGTGAAACAGTGGGTCGTCTCGTCCACATCGGTCAGATAGTAGATGATCTGCGGATAGTCCAGATGCAGCGGATGCTCCAGCCAGTGGCCCCGGTCGCGATGCCATCCGGTCGGGTGCGCCTCCTTGCTGGCCGGGTTCTGCCGCACGGCCAGTTCCTCGAAACAGATCGGGCCGCCCATCAGTCGCGCGACCAGGGCCAGCGCGTGCGGCTGCCGGATGGCGATCTCGAAGACCGGCTGCGTGAGCAGCAGGTTGCAGTTGTAGTCGGGCGAGCCGGTGCAGTACCACATGAAGCGGTGGCGCTCGCGGTCTTCGTCCATGGCGGCGTTGAGGGCATCCACCTGCTCCGGCGTGAGCAGACCGGGCAGCGGGACATAGCTGTTGGCGCGATAGAATGCGACCTGCGCTTCCATATCATCGAGGGCAGGCCAGTCGGCCTCGGTTGGCGTGGGCATGATGCGATACCTTTCATGGCAGAGCCGTCGCCGCGCGTCCGGGGATGAGGTATCATAGGAGGGGCAAACCCCCCGACGTGGAAAGGGTACGATGCGTCTCCGAACGGTCTGTGCGCTGTGGCTGCCTCTGGCGGTCAGTTTCGAGTTGATGATGCTGGAAGGCCCGGCGGTGCAGGGCGCGATAGGGCGTCTGCCCGACCCGGCGCTCAATCTGGCCGCCTGGGGCCTGACGATGTCGCTGGCGCTGCTGGTCGAAAGCCCGGTCATCATGCTGCTGGCGACGGCCATCGCGCTGGTCAAGGACGGCGATTCGTTCCAGGCGCTGCGCCGGTTCGTGCTGCGCGTCGCGTTCCTCTGCACCGCTGTGACGGGCCTGGTCGCCTTTACGCCCCTCTTCGATGCGGTCACGGGCCGCGTGATGGGGCAGCCTGCACCCATCATGCAGGCGGCGCGTCCGGCCTTACAGATCATGCTGTTCTGGACGGCGGCCATCGCCTGGCGGCGGTTCCATCAGGGCGTGCTGGTGCGGCACGGCCAGACGCGCCGGGTCTCCTGGGGAACGGCGATCCGCCTGGCGGTGACCGTTGTGACGGCGTTCGGACTGGCGCGCTGGGGACGGCTGCCGGGCGCACAGATCGGCGCAATTACGCTGATGGTCGCCGTCGTGACCGAGGCCATCGCGACGACCGGTTTTGCGCTGCCGATCCTGCGCCGGGACGTGCTGCCGCTGCCGTCGCCGCCCGGCGAGACGCTGACACAGCGCGCTATCTGGCAGTTTCATGCGCCCCTCGCCTTCACGACACTGTTGACTCTGTTGGCCCAGCCGATGACCTCGGCGGCGCTGGCGCGGCTGCCCGACCCGAAAGCGACTCTGGCTGCCTGGCCGGTCGTCTATACGGTGCTGCTGGTGTTGCGCGGCTGGGGCCTGGCGCTGCAAGAGATCACCGTCTCGCTGGCCCGTGCGCCCGAAGCGCGGCCCGCCTTGCGGCAGTTCACCTGGCTCGTCGGCGGCGCGACTTCCGGCGTGACCGCGCTGATCGCCGCCACGCCCCTGCTCGGTCTCTATCTCCATGAGATCGTGCGTATGCCCGCCGACTTGCAGAGCTACACGCGCATCGGAATCGGTATCGGCGTGTTTCTGCCCCTGGTCACGGCGCTCGGTTCCTGGGCGCGCGGCCTGCTGGTGGCGGGCGGCGCGACGAAGGCGGCCTATCAGGGCATGGGCCTCAACCTGCTGACGCACGCCACCCTGCTGACCCTGGGCGTCCTGCTCCGCCTGCCGGGGATGTCGGTCGCGGCGGGAGCCTTCACGCTGGCGTCCGTCGTCGAATACGCCTACCTCGTGCGCTGCGCCGCCCTCCTCCATGCGCCGCTGGAGACCGTGCCGGTTACGGCAAAATAAAGAACGGCTGCGTCCACGCGCCGCGCACGCCCTCCCCGTAACACTCCACCCGCACATAGCGGCCCGCGTCCGCCGTGACCTGGAAGGTCGCTTGGCTGGCATCCCTGTAGTCGAGTTCCTTGCCGAAGGTTCCCAGCAGGCGGATGCGCTGCGCGTTCGGCGCGGTGACGGAGATCGTGTCGCCCTCGACGGCGATTCGGCTGATCTCCACTCCCGTCGAGGCGTAGAAGCGCCCGTTTTTGAGGGCGTCGCAGAGGGATTCGATGCTGCGGTCGGCGGCCTGCACGACGTTCCAGCCGCGCGCGATGTCGGTCGAGCGGTGCGAGTCGTCGTGCGCAAAGCCCCACACGCGCCGTCCGCTTCCGAGCAGCCTGTCCCACCGGTCGAGCGCCAGCGCGCTGCCCGTCAGCCGCTCGATGACGCCGTTGTAGATCTCGATACCCGTGTAGCCCGTCCATCGCTCCATCAGCCGGTGCGGGCAGTGGCTGAAATGATCCTGCCAGTTCGGATGGTTGATGACGGCGAAGCCACCCTGCGCGTTCGTCCGGTCAATGACCTTCTGCCGGTCTACCGTTGGCGGCACGATCCGCTGGATCTGCACGGCGAGGATATGCGGCCCGCGCGCGCTCACCTCGTCGGCGGGAATCAGCGTCATCTTGGTGCAGGGCTGGTATTTCTCCGCCGGCACGAGCAGGTCGTGGTCGGAGAGGGCCATGAAGTCGTAGCCAGATTTCTCGTAATCGGCCAGCACCTCTTCCGGCGGCGAGGCTCCGTCGCTGAGCGTGGTGTGCGCGTGCAGGTTGCCGCGCAGCCAGTTGACGTTGCGGTCGAGATAGGGACTTTCCAGTTGAACGGGCATCAGGCGGCTCCTTTAAACCCGGCGAATGAATTCGCGTCTGGAAAAGCACAAAGTCCGCCTGCGCGGACTGAATGCGGAGTCGGCGCAGGCAGGGCGCTGCTTGCTGCGCCCCTACGCGCTTTTGCAGGTGCGATTTCAATCGCCGGGCTAATATTCAGTATTCCAGCAGGCCGCGCAGTTCCGGCGGCAGGCCGTCGTGCAGCGAAGCAGGGAAGTTGTCGCGATACTTCATGGCGCGCAGCCGGTTCCAGAGCCATTGCGCCGACACATCGAAGAACGAGGCGAAATAGACGTACCGTGACTGCGGACGGGCGTTGCCGGAGGCGGAGTGAACGGCCATCGGGTTGAAGACGATCAGATCGCCCTCGTTCGCGCAGACCTCGATACCCTCGTCGAGGTTCACGCCCGCTCTCTCTACCACGTTCGGTTTGAAGGCGTCCAACTCCTCCTCTGTCTGAAGGGCCGCAGTGGCCGCATAGGTCTGCTTGTGCGAGCCGGGAACGATCATGAAGGCTCCGCCGCCCGGCTCGACGGCGCTGCAGGCGTGTACCATGTGGTAGTAGGTGCGCCGGGGCGTGGATTCGTACTGGTCGGGAAAGAAGGCGAAATCCACGTGCCAGCCGACCGGCCCGTAAGGAGGCGGCTTCGGATCGGTGCGGATAAGCACCTGTTCCAGCAGGCGCAGGTCTTCCCGCCGCCGTATTTTCAGGATGGTCTGCGCCAGGTCGAGCAGGGCCGGATTGGAGGCGAGCCGGGGCATGATCTCGCCGGAAATGGGATGGCGCAGGTCGTGGATACGCCGAACGTCTGGCACGTCGGCAGGCTGTCTTGGCGGCGCGAGGCGATCAATATGTTCGCGAACGGCGGCGGTCGTCTCCCGGTCGAGAAAGCCCGGCACGACCATATAGCCCAGTTCGTCTAGCTGTTCCAGAAGCGGCTGGAGATTCATCGGTTTCTCCTTTTGGCCCAGAGGGGCCGGTTCAGGCTCCGAAAAAGTTATAAGTGCGCATATTGAGCAGCAGGCTCATCAAGGCCCAGAGGCTTCCCATCACGCAGTCGCCCAGAACCAGGCCCAGGAAGAAGGGCAGGAAGCGGCGATAGGCGCGCAGTCCTCCATAGCGCATCGTCAGCCCTTTGAGCGTCCAGGCGGTCAGCATCGGCAGCCACATCAGATGAATGGCCCAGGAGGAGGAGACCGCGTAGCCGATAGGATGGAGCGGGAAGCCGAAATAGCGCAGGCGGAAGAAGAGCAGCGTCAGCGTGGTCAGCAGGCCGACGCCCATAGCCGTCACCGCGCCGATGTTCGGGCGTTTGTCCTGCGTGCCGTTGACCCAACTGTTCATCCGCTCGAAACCCTCCTGCGCCATCCAGTAGCCGTCGCTGAACTTGGCCCCCGCGCCGAAGGTGTGCGCCTGATGCTCGAAGGCCCAGAAGACGCTCAGGATTCCCAGGACGGTCGCCAGCAGGATCGCCCCGAACATACGCCGCGCCTCCAGTTGGCGCATCCGGGCCATCTGCAAGCCTTCCAATCCAATGGGCATCGTATCGCTGCGATGGGCGCGGGTCAAGGAGAAGGTGAAGGTGAAGAAGGCCATGTCGCTCTCGCGCAGGGGCGTCGTACCGATGGCGCGGGGCAGCATGTTGTCCGGCCCCATGAAGTGGAAATCATGGACAGGCGAACCCAACTCGGCCCGGATGCGCGTGACGACGATGATGGTGGGAATATAGATGGCGAAGAAGGCCGCCGCCACCCACCAGGCCACATGCGCCGCCAGGCAGAAACACATCAGCCCGATGAGCGCGACCCCAATACCCAGCAGGGCCGTGCGCTCCGAGAGGGCTTCTTGTGGCCCCTCACCCCCTGCCCCCCTCTCCCACGTTGTGGGAGAGGGGGAACCGTCAGTACCAGAGTCCCCCCCTTCCCTAAAACGCTCGCAGGCTCGCTGGGAAGGGGGACGGGGGGTTAGGTCAAACGCCCTTCTCCAAATCTGGGCATAATAACGTCGTCCCGTCCAGAGATAGAAGGCGAACAGACCCATTAGGGAGCCGAACCCCTGCTCCTTGATAAATGGGAAATCATGCACTGTGTCCCAGGCCATCGCGTTTGAGACGACAAGCTGCCCTTTCCAGAGCAGGAAGAAGAACCAGCAGGAGAAGAGCAGGTCAAGGGGCAGCAGGTAGCTCAGGCCCAGGACGAACGGGTAGAACGTGACCGGAAACCAGTCTATCGCGCTCCAGGGCTTGATGGTGAAGAGAGGCTTGAGATCGTTGATGCCGAGCGGGATGGTCGGCAAGGAGGGTTTCAAGAAAGCGATGCCGTTCCAGAGGCTCAGCCCGGCAGCAATGGCAAATCCGCTCCACATCAGCCTGTTGGTGAAGAAGGCTGTCCCGACACCACCCTCGGTCATCTCCATCGGCAGCCAGATGATGGGGAAGGTCAGCCGCTCCCGGTCGGCCCACTGGCGGCGCACCAGCACGTTGATGCAGTGCGCGACGAAGAGCAGCAGCGAGAAAAACAGCGTCCAGGCCAGAATGGGTGTCATCCAGGCGCGCAGCACATCGGGCCGGTAAAAGCTGGAATCGCCGAGATAGTGGCCGCGCATGATGTCGCGGTCTTTGATAACGAGCCAGTCGGGAAACGCGCCGAGGAACGCCGTCCATTTGTTCGTCTCGCCGAACCAGGCTCCGTGCGGGAGAATCTGGCACAGGATGGGAACGCCATCGGAACCGGCCAGCCCCGTCGCAATCGCCATCATCGTGTAGGTCGTGAGCAGTTCGCCCTGCGAAAAGGCGAGACGCGGCGCGAAGCGGCGCAGCAGGGCGTTCAGGCCGACGAAGAGGAAGAGGAGGAAGACGACGTTGGCGAACAGGGAGATCGTGGAAGGGAAAGGCCCGAACATCACCCGTTCGAGCTGGATAACCCAGAAGGCATTGAGCGGCGTGAGCAGCGCGCCGAGCGCGACGGCCCGCGCCGTGACACCGCGCACGGCTGCTTCCGGTCTCTGCGCCTGCGTGGGCATTG
>DASRGL010000478.1:0-5978 GCA_035651115.1 Chthonomonadaceae bacterium
TCCGTATAGGCGCGGTCGTTGGGCAGTTCGTAGTCCTCGCCGAACGCCTCGCCCTCCCAGCGCGAACCGGCCCCGCCCGTGACATACATCCGCTTCTCGGTGAAGTTCCGCCAGAGCGCATCCAGGGCTTGCCGGTAGCCGTCCTCGCCCGTTTCCGCCGCGACATCCGCCGCGCCGCAGCAGAGATAGAGTTGGCGGACGGCGTGGCCGGTCATCTCGGTCTGCTGCGCAAACGGCAGATGATCCTGATGATACGGACTGCCGCCGAGAATGGGCGGTTTCTGCCCACGCGACTCGATCATAAACTTTGCCAGCTTGAGATAGCGGTCGTTCCCCGTCTCGCGGTAGAGTTCGACCAGGGCCATCTCCGCCTCTTCATGCCCGCACGCGCCGGGGCGTTTGCCGGGTTCCGGCCCGAACACCCGGTCGAGATGATCCGCGAGGCGCGTGGCGACATCGAGCAGCGTCGTCTTGCCGGTGGCGCGATGGTGCGCGACCGCCGCCTGCATCAGATGGCCCGCGCAGTAGATCTCGTGCATGTCCTTCAGGTTGGTGAACCGCTCCGCCTCGCGCTCGAACATAAAGTAGGTGTTCAGGTAGCCGTCCGGCTGCTGCGCGGCGGCGATCTCGGCGATGACGGCGTCGAGGTCGGCTTCCAGCTTCGGATCGGGATGCGTGGCGAGCGAGAAGGAAGCCGCCTCGACCCATTTGTACACGTCGGAGTCGTTGAAAAAGATGCCCTGGAAATCTATCCGCTTCTTGCCGGAGGCGCGGCGGAAGTTGTCAATGCGGCCCGTCTCCTCGCACTGGCGCAACTGCGTCGGCAGCGTGACCTCCCGGTTGATGACCCGGCGCGGTTCCCAGAACGCATCCTGCAACTGCACGGCGGAGAGTGGAACCGGGCGCAGCACGGCATACGGACTGTTCGACATGTCTACGACCGGGCCTGCGGCGCGTTCGGAAGGCGGGCTATCGGGCATCAACGTTTCTCCTGGCTTTGTTCGACCATCTGCGCGAAATAGGCATGGATGCGGGGGTCGTCCGTCAGTTCGGGATGGAAGGCGATTCCGAGCAGGCTTCCCTGCCGCACGCCCACGATCTTGTCCTCGAACGTGCTGAGTACCTGCACGTCCGGCGCGGCCTCGGTGATATAGGGCGCGCGGATGAAGACGCCGCGCACAGGCTTCTCCGACTGTTCGCCGAGCGCGAAGGGAATATCGGCCTCGAAGCTGTCTATCTGCCGCCCGAAGGCGTTCCGGGCCACGCGCACATCCAGCAGATCGAGCGTGGGCTGATTGGGGCGGCCCTCAATCTCCTTCGCCATCAGGATCAGCCCGGCGCAGGTTCCGTAGAGCGGCATTCCGGCGGCGGCGCGCTGCCGTATGGCCTTGTCCAGCCCGCTCCGTTCCATCAGCTTCCCTATGGTCGTGCTTTCGCCGCCAGGCAGCACGAGCGCGTCCACAGGGGCCAGTTCTTCCGGCGTCCGCACAAAAGCCGTCTGCGCGCCGACCTGCTCTTCCAGCATCTTGCGGTGCGCGTCGAAATCGCCCTGTAAGGCCAAAATGCCGATGATCTTGCTCTGTTTCTCCGTCGTCTCCATGCCCTCTATTATACCAGACCATCCCTTGCCGCACGGGGCAGAAACGGCCTGGCTCTCCCTGCCCGATGCGACGCCTGTTTTCATACCGATAGGAGACCTTCCGTGACAAAAACGTTGGCACTCAGTATATCTAAACGACGCGCGTTCAGACCAAGACGACCCAGGATCGGTCCAGCCTAGGAACGGGCCGGTCCAAGAAATATGTGAGAAGGAGCGTTCTTGTATGAACAGCATCGAAAATGGACACGGCGACGTGGCTGCGACAGTGTCCCAGGAGAGAGACTTTGAGCCAGGGAAGGGCCTGGACCGCCGTTCCTTTTTGCGCCGCGCTGCGCTGACCGGAGCCGCTGCGCTGGTTCCTATGACGGGCTTCCTGGAAGGGGCCGCGCCGGTATTTGCCGACAGAGACTCACACCGGGGACACAGGGGCGATGATGACCGCCGACTAACGCGCGGAGACGCCGCGATTCTCCGATTCCTGGCTGCCCTCGAGCAGATCGAATTCGATCTGTGGCAGCAGTACGCCGAACTCGCCACCAACAATCCGCGCTATCAGGCGGCCCTGAGCGAGATTGACGACGCCATTCCACAGTATAGCCGCGACACGACGAATGATGAGTTCAGCCACGCCGCCTTCCTCAACGCCTTCCTGGTCGCGGCTGGCGAGGAACCGGCAGACCTGGATGCCTTCCGCACGCTGCCCAGCGTCCCCGTGCAGGGCGCGCAGCAGATCGGGCGGCTGACGAACCTGACGAATCTGACGGTAGACACAAGCTGGTACAACCGCTATCGCAGCAGCGACAACCCGGACTTCGGAGATACGATCCCCCAGTTACTTACCATTGTCAACCGGACGGCGATCCCGACTTCGGATAGCATGACCGATCTTCAGTTGCAGACCGCCGCCCGCGTCGCGGCGTTCCACTTCCCTTCCATCGAGCAGGGCGGCACGAGCCTCTATCCGGCCCTGATGCAGAAGGTGACAAACCTGACCGTGCTGCGTATCCTGGCGTCCATTGGGCCGACGGAAGCGGTTCATTTCTCCATCTTCCACGATGCGCTGGAGGACATAGAGCCGTTCGATTCGGGCGATGGCCTGGTCATTCCCGATCTTGACGAGGAGACACGGCACGCGGTCATGACGAGGCCGTGCAAGTTCCTGTCGCTGCAACTGCCGCTCTGCGCCGTCGTGCGCCCGACGGCGGAGCGCAACGCGGGCGCGCTCGCCGCGCTGAGATTCTTCGTGGACTCCAATCTCTTCCAGGGCCAGAGTCCGGCCTTCTTCCGCTACCTGCACCGGCTGGCCGTGGTCGCGGAGGCAGCGCACCGCGAATTGTAGCGACGCTCGGTTCTGCTGTCGCTCCCCAAAGCGACAGCAGAACCTTCCCCTTATCTCACAGGCGGATAGAAGCGTTCGAGCGTCTCGTCGCCCGCGCCGCACAGCAGCAGCAGATGCAGCCAGCCCCAGCGCAGCAGCGAAATCGTATTGCGCCGCGCGCCCTGAAACCGCCGCGCGCTGCTCTCCACGACGGCGGGCAGGCAGACCAGTCTCCCCGCTTTGCGCAGGCGCAGCACCAGCGCGAAGTCCTCCATGACTCGCTCCAGCGGGTAGCCGCCGAGTTCCTCGAAGACGGCGCGGCGCACCCAGAGCGCCGAGTCGCCATAGAAGAGGCGCCAGCGGGAGCGTGCGTTGTAGATGCGAGTATAGAGGTCGGCGACAGGGGAGGGCGGCACGAAACGGATACGAAAGTTGCCGCCGAGAACGCGCGGGTCTTGCAGGGCCGAGGCCAGCAGGCGCGGCGTGTCGGGCGGAAGATGCGTATCGGCGTGGAGGAAGAGCAGAACGTCGCCGGTCGCGGCGGCGGCTCCGAAGTTCATCTGCCGCCCGCGCCCACGCTCACTGTGCAGGAGATGCCAGCCCTCCCGTCCTGCGAGAAAGGCCGCTGCCAACTCCGGGGTCGCGTCCGTGCTGCCGCCGTCCACGATCAGCACCTCGGCGTCCGGGGCGCACGCCGCGACGTTCTCCAGCGTGGCGAGGAGACCTCTCTCCTCGTTCAGCGTCGGAATGATGATGGAGAGGGCGTTGGGGCGCATCTACTCCTGCCGTTCGCGCGCCTGGGCGAACAGGGCGGCGACGCGCTGCCCGACCATCTCCTGGAAGACCTCGCGCCCGACCTCATGGGCGTGCTGCAAGCCGTAGTTCATCCGCTCGAAGCGGGGCGTCTCGCGGGACGTGAGACGGTGGGTCAGTTCCTCCGGCATCGCAGCGACGAGATCGGCGATGGACGCGCGGCCATCTATGACGATGTCTTCGCCGTCCCAGTAGGCGATCTGATTCGGGGGCATCTGGTCATCTACGAGCGGCGGGCCGCCGTGCCGTTCACAGAGATACCAGACATACCAGGCTTCCGGGCGCGGCAGCCTGCCTATGATCTCACGGAAGACCACGCGGGCGCATCGTGCGGCCTCGCGCTCGGCCAGCCGCTTGCGCGCTTCATCCTTACTGCTCATCGGTGTTGCTTTCTCCCTGCGAAGTCGCTTCCTTTTGGGAGCCTGATGCGCCCTCCGTAGCCTTCAGACTGCCTTCCTGGGCCAGCCGCTCCAGAAACGCTTCCAGCAGTTCCGTGTTGCGGCGCAGGTTCTCTTTCCAGAGATCGCGTTCGCGCCCCGGCGGCATCTTCGCCAACGCCTGCCCGAATCGGCCCAGCCACTCGCGTTCGTCCGGCTCTATCGCCTCGGAAGCGAGCGAGGGGACGGGCGGCGCGGCCTGCGGCATCTCGTTCTCCTCCGGGACGAAGCCGCCCAGCAGCAGCAGGCGATGGACATCTTCACCCAGCCCGCGCGCGAAGCGGCGCAGCGTCTCCGGCGTGCGCGCGTTGCCCTGCGCCAGTTCGCCGATGGTCGCCGGAGAGAGGCCGGTCTTCCGCTCGGCCTGGCGATAGGACATGCGCTTGCCGCCCGTGCCGTGCCGCTCCAGTATTTCATTGATCGCCTTCTGCAAGGCGGGGCGCGAACGTGCCATCGGTCGTCCTTGCCTCCTGTGTCGCAGTCGCTTCCTGCTCCTGCAAAACAGGCCGACATAAGTCTATTATAGCATCGCGTCCATACTTCTGCAAGCCCCATCTCTCCCTCTGCTGTACTTTGAGAGGGCCGGGAAGCGAGCAAGTTTTATGGGGGCGCGGTCAGCAGGCGCAGCAGCGGATGCAGAAAAGCCGGGGCGCGGGTCGTCCAGGTCTGCGGCGTCGGGTGCGACTCCTGCACCTGCGTGAGAAAGACGACGGCCCCTGCCGCCCCGACGACCGCCATGACCGCGAACATCCAGCCGATGCTGAAACGCTGGGCGATCCAGCCGCAGAG
Organism: Chthonomonadaceae bacterium; assembly: GCA_035651115.1. Lineage (GTDB taxonomy): Bacteria > Armatimonadota > Chthonomonadetes > Chthonomonadales > Chthonomonadaceae > DASRGL01. The sequence continues at coordinate 4,958 of DASRGL010000478.1, forward strand.
CATCGGGCTGATCGCCGTCGCCAGTCCGCCTGCTGCCGCCAACCGCGCCTGCGCCGCGCCCCGGTTGTGGTCAGTCGCCGTGTCGTTGATGAAGACGATAGCGATGGCTCCCATGATGCCGAAATTCAGGCCGTGCAGCGTCTGCACCGCCAGCACCCAGAGCCAGCCGGTCGCCGGGATATAGGCCAGCAGGCGCAGGGGCATGAGCAGGAAGGCGATGGCGAGCGCCGGACGCCGTCCGTAGAGGTCGGAGAAGCGGCCCACGCGCGTCATGACCAGTACCTCGCAGATGACCCCGGCGGCAAACACGCTCGTGATCTGATAGGGCTGCGCGTGCAGCGATTTCAGATAGAGGCTCAGATAGGATGAGGCCCCATAGAGCGCGAACTGATAGAGAAAATAGGCCAGCAGAAACCGGCGCAGGTTGAGCGGAAGCGGGCCGAGTTGCTGGGCGCGCGTTCCGGGCGCGGGCGCGCTGCTGCGGTCGGGAACGAACAGGGCGGAGAGCGCGATGGCGACAAAGAGCAGAGGGCCGTAGGTGAAGACGACGCCGAGCGCCTCCCGGCTCAGGCCCGGATGCGGCCCGCTCCGATGACTGAGCAGCCAGCCGAGAAACAGCGTGACGACGATGTAGCCGACGGAACCCCAGACGCGGTATCCGGCGTAGGTCGTTCCGCCGCGCCCCACACTGCCGACCATCCTCCCGATCAGCACGCCGCCGACTGCGTTGAGGTATAGATAGCCGTTGATGCCCAGCGCCGTCAGCAGCAGAAAGGCGGGCAGGCCGTTCGCATAGCGGTAGCCGAAATAGGCCAGGCCGGACAGCAGGGCCGCCGCGACCATGAGCGGGCGGCGAGCGTCCAGACGGTCGGAGAGGCGGCCTAATATCAACTCCGGTGGTATACTCATTGTATGCCACGACAGATAAAACTCAAAGATCATTTGAGCACCGACGAGTTAGCCAACCGCTACCGACAGGCTGCCGATCCGGTCGCCCGTAGCCATTTTCAGATACTCTGGC
>DASRGL010000479.1:0-3300 GCA_035651115.1 Chthonomonadaceae bacterium
GCAGAAAGCCGTCCTCGGCGAGAATAGAGGCCAGGCGCGGAAACCCGGCGAAACTGGTGTTGGCGGCCAGCAGCAGAATCAGGGCCGTCGCCGCCTGGATGACGTAGTAGGGCAGACTCAGGCCGAACGTGCCGCGCGCGATCTGCGAGACGACCGTTTCGTGCGTATTCTCGCCGCCGTAGTCGGGCAGATGCTCGGCAGGCACGATGCCGTAGTGATTAGACAGATAGGTGATGCCGGTAAACATCACCGCCAGCAGCGCGCCCAGGATGACGAGCGTGACGGCGGCATTGCGCGCTTCCGGCTTCCTGAACGCCTGCACGCCGTTGGAGACCGCCTCGATACCCGTCAGCGCCGAACAGCCGGACGAGAAGGCGCGCAGTATCAGAAACAGGGTCAGGCCCCCGGTCAAGCCGATGCCCGGATTAGGCGGCGCGACCGCCTGCACCGGTTTCATCCCCAGCGCGCTCCGCCCCACGCCCCACGCGATCAGACCGAGCATACTGAAGATGAACAGGTAGGAGGGCGCGGCGAACCAGAGGCCCGATTCGCGCACGCCGCGCAGATTCAGAAAGGTGATGATCAGGAGCATCGCGATGCAGAGCCAGACCTTGTGTTCCTCCAGAGTCTCCAGTTGCGGGAACTGGCGCAGGGCGGACAGGGCTGCCGCCACTCCTTCCGCGATGCTTACTGCGACCGTCAGCACATAGTCCACGAGCAGGGAAGCCGCCGCGATCAACCCGGCGATCTCGCCCAGGTTCTCTCTGGCGACGATATAGGCCCCGCCGCCGCCCGGATAGGCGTGGATGATCTGCCAGTAGGAGATGACCACCATCAGGATCAGCGCGACGATGCCCAGGCTGATCCAGCGCGACACGCCGAACAGTTCATGCGGCACGCGGGCGTCTGCCAACTGGATCAGGATGGCCTCGGTCGCGTAGGCCACCGACGACAGCGCGTCCGAGGCGAAGATGGGCAGGGCAAGCGGGATGGAGAGCCGCTCATGGGCAGCATGTTCGGTGCGCAGCGGCTTGCCGAACAGAATTCGCCGAAGTCGAAAAGCCATGGGCCGGGGATCGCTCCTGAGTAGTCGTTCTCTCCCCTCCGCCCGATTCGGTCGCGTCAGCGCGGTCTTTGGCCTGACGGAGGGAGCGGTATTCCGTTAGAATGGAACCTATTTCACCAGGCGCAGAGGCGGGAACAGTCCGGGACGGCGAGCGGGAACCAGGCCGCCCCCCCAGGCGATGTAGCCGCGCCCCTGTCCATCATTATCGTTCACGACGACCGAGAATCCGTAGGTCGCGCCCGCACGCGGCGCTGCCGGGGCGAGCGCCGTCCAGGGAATCGCGGCTTCGTAAAACAGGCGCGTTCCTTCCCGCCGGATCGCGACGACGCTGCGCGAGATCGGCCCGGACGCCACGCCGGGCGGCCCGGCGAAGCGATAGAGGACCGGCTGCGTCAGGTTGAGCAAAGCCAGGCCGATCTCGTGATCGCCGGGGCCGTAGCCGGAACGGTCGGACGGCGCGCTGCGGTCGGAGGAGAGCGCGAACACCACCGAGTCGCCGCGCTGGAGTTCCGCTGCCGGGAACGGCTGGAACGGCGCGTCGTCCGTGACCGCGCACGCGAAATAGAAAAACCGGTCGTCCCATTTGGCGTAGGCGACGGCGGACAGATCGGCGGGGCCGCGCCACTCTTTCTCCCCGACCTGTTCGCGCCGCCCCATGCCCATCGGGTCGGCGTCCGCCCACTCCCGCAGGTCGCCGTCAATGATCGGCATCTGCGCCGCATACCGGCAGAGGACGGGGACGCCCACCGTCGCTGTCAGCGCCGCCAGCGCGCCTCCGGTATCCCTGACGGTAATCTCTACCGGATAGTTTCCCGGATCGCGGGCGGGCGCGGCTATCTCGACCTCGCGCGCCACCGGCCTGCCGCCGCCCGGAACCTCTACGCTCTCTTCCGATGGCGCGGAACCGGCCCGGCTGCCGGAGGCCCGCAGCGTCACGGAGAGGCGCGTCTTCGCCCGGTTTACCAGGCGCACGCGCGCCGTTCCCGCAGCGCCCGGCGCAGTCAGGTCTATGCGGGGCGTGTCCAGCGTGGCGACCAGGGGCGAGGCCAGCCGGACGGCAAGCGCGCAGCGGCTCTCGCTGCCCACATTCACATTCAGAAAGGCCAGCGTGTCGCGCGCGACCACCGGCACGGGCAGGCGGAAACGGAAGGCGCGGGAGGCTCCCGGAGCCAGCGCGCCGAGCGCCGTGCGCGCCAGGGGAGACGGCACGAGTTCCGCCTGGGAACTCTGCAACTGAATGATGGCCCTCTGCGGCGTCTTCGTGCCGTTGCGCAGGTTGACGATAAGGGGGAGTTCCTCGCCGCTCATATAGGTGAAGCGAGGCGCGGACAGGGTGATCTGCACGGGCGGCGGGCGATGCGGGCGCAGTTCGAGCAGCATCACGGCGTTGGGCGCGAAGACCAGCGGCAGTTCGATGTCGCCCGCATTGGCAGGCAGGTCGGTCCAGGCGGCGCGCTCCAGCCGGTCAGGCGGAGGCGCGGCTTCCGGCTTCCCCGTCGTCTCCTCCCGTTCGGCGGCGGTCGCTCCGCTGTTATGCGCAGCATCTATGAGGAACTGTTCCATGCGCAGCCCGCCGCGCGCCGCGCCCATCAGCCCGTGCAGGCGCAGCAGCGCGCGCAGTTCTCCGCCCTGCGCCTCGCCTTCGCGCCATATCAGGATCGAGAGCCTGCCATCCGGCGCGCGCGCCGCCAGGCCGCGCAGACCGCTGTCGTCGCTCTCCGCGCGCAGCCGCGTCCCGGAGACGCGGTTCAAGGCCGTCAGCGCGTTCCACAGAATGGCAGAAGTCTCCTTGCCGGAGGCTGTTTCCGGCAGGGCGGACACCACGCCGCCGAGCGCGTTCGGCTGATCGAGCGGGCCGAAGTCGGCCCAGCGCGCCGCCTGCGCCACACAGCGCGCGGCAGACGCGGCGTCGGAACCGGGAGCGACCAGGCGCGGCCAGAGTGTCACCGATTTGAGTGCGGGATAGCCCGCCAGCACGCTGCGGAGACGGCGGAAGGTCTGCGTCTCTTCGGTCAGGCCGCCCGCCGCGCGCCAGGCCAGCGAGTCGCAGGGCAGCGACCGCTCCACCAGCAGGTCGGCGGCGGTCTTTGTCTCTGCCGCCGGATCGCCGCCGGCCAGAAACAGGCCGAGGGGCGTCGTGGGCAGCGCGGCGCGCACCGTCCTGGCAAACGGCTCGTACCAGATTCGGGCCTGCTGTGCCGTCGCCGCCAGTTCCCACCGCGCCACGCCGAATT
>DASRGL010000480.1:0-11961 GCA_035651115.1 Chthonomonadaceae bacterium
CAAGCCGAACCAGGTGCGGGTGAAGGGGCCGCTCGAACGTCTCAACCAGCTCTACACGCTCTCCACCGAGGACATTCCCATTAAGACCCTCAGTGGAGATCAGACCATCAAGGCTAATCTGCTGATTCCTCCCGATCTGACCGCCTACGGTTCGGATGGGCAGCGCATCGCGACGGTCACGGTCACGGTCTCGGTCGGCAAGGTCGGCGGCGTGGGAGCCGCGCCGCCCGCGAATCCCAGTACGGATAAGACGGAATCGCCGCGACCGTAACGGCGGCACTGTCGTCCGGGAGAAGAGAGAAACCGAGAGGGCGCGTTTTCGTCTATTGTAGCTAGAGATCGTTGGTGAGATGAGGATGCGTATGGCGCGCGGAGATGAGAGGAATGCGTGGATGCCTTCGCCCGGCCCTCCAGGGACGGCAGGCGAAGACGCTTTCTCTTTAGAGGCGTCCGGGCCTGCCGGAATGACGGAGGCGCTGCTGCCGCAGACGCTCGGCGGCGTCTTCGACGAAGCCTTCGATCTGTACAAGCGCCACTTTGTCACGCTGGCGCTGATCGTGGCGGTCATCCATCTGCCGACGCAGGTGATCCTGAACCTCCTCTCCTACTCCCTGCGGCAGACGCTCGGGCCGGAGGGCTTTCGCTCCGGCTCCCCTGATGTTGGGGCCGTCTTCGGAGCGATGTTTACGCTCTTTTTCTACTTTCTGATTGCGGTCGCCTCGCTCATCATCGCGACCGGCCCCATCGCCTCCGCTATCTCCGACATCTATCTGGGCCGTCCAACCTCCCTGCGCCGCGCCTACCGGGGCGCATTAAAGCACGGACTGCGGCTTCTCGGAGGTTGGGCCATCGTCTCGCTCGTTTTTATCGGCGTCTATTTTCTCGCGGTACTGGTTGTGGGAATGGTCGTCTTTCTCCTCATGCTCGCTTTAGGTTTCCTGAACAGCGCCATGCAGAACGACATCGGCGGATTCGCCGTCCTGCTCCTCATGCTCTGTATCTATGTTCTTCCTTACCTGATCAGTTGGGCCGTCATCGCCCGGTTCTTCATTTTTACCACGCAGCTGATCGTGCTGGAAGGGCTTTCCATCTCCGAGATCCCGGCGCGCAACGCCCTGCTGGTCGGCAAAGCGCGCTTCTGGCGCACGTTCGCGGCGGTCTTTTTTCTGCCCATCGTCACCTTCGGACTGCAGGCGCTCATCCAGTACTCGACGCTGGCCGCGCTGCGACTCCTGCGCCTGCCCCCGCTGCCGCAGTTTCTCGCGCAGACGGCGGTCGGCTCTGCCGTCGGCTTCTTTTTTCAGCCCTACTGGATGATTTTTCTCACCCTGCTCTACTATGACTATCGCGTGCGGCGGGAGGGCCTGGATGTCCGGCTGCTCTCGGCGGGCCTGCCACCTCCGCAATTTCTGCCCTCCTCCACAGGCTACAGCTACCCGGGGATGCAGTCTGTCTCTCCCTCGGTCGGGCCGCCGCCACCGCCTCCTGTGTCTGCGGGACCACCGTCCGCTTCCCCTGCCGCCCCCCCTGCTGAAACGGAGGCTCCGTAGCGATGCGTTCCTGGATTTGGAAACTCTCCTCCCCGGCTCTCCTGCTGGCTGCAGGTCTGTGCCTGGAGGTTCGAGTTCTGGCGCAGGCCCCCGCCACGCCGCCCGATCCGGCGGAGATCAGGGCCAGACTGGATCGCATCCTCTCCAGCCCGGAGTTCCAGCCGCCCGCGCCTGCCAGAAATCCGCTGGAGGGCATTCTGCGCTGGCTCGGCGAGAAGTGGGAAGCCCTCTGGAAAGCCATCGGGGATTTCCTGAAGCCGTTCTTCAAGGTTGCCGCCGCATCGGGCGGCAGTTTCTACCTGCAATGGCTCTTCATCGGGCTGTTCATCCTGCTGGGCGCATGGCTTTTGTCCAAGTTAATACGGCAATACTTGCGCTATCGGAGCGAGATCGGCGACCCGATGCATACTGCGTATACGCACGAAGATTTCGAGGCAGAAAAAGTCGTCGAGCCGGATGTCTGGCTCCAGCAGGCGCAGAAGTATGCGAGCGAAGGCGACTATCGGCGGGCGTTCCGCGCGGTCTTCCTGGCGATTCTGCTGCATCTGGATCGGGCTGGGGCGATTCAGTACGACCGGGCGCGCACGAACGGCGACTATCTGCGCGCGCTGCGCGGCCAGAGATCGCGCGGTCTCTATGAGGCGATGCTGCCGCTCAGCGCGGAGTTCGACCGGCGCTGGTACGGCCACCGGGCGACGACAGAGACGGACTATCTGCGCTGCCTGCGGGAGTACGAGCGGGTGCGCGAACTGATCCGGGAGGCGGCGAGCCAGGGACAGGGCGGCGCTCCCGCGCTGGCGGCGGGAAGGGGCTAGGGCCATGCGCGGCAGACGGATCGCCACCGAAATCTGGATACTCCTCGGCCTTTTCGCCGCTTTTCTGGCCTTTGTCGCCTACTTCGAGCGCATCGGGCAGGAGAAGACCGCCGCCGTCACGCCGAGCAGCTACAACGCGCAGGCGCAGGGCGTCAAAGCCCTCTACCTGCTGTTCGCGCAGACCGGTTACCCGGTCACGCGCCTCACGACGAACTGGAACGGCCTGGATTCCAGCGACCGGCTGCTCATTGTCGTCGAGCCGTTCGAGAGAGAGGTAGATCCGAGCGAGGACGCGGCGCTGCACCGATGGCTGATGTCCGGCGGGACTCTGCTCTATCTTGTCACCTCCCCGCCGCGCCCGCTCGACCCGAACGATACGGTCGCTGGAGATGTCGCCGTCATTGCGGGCAAGGCAGACCAGACCGAGGTGCGGCCGGATGCGCCGGACTCTCCCTACCTGCGCCATGTGGCCCGCTTTGCAGTGAAGAGCGCAGTGCGCCTGCAGCCGGCTTCGCATGGGAAGTACGAGACGCTGTTTCACGATGACCAGGGCGCGCTGACGCTGCATAAGCCGCTCGGCAAGGGGCATGTCCTGGTAGTTGCCAACAGCGCCGCCGCGAGCAACCGCTTCATTCGGGAGGCGGACAACGCCGTGTTCCTGGTCAACGTGGCGGCGGCAAGCCTGGGCGCGCAGGGCGGGAATATCGTCTTCGACGAGTATCATCATGGCGTTGGCTTCGAGGGCAGTGTGGAGAGCGGCGATTCCACCTGGGATTATATGCCGAAGTCGGTGCGCCTGGCGCTCTGGCAGGCGTTGGGACTGCTGGCGCTGCTCGTCTACAATGGCAACCGCCGCTTCGGGCGACCGCGCATGCTGCCCGCGCCGACCTATCGGCCCAGCACGGACTATGTCGGCTCGATGGCGCGGCTCTATCGGCGGGCGGGCGCAGGCGATATTGCGCTGGTCACGCTGTATAAAACTTTTGCGCGAGAACTGACTCATGCGCTGGATCTGCCGCCCGATCTGCCGGCATCGGCGCTTGTGCAGCAGGCCGAACGGCGGTACGGCGCGGAGAGCGAAGCCTTGAGTCCGCTGCTTACGCGCTGCGAAGAGGTCGTGCGAGGCAAGCGGGTGAGCGAGGCGGAGATGCTCGATCTGGCGCAGCGACTGGAACGGTTCAGGAGGAGATTCGACCTTGTCCGAGAGTGAGGGCGGGATGCCGCCGATGGTGAGACCGGAGAGCGTGGCGAAGACGGTTCCCGCGCCTTTTGGCGATGGAACGGAGGCGGCATTGCCGGTGGGGCCTCCACGCACCGTGCAGATTCTGGCGGAACGGATCACCGAGGAGATGCACAAGGCCGTCGTGGGGCAGCAAGAACTCGTCGAGATGCTGACGGTCGCGCTGCTGGCGGGCGGGCATGTCCTTCTGGAAGGCGTGCCGGGAACGGCCAAAACGCTCTCCGTGCGGACGCTGGCGCGCATCTTCGATGTCTCGTTTGCACGCATCCAGTTCACGCCCGACCTGATGCCTTCGGACATTCTGGGAACGAGCATCTACGATCAGCGCGAACAGCAGTTCAATCTGAAAAAGGGGCCGATCTTCGCCGGGCTGCTGCTGGCCGATGAAGTGAACCGGACGCCGCCGAAGACGCAGTCGGCGCTGCTGGAAGCGATGGAGGAGCGGCGCGTCACGATTGACGGCGTGTCGCATTCGCTGCCGGAGCCGTTCCTGGTCTGCGCCACACAGAACCCCATCGAGTACGAGGGAACCTATCCGCTGCCGGAGGCGCAGCTCGACCGTTTCATGCTCAAGGTGAACGTCTCCTATCCGTCGGCGGAGGACGAGCAGGATATTCTCGCGCGCGTGCAGGGCGGGTTCCGCGCGCAGAACCTGGATACCGCCGACATCGTGCCGGTGCTGCAAGGGACGGACTTGCCGCGCTATCGGGCTGAGGTCGAAGCCGTGCGCGTGGACCCGGTCGTGCAGTGGTATATCGTGCAGATCGTGCGCGCCACCCGCGAGAACCGCCATCTGATGTTAGGGGCCAGCCCGCGCGCCGCCATCACGCTGCTGCTGACCTCCAAAGCGCTCGCCGCCATCCGGGGCCGCGACTTTATAACGCCGGACGATGTCAAGACGATGGCCCGCCCGGTGCTGCGCCATCGCCTGATTCTGCGCCCGGAATCGGAGATCGAGGGCTACGACAGCGACCGTATCGTGGAGAGCGTGCTTCAGTCCGTCGAGGTTCCGCGCTAAATACAGGTCGGTGAGAAAATGTGAAATCGCAGCTTCGCCCCGGCTATAAAAGCCGGGTCTGGGGGCCTACGGCTAACCGTCCTCATGGACGGGAAACCTATTGAGGGCGTCTCCCTTCCTATCGTACTCGTCTGCCTATGGAGGGAGAGCCTTCCTGATTGGGCCGTCCGGCAGGACGGTTGGCGGCGTAGCCGCCCCCGAGACGGGTCTTTTATAGGCCCGGCAGTTAGGAAAACGAATGCGTACTCAAAGTCTGTATAATTTGCACGCTTCGCCATGAGCCGAGCGAAGCGTGAATCGGCACAGCGAACGCGGCGGGTGGCGGAGGTCGTGCGACCGGCGGCAGGCGGAATCCGGCGGCATCTCGCGACGCTGCTAGCCGGTCTGGACCGCCATCGCTTTGCGCCGACGCTGTTCGCTCCCGCCGATTTCGCGCTCTCGAAGGTGGATGTACCGCGTGTCTCGCTCGCCATTGCCGCGCGCACACAGCCCTTCGCCGACCTGCGCGCTATCCGCCAGTTAGAACAACTATTACGAGGAAACTTTGACATCGTCCACGCGCACGGACTGCGCGGCGCGCTGATCGGCGTTCTCGCGGCCCACCGCGCTGGAGTGCCTTCCCTCTTCACGGCCCACAACCTCGTTCCTCGCTCCGGTCTGCTCCAACGCTCGGCGCTAGCGCTTATAAGCCGCTACGCTTCCGCCGTCATCGCCGTGTCCGAAGCGGTCGCCGTCACGCTGAAAGAGTCGGGCCTCCCGGCGGAGAAGATCACCGTCATCCCGAACGGCGTGGCCCTGGCGGACTTCGACGCGCCGGTAGATGCGGCCCGGATACGCGCGCAGTTCGGCATTCCTGCCGACGCTCCCCTGATTCTGGCCGTCGGGCGGTTTGCGCCGGAAAAGGGCTTCGACGTGTTGATAGACGCCTTTGCACGGCTACAGGCCCAGGTTCCGAACGCAAGACTGGTGCTGGTCGGGAGCGGGCCGCTGGACGAGGAACTGCGCCGCCGCGCCGTCTCCGCAGGCGACCGGATCGTTTTTGCCGGGCAGCAGGCGGACGTGGCCCCGTTTCTGCACGCCGCCGATCTGGTCGCGATTCCCTCGCGGCAGGAGGGGCAGGGGATCGTCGCGCTGGAAGCGATGGCCGCGCGCAAGCCGGTCGTCGCCAGTCGGGTCGGCGGGCTGGCCGAAACCATCGTGCCGGAAGAGACGGGCCTGCTTGTCCCGCCGGAAGAGGCAGCGCTGGCCGACACGCTGGCCGGGCTGCTGCAAGACAGAGCGAAACGCGAAATGATGGGGGAAAAAGGGCGGCAGCGGGTCGAACAGGAGTATACCGCCGCGCAGATGGTGCGGCGGATCGAGGCCGTCTACGAGAGGATCGGTACGAAAGCATGACGCTGGTACGGCTGGCCCGGTACGCGATGGCGACGCGCTTTGAACTCGCGCTCTACGGCGAGCGCGAATCGTTCCTACGCGCGGCAGGCGAAGAGGCGCTGGACGAGATCGAGCGTCTGGAGGCGCAGCTCAGCCTGTATCGCGCCGACAGCGATGTGAGCGACTTGAATCGCCGCGCCGCGCAGGAAGCGGTTCCAGTAGACCCCCGGCTCTTCGCGCTGCTTGTGCGCGCCCGTCAGTTGAGCGCGGAGACGGACGGCGCGTTCGACATCACCATCGCACCGCTGATGCGCTGCTGGGGCTTTGTCGGCGGAAGCGGGCAGATGCCGACCGAGGAGGCCATCGCGGAGGCGCGGGAACGGGTCGGGATGCGGCATGTGCTGCTGGATGAGAGCCGATGCACCGTGCAGTTCGACCGGGAAGGCGTGTCGCTGGATTTCGGAGCCATCGGCAAAGGCTATGCCATCGAGCGCGCCGCCGACCTGCTGCGTGAGAACGGGATCACCCGCGCCCTGCTGCACGGCGGAACCAGCACCATCTACGCGATCGGCACACCGCCGGACGCCGAGGGCTGGCCCATCGCCATCCAGCGCCCGTTCGCCGATGCTACGGATGCTCCTCTGACGCAGATGATCCTGCGCGACGAGGCGCTCTCCGTCTCCGCCCCGCACGGGAAATGGTTCGAGGCCCCCGGACGCCGCTACGGGCATGTCCTGGACCCGCGCACCGGCCATCCAACCAGCCGCAGCCTCCTGGCCGCCCTCGTTCTTCCCTCCGCCACCGACAGCGACGCCCTCTCGACCGCGCTGCTCACGCTCGGAGCCGAGGGTCTGCCGAGGCTTCTTACCCATCGTCCCGACGCCCGCTACCTCCTCGCTGCCGAAGAGGAGACAGGCGATCTGCGCCTTACGTCGAATCTGGCGAATGCCGTGCGCAGCGCTGTCTGACGGTTCCTTTCCGCCGCCGAATTGTGCTACAATACTTCGTTTCGCTCTGCGCCGGGCAGGGCGTTTTTGGCGTCAGACGCCTGGGAAACACTCCAGAGAAGAAGCGGGACGAAGGGAGGCGGCAACGATGGCATCGCTTGCAGAGGCGCTCTATGCTCTGCCGACGGAACGCCTGCGGACGCTCATCAAGACGCGCGACGTGGCCCTTAGCAGACTTTCGCTCACCCCCAGCAAGCGCCAGCTTGTCCAGTTCCTGGCGGGCGAGATCAGCAAGGCCAACTCCGTCGTCCAGGCCATCGCGCAGTGCAACGCGCGCGAACTGCGTCTGCTGCAACTGATCCTCTCCTGCGATTCCGGCAGCGACGTGGCCTGGGAGCGTGTCCGCGCGATGGCGGGCGGCCTCGCGCTGGAAGAGGCGCTCTCCGGCGTGATGGCGCGGCTGGAAGACCTCGGCCTCGCTTTTCGCCTGCCGCCCGACAAGGTCTATCTGCCCGACCCTGTGCGTCCGCATATTCCCGTCTCCCTGCCCGACCGCTACCCGCTCGCCCGCTGCCTCGATACCTACGATTTCCCAACGCTCAAGCGTATCTATTTCAATCTGGCCCTCGGCAAGGAACCCGGCTCCAAGCCCGAGACCATCGAGGCCATCCGCGCTCATCTGGTGCAAGATGATAAAGGAATGCGCCTCAAAAACCCGCTCGATGCGGAAGAGATCGCCGTGCTGGAGTACCTGATCCAGAACGGCGGCTGGGCGACGCCCGCCGATGTCGCCACCGCCGTCTTGCAGGGCCGCACCGAGGACTTTTTCCGCTACGACTGGCAGAACCGCTGGAAACAGGGCCGCGAGCGCAACAGCGTGGATCATCTGCTGGCGCGCGGCATTCTGCACGTCGTCGCGCACGGCTATGCGTTCAACCTCTACCTGATTCTGCCGGGCGACCTGATGCGCGCCCTCACCGGCGACGTAAACACAGCCTTCTGGACGCGCCCGCTCGATACGCCCGCGCCCCTGCCCGTGCCGCCCGCCTCCATGACGCGGCACACCGGCCTGATCCGCGATGTCGTCAGCCTGTTCGCGTTCCTGGCCCATCAGGAAGCCGTCCGCACCAACACCGGCCATATCCACAAGTCCAGCCTGAAGAACCTGGCGCGCGCGCTCAGCCTGCCGGACGAGCGGTACGCGGGCTTTCTCTACGCCGTCTGCCGAGAAGCGAAGCTGATCGCGCCGGAGGGCGAGAAGCAGGCGTACACGCTGACCGAGCGCGGCGAAAGCTGGTTTCATGCGGACGCGACGACGCAGATACGCGCGCTGTTCGAGGGATGGCGGGCGGGCGATGTCTGGGCGGAGATGTACAACGATCCGCTCCAGAAGGTCGGCGACTACCGCCCGCGCGAGAACATCCTGCGGATGCGGCACGCGCTGCTGGGGCTTTTGTCCTCCTGCCCCGCCGAGAACGCCTACGATCTGAGCGCGCTGGCCGATGTGCTGGCCTTCCGGCATCCCCTGATGCTGGCGCAGAGCGCGACGATGGGGCCGGACCTGGTGGCTTCGCCTGCCCTGTTTGTGAAACGGCTGGTCGGAGAGTGCCTGGCCTATCTGGGGCTGGTGGAACTGGGGCGCGGGGAGGCGAAGGCGGCAGGCTCCGTCTCCGCCGAGGTTCCTGCCGCGCGCAAGGCCGCGCTGGGCGTGGAGCGGGGCAAACCGGCGCGCAAGCCGCCCGAACCGGAAGTCACTGCGTTTCGGCTGACGCCGCTCGGCGCGCACCTGCTCGGCGTGGCGGGCGCGGAGGCTCCGGCGGAGGAGCCGCGCGAAAGCAAGGTCATCGTGCAGGCCAACGCCGAGATCTTCCTCCCGCCCTATCTGGAGCCGCACACGCTCTATCAACTGCTGCAGCTGGCGGAACTGCCCACGAAAGGCGGGACGAGCCACACCGTGCGCCTGACACGCGAATCGATCCGCAGCGCGCTCGATAACGGCCTGAGCGCGCGCGAACTGCTTTCCTTCCTGCAGACCTGCGCGCGCACCGGCATCCCGCAGAACATCGAGTATCTGATCCGCGAGGTCGCCGACCGGCATGGGCATATCCACATCGGCAGGGCGCAGATGTACATGCAGGTGGACTCGCCGCTGCTGCTGCAGGAGCTTCAGGCGCGCAAGGAGTTCAAGCCCTATTTCGTGCGCGCCCTGAGCGATACGGTCGCGCTGCTGCAAGGGGAAGATACGGACAAACTGCTGCGGGAACTGCGCAAGGCGGGCTATCTGCCCGTCTCCGACGATCCGCCCGCCCCGTCCGTCCGGAAAGCCGATGTCGGCGCTTCCTTCCCGCTGTCGCAACTGCGGGCGAACGCGCCCACGCAAAAGCGGCGCATGGACGAGGCGGAGGACGTGCTGGACTGGAGCCGGATCGCGAAGGAGGATGGCAAACCCTTTCACGTGCCTGCGCCTGCGGCAAAACCGGCCAGAGCGGTCGAGAACGTTGTCGAGGAGACGACGCCCGCGCCCGCCAACGTGGTGCGCGACCGGACTCAGATCGGCGTGCTGCTGGCACAGGCGGCGCAGGGCCGCAAGTGCGTCGAGATCGCCTACAAGCGGATGAACGACGTGCTTGCCACGCGCCGCGTCATCGAGCCGCGCGTCGTCATCGGCGATTTCGTCAGCGCGTTCTGCCGCGAGAGCCAGAGCTATGACAGCTTCAACATCAAGCGGATGCAGTGGGCGCGGCTGACCGGCCAGGCGTTCGAGGAGGGGTAGCGGAGGGTTGCAATTCTCATCCGATTAAAGTATACTTGTTCAGTCAGGAATTAAGGAAATCGAATAAGTCATCTATAGGCGCGGTCTGCCTCGGACTTGCGCCGATGAGGCGACGACACAAATGGGATTCTTCAACTCGAAACTCCGCTACGCGCTCTGCGCCGCCATTGATCTGGCGATGCAGCCAACCACCGGGGCGTGCCAGAGCCGTGAGATTGCCGCACGCCAGGATATTCCCGGCCCCTATCTCGATCAGATACTCGCCTCACTGAAAGGGGCGGGGATCGTGCGCAGCGTGCGCGGCGCGGGCGGCGGCTATAATCTGGCACGCGCGCCGGAGCGGATCACGGTCGGCGATGTGGTGCGCGCCCTGATGCGCGGCGACCGGCTCTTTTCCAGCTATAGCGAGGACGAAGCGCCGGATGTGAACGCGCCTGGCGTCTCCTGGATCGTGCGGGAATTCGAGGAGAAGGTGGAGATGAGCCTGACGCGCCAGCTCGACTCGACCACGTTGGCGGACCTGGCCCAGCGCAAAGCCAATCTGGACGACGCCCTGAGCATCATGTCGGGGATTTGATGTGCGAAGGTTCCCGCAGGGCGTCCGCGCAGACGGGCGGGAACGGAGGAGGCGGTTATGCGAATTGCAAAAGATGCGACGGAACTGATCGGCAACACCCCGCTTGTGCGCCTGAACCGGGTGACAGCAGGGGCGAAAGCCACGGTCGTCTGCAAGCTCGAATATTTCAATCCTCTCGGCAGCGTGAAAGACCGCATCGCCGTCTCCATGATCGAGGCCGGGGAGCGGGACGGCCTGATCCGGCGCGATACGATCATCCTGGAGCCGACCTCCGGCAACACCGGCATTGGGCTGGCGTTCGCGTGCGCGGCCAAAGGCTACAAGTGTAAACTGATCATGCCGGAGACGATGTCGGTCGAGCGGCGCATTCTGCTGCGCGCTTTAGGAGCGGAACTGATCCTGACGCCGGGGCCGGAAGGAATGCCCGGCGCGATCCGCAAGGCCGAGGAGATCGCCGCCTCCGAACCGGGCCGCTACTTTATCCCGCAGCAGTTCAACAACCCGGCGAACCCGGAGATACACCGCAGGACGACCGCCGAAGAGATATGGCGCGATACGGACGGGCAGGCGGACATCCTCGTAGCCGGCGTGGGGACGGGCGGCACAATCACGGGCGTCGGCGAGGTGATCAAGGCGCGCAAACCGAGTTTCAGATGTGTGGCCGTCGAACCGGCGGCCTCGGCGGTACTGAGCGGCGGGCCAAAGGGATCGCATCCGATCCAGGGCATCGGCGCGGGTTTTGTCCCGGCGATCCTGAACACGCATATCTATGACGAGATCATCGCCGTCGAGAACCAGGACGCCATGGAGATGACGCGGCGGCTGGCGAAAGAGGAGGGCATCTTCGCGGGCATCTCCTCCGGCGCGGCGGTCTGGGCGGCGCTGCAAGTCGCCCATCGCGAGGAGAATGCGGGCAAGCTGATCGTCGTTATCATCCCTTCGACCGGCGAACGCTACCTCTCGACGCCGACCTACGCCATCTACGCCGACCAGCCCTGAGCGGCGTGCTGTGCGGAGTGATCGCCCCCGCGCTTTTGCCGGGAATTCGACCTCTGTCCGGCGGCAGAAAATTTATCGTTTTTTGTTCCCAAATTTAAGTTTTTTCCTTGACAGCCTGTAAGACTGCCTGTATACTGAGGTATCGGTTTCACGGATTGAGAACGGGCGAAAGTGTGCGAGCGAGTCGTCGGAAGTTCGGTTGGTCGAACGGCCCCCCCTTGTTTGGCGTGTTTCCGCTCCTGTTCGATATAAGACGTGAATCGGAATGGCGAGGCATCGGGCCTCGCGCTTTTGGATCGCATAAGGAGTTTGGAAACATGGCAAAGCGTATCTACGTGGGCGGGCTGCCCTACTCGGCGACCGAGGAAGACCTGGAGAACCTGTTCGCCTCGAAGGGTACCGTCAAGGATGCGACAATCATCACCGACCGCTACACCGGTCAGGCCAAAGGCTTCGGCTTCGTGGAGATGGAGTCCGATGAGGAGGCCGATGCGGCCATCAATGCTCTCAACGGCACGCAGATGGGCGGTCGCACCCTGACGGTCAACGAAGCCAAGCCGCGTGAGGAACGCCCGCGTGGTGGCGGTGGCGGCTACGGCGGTGGCGGCTACGGCGGCGGTCGCCGGGATGATCGCGGCGGACGCGGCGGCTTCAGCAGTGGCGGAGGC
>DASRGL010000481.1:0-11853 GCA_035651115.1 Chthonomonadaceae bacterium
CTGATCGTCCCCCTGGAAGTCCCCGACGTGCATGGCAACTCCGATATCGAACTCTACTATCTGACCACCGACCCCGGCGAACTCAACAACATTGCGCCCGAATGCCCGGAGGTCGTCGCCCGCCTTCGGCGCATCATGGACGAGTGGGTGGCCGAGCGCACCGCCGACACCGGCCTGCCCGACCCTCTGCCGCTCCAGCCCATCCCCCTCCGGCGCATTGGCAAGATGGAGGTCGCCGTGCCGCGCGACAAGACGCGGACGCAGGCAGAGGAACCGGTCTTCGCTGCCGCCGATCTGGAAAAGCCGCTCTCCGACGAAAAGCTGGAACAGGGCCTCTTCGTCGGCTACGAGCGCGAGGAGGAGTCCGGGCCGGACGTATAGAAACCAAACGAACCGTCCTGACCTCGAAGGAGAAGGCTGCCCGAAGCATTGTGCGGCGTTCTCGCGGGCAGGAAACAAGAGAGGGCAAGAGAGGAGACGACTGCCATGTCCTTGACAGAAGCGCCGGAGAGTCCGAAGGGCCGACCGGCCCTGCATCCGCCGGAACTCTACGCCTGCGATAAGATCGCGGAGGGCGTGGAAGGCTTGGCGGCAGTGACCGAGGAGGATGTCGCGCGCTATCAGGAGCAGGGCTACCTGGTCGTCCATTCGGCGTTTACAGAGGCGGAAGTCAGCGCAGCGATGCAGGGCTTGCTCCATCTCATCTCCGGCGGGAATCCCGAATTCGACCGGTTCGATATCGAAGAGATGGCGAAAGACCGCTGGCCCACGCTGGTCGGAGAGGAGCGCCAGTACGCCACTCGCAAGATCATGGATTTTACGCCCTTCGACTCTCGCCTGCTGGCAATGGCCGAGCATCCGCAGTTGCGCGCGGTGCTGGAACGGCTGATCGGGGCGACGCCGGAACGGTTTCAGGACATGGCGCTCATCAAGCCGCCGCAGATCGGGCGCGAGAAGCCCTGGCATCAGGACTTGGCCTATTTCGATCTGCCGCTCGGCACGCGCGTCGTCGGCGTCTGGATCGCGCTGGATGAGGCGACCATCGAGAACGGCTGTATGCACGTGTTGGAAGGCGGGCATCGGGAAGGCCCCCGGTTCCATTTTCAGATTCGCGACTGGCAGATCTGCGACACGGAGATGCTCGGCAGGAAGTGCGTCGCCGTTCCGCTCAAACCGGGCGGATGCCTCTTCTTCGACGGCTTGCTGCCGCACGGCACGCCGCACAATCTCTCGCCGCATCGCCGCCGCGCCTTGCAGTTCCACTATCGGCCTGCCGGAGTGGAGGCGAACGCCTCGGAGGAACGTAAGACCGCCTTCGGTGGCGAAGGCAACGGCGTTTCGTGTTAAATTTCGCTTGCCGGAAGGGCCAGAGTTATGGTAGAATAGAGGACGCTTTTCGCGAGGATGAGAACGGCAACGTCCATGAGAGTCGCAAACGCTAAAATCCAGAAGTGTCAGGAGGCTTCGCCAGTGTCGGTTGATACTGCGGCGGGCGGCGTTGTGTTGCGTCTTTCGGAACGTTGTCCCTGCCGTTGATCGGCTCGCCGGCCTCATCCTGAGCGTACCGAATTCGCAATCTACGCCGCCTTCAACCGAACCGTTGGAGGCGGCGTTTATTTTGCCCCTCCCCCGTCCCCTCTCTCACAGGGAAAGGAGAGCAAGAGTGAGGATTTCTACCTTCACCCCCATCCCCTCTCCCACGCTGCGGGAGAGGGGAGAGTTAGAGCGCACCCGTGACTGTTTTACTCCCCTCCGCTTTAGGGCGGGGGCTGGGGGATGGGGCAATCCAGGGAGGAGTTGTGTCCGTGAAAGAAGCAGTCCATGACGATCTCTACAACCTGCGCCACAGCACGGCGCACCTGATGGCCCAGGCCGTCGGGGAACTGTTTCCGGGGGTCAAGTATGCTATCGGCCCGCCCATCGAGGACGGGTTTTACTACGACTTCGACCTGCCCGAACCCATCAAAGAGGAAGACCTGCCGCGCATCGAGGAGAAGATGCGCGAGATCGCGAAGCGCGACCTGAAGATCGTGCGGGAGGAGATGCCCCGCGAGCAGGCCCGCGCCTTCGAGGTGGAGCAGGATCAGCCGTACAAGGTCGAACTGATTGACGACCTGCCGGAGGACGAAGTCATCTCCTTCTATCGGCAGGGCGACTGGATAGACCTGTGCCGGGGGCCGCACGTGCCGAGTACGGGCCATCTCAAGCACTTCAAGCTGCTGCATACGGCGGGAGCCTACTGGCGCGGCAACGAGAAGAACAAGATGCTGACGCGCCTCTACGGAACGGCCTGGTTCACGGCACAGGAACTGGAAGACTACCTGAACCGGCTGGAAGAGGCGAAGAAGCGCGACCACCGCAAGATCGGCAGGGAGTTGGGGCTGTTCCTGTTCGCGCCGGAGGATGTCGGGTCGGGCATTCCGCTCTTCCTGCCGAAAGGCGAGATACTGCGCCACACGATGGAGAGCTATGTGCGCGAGGTGCAGACGCGCTACGGCTATCAGCATGTCTGGACGGGCCATCTGGTGCGCGAAGACCTCTACAAGAAGAGCGGCCACTACGACAACTACGCCGACGTGATGTTCCCGCCGATGGTGGACGAGGAAGCGCACGTCCGCTTTCGCCTGAAGCCGATGAACTGCCCGTCGCACATGACGCTCTACAACCTGAGCGGCCTCAAATCCTATCGCGACCTGCCGTTGCGCTACGCCGAGTTCGCCACGCTCTACCGCTACGAGAAGTCTGGCGAACTCAACGGCCTGACGCGCGTGCGCGCCCTGACGCAGGACGACTGCCATATCTTCTGCACGGAGGGGCAGATCGAGAGCGAATTCGGGCTGGCCTTGCAGTTGATTCGGGAGGTGCTGAACCGCTACGGCTTCCACGACTACCGGGTACGTCTCTCGCTGCGCGGCGAGGAACCGGGCGGCAAGTATGTCGCTGACGACGACAAGTGGGCGCGCGCGACGGCTGCGCTGCGGAGCGCAATGGACGCGAATGGAGTCGAATACGAGGAGGCGCCGGGCGAGGCGGCGTTCTACGGCCCGAAGGCCGACTTCCTGACGAAAGACGCGCTGGGCCGGGAGTGGCAGATCAGCACGATCCAGGTGGACTTCATCCAGCCGTCGCGGTTGGGCTGCAAATATATAGACGAGGAGGGCAAGGAGCAGACGCCGGTGGTGCTGCACCGCGCCGTGACGGGGACGACGGAGCGGTTCCTGGGCGTGCTGATCGAGCAGTACGCCGGAAACTTCCCGTTCTGGCTGGCTCCGCAGCAGGTGGCCCTCATTCCCATCGCCGACCGCCATCACGCCTATGCCGCAGAGGTCCGGGCGAAGCTGGTCGAGGCCGGTTTCCGCGCCGAAGTGGACGGCCGCAACGAGAAGATGGGCAAGCGCATCCGCGAGGCGGAGGTGCAGAAAGTGCCGGTCATGCTGGTGATGGGCGACCGGGACGTGGAGAACGGCACGGTGAGCGTCCGCAAGCACGGCGAGGGCGATCTCGGCGCGAAAACGCTGGAGGAGACGCTCGCCTATCTGCGCGAACTACAGACCGCTTGATTTTACGGAATAGGAGGAATTGCATCATGAGTGAACCTCTGTTTCACTCGCGCCTGGCCGACTATCTGGACAGCCTGGTTCCGCCCCGCGACGAGGTCATGCAGGAGATGGAAGCCTACGCAAAAGAGGTCGGTTTCCCCATCATTGGGGCGGCGGCGGGCTATTTCAACTACCTGATCGCGCGGCTGATGGGCGCGACTCGCGTCTTTGAACTCGGTTCCGGCTACGGCTATTCGACCGCCTGGTTCGCGCGAGCCGTTCGGGAGAACGGCGGGGGCGTCGTGCATCATGTCGTCTGGAACGAGGAGCTTTCGCAGAAGGCGCGGGGCTACCTGGGGCGACTGGGCTATGGCGGCATCGTGCAGTTTCACATCGGCGAGGCGGTCGAGACGCTGCGAAACACGGCAGGACCGTTCGACCTGATGTTCAACGACATTGACAAGCAAGGCTATCCGGCGTCCATCCCGGTCATCAAGGAGAAGCTGCGGCCCGGCGGCGTGCTGCTGATTGACAACATGCTCTGGCACGGCGCGATCTTCGACGAGGCCGACCAGTCGCCGGACACGCTTGGCATCCACGAGGTCACCCGGCTGCTCACGCAAGACCCGGACTTCATCGCCTCGCTCGTTCCCATCCGCGACGGCGTCATTATGGCCTATCGCGCTTCATAAGGGCAAAAATTGAATGCGGTCGGCATACTCTTCCGCTTCGGAGTATTGGGCTATCAGTTCCAGATCGTCAACGCACTGTCCGACCGTACTGTTGTTCTGATGTACGTAGATGATGCCCGCAAAGGATATGCCCTCAGCGAGACGCCTATGCGCCTCCTTGAGAAGATCGTCATCGTGGGTGAACAGCACACGGCCCAGTTCCGTCGCCCGATCCAGCACGAGGGGATCGGGCGTGCTATCATATCCGTCTTCCTGAGCCGTGATGACATCTATGCCGCGCAGCAGAAGACCTCTGGTGACCGCGCCGCGCACGTTCTCATCCATGTACAACCGTACCATCAGGCCGGATTTCCGGCTTTCTGTCGCCGCGCTTCCAGTTCCTTCCGCGTCAACTGGTTGGCAGCTTGCGAACGCAATCGCTCGACTTCTTGATAGCGCCGCGCTATCTCCTCATCCATCTCCGTTTTGTGGTCATAGTAGTAGGACAGGGCCGCGTAGATTTGCGCCAGGGATAGGTGTGGGTGTTCCGCATGGATTTGCGCGGGAGAGAGTCGATAGGCGTTCTGATCCAATACGACCTCGATTACTTTCGTCGTCGTATTCCTGATCCAGGCAACGCCTTGCGCATCCAGAGAGATATGTTCGACCGGAGCGGCTGCCATAGGGTTCATCCTTATCAAGCTGTGATTGGTTATAAGGATACCAGACGACATTACTTTAGTCAAATACCTGCTTTTCAAACGTGTGTCTGCATACGGATGGACTGATCCGAAGGAAGAAAAACCCCTTGCGGAAAATGGGCAAGGGGCAAAGGATTGCGAGATAAGGCCCGCACCTTGAACTTCAATGCGATCCCTTACTTTGACAGGGGACTCCCTGCAAATGTTTCAGCTTTTTGCGAAAATTTTAAGCGGGCAGACTGTACGCGCCTGTCAGTTTACTCGCGTGGTATCTCGCTCAACATATACTCGCTGGAGTAGTTCGGCGGCTCTTTGGTGATCCAGACATCGTGGACATGGCTCTCGCGCAGGCTGGCCCCCGTGATGCGTAGGAACCGGGCGCGACGGTGCAGTTCCGCCAGGTTGTGCGCGCCCAGATAGCCCATGCCGGAGCGGATGCCGCCGACAAGCTGATGGATGGTGTCGTGGAGCGCGCCCTTGTAGGGAACGCGGCCCTCGACGCCCTCCGGCACGAAGCGCGCCGTGCTGTCCTGTCCATAGCGGTCGCTGGAACCCTCCTGCATCGCGGCCTCGCTGCCCATGCCGCGATAGTCTTTATAGGCGCGGCCCTGGTAGAGGATGACCTCGCCCGGCGCTTCCTGCGTTCCCGCCAGCAGGTTCCCCACCATGACCGCCGCCGCGCCCGCCGCCAGCGCCTTCATCGCGTCGCCGCTGAAGCGGATACCGCCGTCCGCGATGACCGGGATGCCCTGCCGCGCCGCCTCTTCCGCGCACTCCATGACCGCCGTCAACTGCGGCACGCCGACGCCGCTGACGATGCGGGTCGTGCAGATGCTTCCCGCGCCCAGGCCGACCCGGATGCAGTCGGCCCCGGCCTCGATCAGGGCGCGCGTGCCTTCCCGTGTCGCCACATTGCCCGCGATAACGGGCAGGTCGGGGAACTCGCTCTTGACCGCGCGCAGCGCGTTCAGCACGCCGTGGGAATGGCCGTGCGCCGCGTCAATGACGATCAGGTCCACGCCCGCCTCGGCCAGCGCCGCCGTGCGCCCGACCGGATCGCGCAGGGGGCCGATGGCCGCGCCGCAGCGCAGCCGCCCGCGCGCGTCTTTGGTCGCGTTCGGGAACTGGCGGACTTTCTGGATGTCTTTAATGGTGATGAGGCCGAGGAGTTTGCGGTTTTCGTCTACGATGGGGAGTTTCTCGATGCGATGCTTCTGGAGGATGTCCTGCGCCTGCTCCAGCGTCGTGCCGAGCGGGGCCGTCACCAGGCCGCCCTCGCGGGAGCGGTCGCAGGTCATCACATCGCGGATCAGGCGGTTGTAGTTGGTCTCGAACCGAATATCGCGGTTGGTCAGGATGCCGACAAGCCTGCCGGTTTCCGGCTCGGTGATGGGAACGCCGGAGATATGGTAGCGTTCCATCAGCAGGATCGCGTCGTGGATGGTCTTGTCCGGCGGCAGGCTGATGGGGTTGACGATGATTCCGTGTTCGGAACGCTTGACCTTGTCCACCTCCTGGGCCTGTCGTTCCACGCTCATGTTGCGATGGATGATGCCGAGACCGCCTTCGCGCGCCATCGCGATTGCCATGCGCGCCTCGGTGACGCGATCCATCGGCGAACTCAGAATGGGCGTGCGCAGGGTGATGCCTGCGCCGATGGTGGTGCGCGGGTCTACTTCGGCGGGCGTGATGTCGGTGTCGCACGGCACCAGCAGCACGTCGTCGAAGCTCAGCCCCTCTTTCAGCGAAATTTCCGTCTCCTGCATCTGTTTCCCCCGTGTGCAAAGCCCTGAAACCAGAGATTGGGTTAGTATACCGTCCTGCCGCAAATCCTGTCAAATCCGCCCCTCCACGCTTTACGAACGAACTGGCACAAAATACTCACAAGCCTGAACTCTTACCCCTCCACGTCCCTTACCGAGCGCGTTCGAGCTGAGTAGGTAGGTCGGTCGAAAACGAGATGAGTCGCCATCTCGCTGCCTACTATTCTCGCACGCGCCCCCTCGACAAAGGATTGGGAGCGTTCGTATTCGCCCTAAGTCACTACAAATGGTGGCGACATCATAATTTAACGCTTTTCTAACGCAAATCTAACGGTTTGCTAACACTAGGTTCTGTATAATCCGTCATGACCAGCAATCTTGACGGCTGATAGTTCACCGTATTCAGTGGGACTATGGCCCTCGCCATCCTCGGTCAACGCTTTACTGATCTGCGTCTGAATGTGTAAACCGCCCTCACCCCTTTGGACGCAGCAAGCAGCGCCCCTACCCACGCTGTGGGAGAGGGGGAGAGGGCAGCAAAGCGAGCGCGGCTCAGTAATTGATCCCATCCCTAACTGTATGGATTCATCTCCAACGCACGCGCTCCATAAGTGTCAACACGATGGGGAGTGATCACCTAGATCCAAAAGCCGGGAAAATAGATTCCGGCAGAAAGGGACTCGAACAAAGATGCAGAGAAAGATAGGGACAGCTTCCAGATTACTTGCCTGCGTTTCCGTGATTGTGGCTGCTACAGGCTGTGGCGGGGGCGGCAACAATCCAGGACAGAATCCACAGCAGGCACAACAGACGGTCGAAACAGGCAGACAGCAGATCAACGCCATCCTGGCAGGCACGCCTACGGAGGCCAACCTTCAGCAGGTTGTCAATACCTTTAACACCGCCCGCGCGCAGGCCCCCAATAATGCCCAGGCCCAGTTCGGTTTTGCGATCAGCAGTGTGGCACTCCAGGCACAGGCTCTTATCAACCGCATTCAAGGCCGCGCTGCTGGCGCGGAGACCGATGCGCTGGATGTCGCGGCCAGCCGGGGAACCCTCTGGAACGTCTCGTCTCCGGATGCCGGTCTGTCTGCTAATACGCTGCGCCTTGCGTTGACAGCCCCTCTGTCGGCAGCAATGCGTTCACGCGCCGTGGCTCCCAATCAAATTCGTACTGCGCTCGACAATCTTAAAACAACGCTCGATACCGCGATCCCTCTGGTCGAATCCGTCGCCAACCAGAGCGGTTTCACATTTCAACTCACGGATCGAAACGGCACATTCACCATTGATCAGGGAGATGCGCAGTCCTTCCTCTCCGGCCTGTACATTGTGCGCGCCATTACCAATATGGCGCTGGCCTACGACTTCAACTGGGGGACTTTCGACTTCGGCCAGAGCATCAACGCGAAATTCGGCGCGACATTGATCGATGGCGCGCTCATCGGCCCTAACGACTATCTGCCTCCGCTTCCTTTCGGCACGCTCCTGTCCGATGGAGCCGCCCGCTTCGCCGCCGCAAAACAGGATCTGTCTACGGCGGCAGATAAAGCCCTGGTCGCTGTGGATATGCTTACAGCCCGCACAGATACAACGCGCCATCTCGTGGATGCCACGACGATAAACGCAACGACCGCCAAAGACACTGTTAATACATATAAGGCCGATCTGAGTCAGTCCTTTCAAGTGAACTCCGACGGCATTCAACAGACCTTTAACCCGAATGCCTGGTTTACGCAGCCACCTACGAGCCTGCGCGCGCTGATGCCGACCTACCACGTTATCGGAGAGAGTGATCCCTTTCTATTGCAGACGTCGCCGAACGACTACCCGGACAAGACGTTCGGCGGGTTGCGGGTCAACCCTTCAGATGACATGTATCACACGGAGGTCTTCTCGGATAGCGCTGTGAGCGCCCTTCTCATCAAGCTATGAAGCGCCTCCAGAGCAGGAAGCCTCTGCAATCGGGCCTCTCGCTGCCCAAGCTCTGCCCGGCCAGGGCCTTTTTAACCCTGTGCCTGCTGACCGCCGTCCTGGCTTCTCAACGGACGGCGGCTCAGTTCTTCTCGCCGCGCTCTCTGCTGGATAGCCCATTCACGCCCTCCAACAGCGCATCGGGCCTCTCCTCCTCTCTTCTGGCCACCTTCAGCGAGCCTTTCCGCGAGAACCAGGACTATCTTGCGCTCGGCACGCAGATCGCAGCAACGTTGCGCACGGTACAGCAAGGAAATCCGGTCGGCAATCTCTCTAGCTTCGGAGGCTTTCTCCACGCCTCCTGGGGCGCAAGCCATAAGGTCGGGGGGCAGTTCTACTGGGAGCGTAATACGCAAAGCGACCTCTTCGTTAACGAGGCGTTCCAACGGACCGCATTCACAACGGCTGCCGAAACCTGGTCAGGCCGATGGGCGGTTCGCACCGGACGCGCCACCTTCTATGTCGGCTATGGCCGGGAGAGCGCCCGAACAGAAGGGCGTTCTGACCTGACGGCCTATTTTCTCCCGATCTTCCCCATCACACCCGATGTCGTCTGGCAATGGTCGCGGAACCGTATCGTTCTGGGGGCGCTTTTCTCTCCCGCCTCCAATATCTATCTCGACATCGCCTCTGGCCGATCCGTCGCGCCCAGTCAACTCGCATTTCGCGGGAGGGATACTCGTCTGCTTGCGCCCCTAGATGGGGCTGGAGGGGACTGGAGCGTGACGCTGCGCGCCTCTCTCGACCACGCGACCCAGATGTTGGGTTTCTTCCAACAAGATGAGATTGCCGGACGGGGTCAGGTTCGACGGGAGGATACACTCTCTTTAGGCGAGGCGACAACCGACTACGAGCAACTGTCCTGGGGCCTGGCACTGCGACGCGCGTTTGGCTCCGGCGCATTCAGCCTGCTCTATTCCTATGCGCAGATGCGCCTGGACACGCGCGCCGGGAACCTGAATCCTCTGCCGCTCGGCTATAATCCGAACCGCGTTGACCGTGTCGGCTACTTTCTGTTGGCGCATCTGTCTCGCCGCGAATATGGCGCGCGCTGGGAGCAGAGGTTCGCGCGCAATCACGGCCTTATATTCGACTACCGATGGCTCGAGGTTCCTGTTCAGGCGCGGTATGGCTACACGGCAGCCTCCTTCCTTATCGGCTCCACAGACGAAGGGCAGTGGAATGCGCCGGATGCGCGCGGGCATTTAGTCCGTCTCCGTTATACTTTTCCAGCCCGCCCCCTTATCCTCACTCTGGACGCTTCCCAAATCATCCCGATGCCTCTGGGCCGCGCGCAACGTCCCACACAACCCGGCCCGCCACGCCCCCGTCGGGAATCCTCTGGCGGCTGGAATCTCCTCCTCACCGTTCAGTATCCCTTCTGATCCAAATAGGGTCGAGAGTTACGCCCCATTAAGCAACAACGTGAGTGTCTCTGCGTTCCAGATAAGGACGCAGAACCGAGGCTGTGCTTTAACGAGGGCTTACGCCTGTAGGCAAGATCAGCCAAGTTCGGGTGCAAAGGAGGAGTCTGCCCGGCAAAGCGATAATACAGGCGCAGTGCCGCCTCTGCGCGCTTCGCGCGACCGCAGGGGTTCCAGGCCAGGGCAGAGGACGCTCTTCCCGACCTCTATTCGACCAGGAAAGGAGTTTTTGCGATTGCTTTCAGGAAAGAACCGAAGCGCCGCGCTGCTAACAGGACTGATCCTCTCCGGCTCGCTGCTGCTGACATCGGCGGTGGCCGGGCCGCCCAAAGGCAAGAAGCCGCCCAAGAAAGGCGGAAACGCCGCGCTGGTCGCCGCCGGTAAGAAGGTCTACGATGCCAACGGCTGCGCCAACTGCCATACCATCGCCGGAAAAGGCGGCAAGATCGGCCCCGAACTGACCCGCGTGGGAGCCGATGCGAAACACACCGCCAAATGGCTGGAAGAGAAGGTCAAAGACCCGAAGGCGAGCAATCCGAGTTCCACGATGCCGGCCTTCGCCGAGAAGATCAAGGGCAAAGACCTGACCGCCCTCGGCGCGTACCTTGCCAGCCTCAAAAAATGACCGTTCCCCGACCCCTCCGGCCCGATGCGCTTGCGAATGCCATCGGGCCGGAACCAATGGCTCCCCTGCAACGTTTAGTGTAGCTGCTATGGCACGCGAACATCACCCGAATATCACCCTGGATGCCTCTCTCCTGCGCGAGGGCGCGGCGGCGCTGGAGCGCGAATGGCTCGTCACCAACGGCCTGGGCGGTTACGCTTCGGCCAGCGTCGCCGGAGCCAACACGCGCCGCTATCACGGCCTGCTGGTCGCCGCGCTGCATCCCCCGGTCGGTCGCGCCGTGCTGCTCTCCAAGCTGGAGGAGACGCTGCTGCTCCATGCGCCGGGCCACAGCGACGGAACCGCCTATCCGCTCTCGACCAACCTCTATCCAGGCGTGATGCATCCACAGGGACACCAGACGCTGGAGTCCTGGTCGGCCTATCCGGTTCCCACCTGGGTCTGGTCGCCCGCGCCTGGCGTCCGGTTCGAGAAGCGCGTCTGGATGGCGCAGGGCCGGAATACGACCTACATCGCCTATCGCCTGCTCGAATGCCCGCAGGGCAGCGCGGCCCGCCTCAGCCTGGTTCCGCTGCTGGCCTGGAAGGACTATCACAGCGAGATGCACGCCCATCCCGGCACGCTGGACGCGATCTGGTCGGTCTCGCCGGAGGCCGGGACGCTGCGCCTGACGCTCCCCGGCGTCTGGAACGTGACCTCGAAACCGTTTACGCTGCGGCTGCTGCTCGTCCAGGAGGACGGCGTTCCCTATCCCAACGCGACGTTCGTGGCGCAGCCGGACTGGTACTACCGGTTCCAGCACCCGCGCGAGCAGGAGCGCGGCCTGGACTGCGAGGAAGACCTGTACACGCCCGGCACATTCTCCGCCCTGCTCACCGTAGGGCAGACGCTCGCCATCGTCGCGACGACGGAGGAGACGCCCCCCGAAGCGCCGCAGGCCGCCCTTACCGCCCGGCAGGAGCGGCAGGCCGACCTCCTCGAGCGCGCCGGGCTTCAGGACGAGTTCGGCCAACTGCTCGCGCTCGCCGCCGATCCGTTCGTCGTGCAGGTTCCCGGCGTCCGCTCCACCGTCATCGCGGGCTACCACTGGTTCGCCGACTGGGGCCGCGACACCATGATCGCGCTGCCCGGCCTCTGCCTGACCGCCGGTCGCCCG
>DASRGL010000482.1:0-4155 GCA_035651115.1 Chthonomonadaceae bacterium
TGACCAACTTCAACGCCGAGGCCGAGGGCATCACCGCCGATACCATCGTGCAGCGGCTTATCGAGCGCACGCCGCGCCCGACCGATCCCGCCCGGAAGTGACTTGTGGCGATAGATAGCGGCAGGCTAAACCCTGCCGCTAGGGAGCCTGCGGCTCGCTGCCTGCCTGCGCAGGCAAGAAGGCGGAACGCTCATGCGCCAGAACAATCTAACCGTCTATCTGCATCTTGTCTGGGCGACCTGGAACCGGATGCCCCTGATTACGGAGGCTATTGAGCGCGACCTCTATCGCTATATCGAAAGTACCTGCCAGAAGCATGGTTGCGCTGTCCTCGCCATCGGCGGAATGCCTGATCATATTCATCTGCTCTTGGCTTATCCCAGCACCATCACTATTGCAGACCTGATGGAGTATGTCAAAGGCGGTTCTTCGCGCTTCGTGACCGAGAAACTCATCTCTGGCGATTTCTTTAGGTGGCAGGGCCACTATGCTGCCTTCAGCGTCAGCCCTTATGATAAGAACCGGGTCATCCGTTACATCCAAAATCAGAAGCAGCATCATGCCGAGGGAACGGTCTGGTCTCATGCAGAAGAGACCTACCGAGAAGCCGTCCTGCCTGCGCAGGCAGGCAGCGAGCCGCAGGCTCCCTAGCGGCAGGGTTTAGCCTGCCGCATTGCCGCATATATAGAGGCACACCGCTATGCTCGAACAACTGCTCAGTTTCATCTATAGCTGGCATACTCCGATACGAGACGCTTTCCTGGATGATGTCGGGAAACTCTCGCCGGAGCAACTGCTGCGCCTGGCGCAGATGGAAGCGAGACGCTATCAGAAACGGAAGCAGAAGCTGCGCGGCATCGGCATGTTCGCGGCGGTAGCGTGGGCCGTGCTTTCCCTCTATTTCCTGCCGTCTCTAGGTCTTCTGCCGCCTCTCTACCTCGCGGGCATCCTGGGAACCATCTATACCTGCCTGCATCGCTACACGGTGGAGACGCATCGGCGGTTCGTGCAGCTTCTGGAGCGCCATTCCGAAGATGTCCGCTTTCTGGGCGTCGTCCTGACCCTGCTGAACCAGGGGACGCACGACCTGCCGACCAGCCGGAGCCTGATGGCCCTGCTCAAGCGGCTGCTGCCGCAGGTGCGCGCAAAGCAGGCGGTCGCGCTGAAACCCGAGCAGATGCGCGTGCTGTTGGGCCTCCTGAATACGCCCTATGAGGACACCGAACGGACGTTCCGCGTCTTGCAGGCGCTGGGGCAGATCGGGGACGAAAGCGCGCTCCCCTATATCGAGCCGCTGGCGGCAGGCACGATCAAGCAGTTGAACTCCGACTGGTCGCCCACCCACGAAATGAAGCGGATACAGCAAGCCGCGCAGGAAGGTCTGGCCTCTATTCACGCACACCTCCGGCAGGCGCGGCAGGCGCAGACGCTCTTGCGCGCTTCGGACGCCTCGACCGCCGTTGTCTCCGACCTGCTGCTGCGGCCCACGCAGGCGGTCGTCTACGACACGCCGCCGGAACATCTGCTGCGCGCCGTCCCTGCCGAGGCCGATTCCGCCGATACCACCTTGCACGTGATGAGAAATCCATGACCGTATCGCCTACGCCCGTCCGCCAACTCGCCGATCCGCAGACGCTCGCCCGCATCTCCCGTTTAGAACTGCGCGCCCGCGCCGTCGTCGAGGGCGTCATCTCCGGGATGCACAAAAGCCCGCACCGGGGCAGCAGCGTCGAGTTCGCGCAGCATCGCGACTACGTTCCCGGCGATGAGATACGCCACATTGACTGGAAGGTCTATGCCCGCTCCGACCGCTACCATATCAAGCAGTACGAGGAGGAGACGAACCTCAAGGCCACGCTCGTCCTCGACAGCAGCGCCAGCATGGACTACAAGGGTGCGGACTCTCCTCTCTCCAAGCGCGAGTATGGGGCCATCGTCGCGGCGGCGCTGGCCTCCCTGCTGCTGCGCCAGCGCGACGCCGTCGGACTGGCCCTCTTCGACGCAGGAGTGCGACAGTATATCCCGCCCGGCAGCACCAGCGCGCACATGCGCCTGCTGCTGGAGACGCTGGAGCGCAAGGAGAGCCAGCCCAAGACCGACCTCGGCGACACTTTTCACGACCTGGCCGAACGCATCAAGCGGCGCGGCCTGCTCATCGTCCTCAGCGACCTGTTCGCCGACCCGGAGACCATCCTGCGCGGCCTGCAGCACTTCCGCCATCGGAAGCACGAAGTCATCGTCTTCCATCTGCTCGACCGCGATGAACTGACGTTCCCGTTCCGTGACTCGGCCATCTTCGAGGGCATGGAGGGCGAGGAGCCGCTGACCGCCGAACCCAACGCCCTCCGCCGCGACTATCTGCGCGCCTTCGAGGCGTATGTCGCCGCGCTCCGGCGCGGCTGCCGCGAACTGGGCATGGACTACATTCAGATGCCCACTGACCAGCCGATAGACGCCGCGCTCTCGCGCTATCTGGCCGAACGGATGCAGCATGATTGATGCCCATCCCGACAGCTTCTACCCTCGCCCCCGGCCCCTCTCCCTGCAAGGGAGAGGGGAGCCAGTAACGGAGCCTGTGCCTCTGTCCATCGCCCTGAGCGCAGCGAAGGGTTTCCCTACTCTGTCACCCTGAGTAGAGCGAAGGGTCTTAAAAGCGGGATTCTTCGCTCTGCTCAGAAGGACAAGAGAGCGTACAGATGAGTGTTTCGCCCCTTCTCCCTAGCCCGAACAGGCTTTATCGTTCGGGCGATAAAGGAAGAAGGGCCGGGGATGAGGGTGAACCGAGGGTGAAGGCAAATTTGAACCTATGTCTTTTCTGAACCCTGGATTTCTGGGCGCGCTGGCGCTGGTCGGCATTCCGCTGCTCATCCATCTGCTGCGGCGGCGGAAACTCAAGGTCATCCGCTGGGCGGCGATGGAGTTCCTGCTGCAATCCCAGCGCAAGCAGAGGCGGCGGCTGCGCATCGAAGAGTTGATCCTGCTGGCGCTGCGGATGCTCATCGTCGCGCTGGCGGCGCTGGCCTTCGCGCGGCCCGTGCTGCGCGCCCTCGGCGTGCCGCTCCTCTCGCAGAACGCGCGCGTCTACGCCGTCATTGTGATGGACAACTCGCTGAGCATGGACTATCGAGGTGCGGACGGCAAACGCAGCTTCGAGCGGGCGCAGGCGGCGGCGGACGACATTCTCACCCATGTGCTGCGGCCCGGCGACTCTGCCTCGCTCGTCCTGCTCTCGGATAAGCCGACGACGGCGGTCGGCGCGCCGAGTTTCGATCTCGATCTGGTGCGAGAGCGGGTGCGCGGAGCGAAAGTGGGCGACCGCGCCACCGACTATCTGGCCGCCGCGCAGACCGTTGCCGCGCTCCTGAAAGCGTCCAAAACGCCGGATAAGGAGGTCTACTGGCTGACAGACGACCAGGCCAACGCCTGGGACAGCAGCAAGCGCGAGGCGGCGCGGGCTGTCTGGAGCGAGATCGGGCGGCAGGCGCGGGTCACCTGGGTCTCGGTCGGGGCGGAGGGCAGCCGGGACAATCTGGCGGTGGAGACGCCGGCGCTGGGCCGCGAACTGGTGACGCCCTACCTCCCGGCGCGCATCGAGAGCCGCATCGCCAACTACGGCGCGAAGCCGCGCAACGATACGCTGGTCAACCTGCTCGTGGACGGCAAACCGGCGGGTTCGACTCGTATCTCCCTTCCGGCGGGCGGCGCAGAGACGGCGCGGTTCGTCTACCTCTTCAACCAGCCGGGGACGCACACAGGCCAGATCACGCTGGGCGACCCGCAGCACGCCGACGGCCTGGAACGCGACAACGCTGCGCCCTTCGTCGTGCGCGCCCGCGACCGGATCAAGGTGCTGGTGCAGGACATGCGCCCGGCCTCCGACCCGGTGAAGAGCGAGTCGTTCTATCTGGTCACGGCGATGGCTCCCGGCGGCGCGGCGGGCAGCCTGGCTCCGAAGCTGCGGGAAGGCGAGGGGTTGGGCAACATCAACCTGCGCGACTACGACGCCGTCGTTATCGCCGGGCTGACCAACCTCTCCTCCGCCGACCGCAGCGCCCTGGCCGAATACCTCAAGTCGGGCGGCGGCGTGCTGCTGTTTCCCGGCCCGGAGACGGACGCCCGCCGCGTCAACGCCGATCTCGGCGGCGCGGGACTGCT
>DASRGL010000483.1:0-23998 GCA_035651115.1 Chthonomonadaceae bacterium
GGATGACTTCCGGGATGCACATGTGGGCCATATAGCCGCCCTCGCACGGCCCTTTGGCGCACTCCACAACGACGCCGTCCAACTGATAGCGGCTGAGGAAGCGCCAGGTCGGTTCTTCGTACCAGCCAGTATCGCTGGCATAGAGCAGCGCGACGCCCTCTTGATCCTCGATGATATAGTTGAAACAGGTCTGCGTTGGATCGTGCTGCGCCAGGATGGGCGTCACGCGATAGCCGCCGACGATGGCGGGCTGCCAGGGCTGTAGCGTGGTCAGCGTGATGGGAGTCCGGCTGAGGTCCAGGCCGCTTTCGAGGCGCGCAATCACGTCTATCGGGCCGTAGATGGGCAGCGGATTCTGAATGGGCGAGGGAACGAAGTAGTCGCTCAGATATTGCAGTTCCGGCCCGCTGAAGTGGTCGTCGTGCGCGTGGGTGAAGAGCAGGGCGGTCAGGCAGCGCAGATCGAGATCGTACTGGATGACGTGGTGGAGCGTATCCGGCGGAAAGTCTATTTTCAGGACATTATCAATCAGGGCAGAGGAGCGCGTGCGAAGATTCTTGCCACGCAGTTTGCGCGCTTTGCCACAGGCGTCACAGCGACAAAATAAGCCGGGCCATCCCTCGGCGCCCGAGGTCCCCAGCAGCGTGACCTTCATTCGTATCTCCCCAAGTGATTTCAGAGAATTCGGGTGTCTCCTCGTGTCTCGCAGCGCGAGCCGGGTCTCCCTTTGCGCCTATTATGGGCAAAAGAGAGGGATTGAGCAAGAGGATTGTTCACACGGGGGGTGTTAATTTTGTCACACCCCGCCCGCGCTAGAGGTAGTCGCCGCCCGGCTCGAAGACGCGGCTGCATTTCCAGCAGCGTTCGGCCTCCCCGGAGGCGATGCAGCCGCACTGCGGGCAGCGATGGAGCCGTACTGGAAACCTGCCGCACTGCGGGCAGCGTTTGCTGTCGCTGTAGACCAGCGCGCCGCAGTGCTGGCAGGCCAGTTCCTCCGAGGTCGTTGTCGCCTTCGATGCGTGCATCTGACCCCTCTCCGTCAACCGCGTCGGGCGGAAGTGCGCCAGTAGCCGCGCAGAGAGACGAACAGCAGAACGAGCGCGATGCCCGCCCAGAGCAGCGCCCAGAAGGTCGGCGGGAGAGCATACGCCTGCGACATAAAGACGGCGTCGTTGTCGCCGACATGGTTGGCTGTCTGGTAAACCAGAAGGCGCAGATCGCTGAGGGCGTTCAGGCTGCATTGCACGGCCAGGAAGCTGGCGACGAACTGCGCGCCCTGCGGCGAGGTGTAGCGCGCCAGCGCCCAGAGCAGCGCGGCGAGGATCAGGCCGGTGACGAGCGTAAAGAGGCTGTGCCAGCCCCAGAGGGCGGTGATGGTGAGGAGCGCCCCCGCGATGGTATAGAGCGTGACGCGCCCGCCGTTGCGCCAGCCTTGCAGCCGCCCGATCACCAGCAGGATCGCGCCGAACAGGGCTGTGCCGAGATAGCCGCCCGACATCACCAGCCAGCCCCAGACCGGAGAATTGCTTGTCCAGGTGACGCCGCTGCCATCCGGGTGAATGGTGACGGAGGCGACCTGCCCGCCGGTAATCAGCGCGGCCAGCGCATGGCCGCTCTCATGGATGAACGTGACGAACAGTCGCAACGGGTAGAGCAGAACGTTCGCGTAGGGAACGAACCAGAGCGCCAGCGTGAGGACGGTCGAAATCAGCAGCAGTCGCCGCGCGGCGCGCAGGTCTGGCGCGCTGCCGGTCGCCTGTCCGCGCTGTGTCGAACTCTGAATAAGCTGCGTAAAATCGTCGTTCATGGTCGTTCCCTTCTGTCGTACCCGATGGGCGCTGTCCGTTGAGCCGATAGGACTCTCAAGTCTAATAACGTATTTGCCGCCGCCATCGTTTCATCTCTCTGCGGCGCATTTCACGATGCACTGCCGGGGCGAGCATCCTGTTCCGCCTGCGCGTCCAGAGCGGCGAAGACCTCGCGGGCGACGGCCAGGCCGTCCCAGGCGTCCGGGAAGCCGCCGTAGACCGTCATGTGCAGGATGACCTCGATGATCTCCTCGCGGGTCGCGCCGTTGCCGAGCGCGCCGCGAATGTGCGTCTTGAGATTGCTGATGCGGCCCAACACGGTCAAGGCAGCCACCGTACAGAGGCTCCGCGTCTTCAAGTCCAGGCCCGGTCGCGCCCACACCTGCCCCAATGCGAACTCTGTCACCCACTCGACATAGTCCGGCGAGAGCGCGGTCAGCAGGGCGCCGGTCGCCTCCGCCGAACCGGTCAACTGCTCCATGATGGCGCGTCCGCGCGCTTTCCGCGCCGCGATCTCCTCTGCATCCGTCCGTTCCCGTCTCTCCTCATTCGCCATGCCTGCGTGCTTCCTCCTGCCTCCATTATAGACGGTTGACGGCCAACTGTAAAGAGAGTTCGACAGAAGCGCGTCCTGTCGTTTTCCCGCAACTCCCCTTGACATTTGGCGTTTCAGAGGTTACACTGTGACGGAAAAATCGCAGGGGCCCATAGCTCAAAGGCAGAGCTCCCGGCTCATAACTGGTTGGTTGGAGGTTCGAATCCTCCTGGGCCCATTTCCTCATTCTGGCAGTTTTGCAGACCCGAACGGAACATTCTCCGTCGGGTCTTCCTTTGGAAAACCCACCCCCCGTCCCCACTGCACGGGCCGTCTGGTTCCGAAACGATTCGGGACGGCCCTTGCGACCCCGGTCGCTCGTCCCTCGCTGGGGAGGGAGCGAAGGCGCACTCGTGATTGTCTTGCTCCCCCTCCCCAGCGCCCACAGGCTTTATCGTTGGGGCGAGCGGGGAGGGGACCGGGGGGTGGGTAAGGAGCCGAAAACGTGCCGCGAACCACACGAACCCTGTTGCTAACTCTCTGGCTTCTATTGACGTACGGACTGATTGCCGCCGCACAGCCGCCGAATCCCCCAACGCCAGACGCCCAACGCCCCGCGCCACAAAGCCTCACGCTGACCCTGCTGCACACCAACGACTTGCACGGCCATCTGCTGCCGTTCGCCTATATCGAGACGGAACGCAATCCCAACGAGCAGCCATCGGTCGGGGGCGCGGCGCGGCGAGCGACGCTCGTGCGGCAACTGCGCCGTCAGATCAAGAACCCGGTCATGCTCGTGGATGCGGGCGACACCTTCACACGCGGCCCGCTGACCAACGCCTACGAGGGCATCGCGGACGTGGAGGCGATGAATGCGGTCGGTTACGAACTGGCGGCGGTCGGCAACAACGAGTTCAAGGCCAAAGACGGTGTCGAGATCAACGACGCGGCGGGTGCGCAGGCGGCGCTGCTGCAGGTGGTCAAGCGGTCGCGGTTTCCCTGGATCTGCGCCAATGCGAAGGACGGCAAAGGCGCGTTCCTGGAAGGCGTGCAGCCCTATATCGTGCGTGTGTTCAACGGGGTGCGTGTCGGCTTTCTCGGCCTGACCGCTCCGCGCTCCGCCAGCTATCCGCAGACGAAGGGCTGGACGATCTCCGATCCCATCACAGTCGCGAAGGAGTGGATACCGAAGGCGCGGGCGAACTGCGATGTGCTGATCGCCGTGACGCATCTGGGCGTGGACCTGGACAGGCAGCTTGTCGCGCAGACCGCCGGGATAGACGCCGTCGTGGGCGGGGACTCGCACACGTTTCTCTATAAGGCCGCCGAGGTCGCCAATACGGAGGGCCGCCTCGTTCCCATCGTGCAGGACGGCGAGTTCGGCGTCAATCTGGGTCGGTTCGACCTTCAGTTCGTCCGGGATGCAGACGGACACTGGCGGCTGGCGCACTACGACTACACGCTGCTGCCAGTCGGGCCGGAACTGGCTGAAGCGCCCGATGTGAAGGAGGTTCTCGCGCCGTTCGTCCGTCCATTCGAGACGGTCATCGGGTGGGTAGATCGGGTCGGCAAAACTCCGGCAGAGCGCAGCCGCCTGACGACGCAGGCCGTCGTGGATGCGATGCGCAACACGACCGGAGCCGACTACGCCCTCAACCCGGATGGCGGCGGTATGTTCGAGGTCTTCCGGCACAACGCCGTCACCCGCTACGATGTCTACGCCGCGCTGCCGTTCAAGAATAGTATGGTGGTGGCCGAACTGACCGGCGCGGAGATACAGGCGCTGCTCAAGGCGCAGCCCGATACCGTCGTCTCCGGCGATCAAGGCCGTCTGGACACCGCACGCAAATACCGGGTCGCCTTTGTGGATTTTATCGCCAAATCCGTTTACAATCTTGCGGAGGAGCGATTGCAGTCTACCGGGCGCGACATTCGGGACGTAGTCATCGGGTTTTTGGGCCTGGCGAGGCGCAGCAAATCAGGCTTAACAACTGTTATCGAGAGTCGAAGGAGCGGAGGGTTTCAACCCGTCGAATCCAACCAACGCCTCCCTGTCCGCCCTTAACTAGGGGAGGGACATCAGCCGATGAGCAGCTTCACTGCCGCCACCGCCGCCAGGATCAGGATCAGGGAGTCGAAGAGGCGCTGCGAGAGGCGATTCAGGCTCCACTTCCCGACGAATGCGCCGACCAGGATCAGCGGGAACAGCGTCAGGTCGAAGAGCAGGGAGCCGCGCGTCAGCAGGGGCTTGTCGGGCGTCAGGAGGGTGAGGACGATGAACATAGGGAACTTGACGATGTTCACGAGGAAGTAGAACCAGGCGCTCGTCCCCATGAACTGCTCTTTGGGCAGGCGCAGGCTCGCCATGTAGATAGACATGACCGGCCCGGCAGCGTTGGAGACCGTCGTCGCGAAGCCCGACGCGCCGCCGACCGAGATGACGCCCAGGCGTGAGGTCGGCATCAGGCGGTCGTTCCAGCGCAGCCGGGCCAGATGGACTCCGAGCATGACCAGCACCAGCGTGCCGATGAAGCGATTCATCGGATCGTGGTGTCCCTGCTGTTCTCCCAGTATCCAGAGCAGCCCCGCTCCCGCTGCCATGCCGACCAGCAGCCAGGGAGCCAGCGCCATCAGGCAGTCCCAGCGCGCATGGCGGCGATACCAGAGGATGGCGAAGCAGTCGGCGAAGAGCAGCAGGGGCAGCACCGTCCCCACCGAAGTCCGCCCGTCGAAGAGCGCCGCCATGACCGGCACGATCAGGACGCCGACGCCGGGGAGTCCCGTTTTTGACATACCGATGCACAGCGCGGCGATGGCTCCGAGCAGCCATTGAGTCGGGGTCAGGTGCGGCACGGGGCTTTACCGTGTCTCCCCGGCGTTCGCCAGCGCGGGCTTGATCCAGTTCAGCGCCGTCATCGGCGACTCGCTGTAGTTGTAGAACATGACGCCGTCTCCGCCGCCCTCCTGGATCGCCCGCACGATGTCCGTCAGGTCTTCCACGCTGAACACCGAGTTCAGGCCCAGGCGGACTCCCACAAATAGTTTATCCCGCGCCGTCATCGGCTGCTTCGCCTCGCGCGTTCGTTCCAAGACCTGCGCAGGCCGCAGCCCGTAGCCCCAAGCATAGAAGGCGTCCGCCACGTCCGCGACCTCCGGGTTGTAGGCTTCCAGCGTCCACAACTGCGCGGAAGAGGGGCGCATCGCGGCGCGTATCTCATGGACCAGCGAGTCCTCGATGCCTTTGCGGAACGCCTGGTACGCCGCCAGTTCCGGCAGCTTCGCCTCGACCTCGGCCCAGTGCGAAGGATAGCCCTGCGGACGGTTCGGCGCGTGCTGCATGGCGGACTCCAGCAGGCTGCGCACGGACGCCTGAAGCCGCGCGCTGTCTATCCCCTGCGCCTGCGCTTTCTGCTGGCAGCCGGGGCAGAAACAGAGACTCATCAAATTCTGCTCCATCGGCGAGAGAACCGTCAGGTCGCGCTCGTGATGGTGACCGTGCGTCAGGCCCATGTAGCCCGGCGATTCGAGCTGAACGGCGTGCATGGGCAGGTTGTTGGCGAGGTCTTTGCACAGCGCAGTCAGGTAGCGGCGCACCTGGTCGTTACCGGGGCAGAGAGCGTGGGGATAGCTGTCGCCGAAGCAGTTCTGCACGGTGCAGTCGGGATGCAGCAGGCCCATCCGTGTGTTGTGGGTGCAGACTGTCCAGGAGACGAGTTTCAGGCCATATTTATCTAATCGCTGACCCGCTTCCCGCATCCAGTCCGTCTCCGCGCAGGCCCGCGCGACTTTCGGCTTGAGGACGGTATCGGCGTAGAGCGCGAGATCAGGATGAAAATAGACGCAGCCATCGTCCGTCATATAGGCCCGATGCTTTGGGTTATGGGGATGAATGAACCAGCCTGCGTGGTAGGAGCCGGCGACCTGCACGGCGTCGAGTCCGCTATCCGCCGACCATCCCAGCACCTTATCCACGCCCTCATCCGCTAAGTCCCACGCGAACATCCATAGACCGCGATACATGGCAGTGTTCTCCTTTTACCCACCCCCCGTCCCCACTGCACGGGCCGTCTGGTTCCGAAACGATTCGGGACGGCCCGCGCGACCCCATCCGCACCCACGATAAAGCCTGTTGGCGCTGGGGAGGGGGAGCAAGAGCGCAAGCCTTCTCGCTCTATTCAGGTGGGGAGCAAGGGCGCACTCGTGATTGTCTTGCTCCCCCTCCCCAGCGAGGTACGAGCGACCGGGGAGGGGGACGGGGGGGGTGGGTCTCTACTTGACGAAGCCCCAGGTCAATGCTATACTTTGCCGGAAGAGATATTCAGGAAAGGCGGGGGCGTCTCCTGCGCGAATGTGCGCGGGTCGGCCTTCAGAGATTGAGGAGAACGCATGGAACGCGCTCTGGTGACGGGAGGCGCGGGATTTATCGGCTCGCATATCGTACAGGCGCTGGTCAAGCGTGGAGTGGCGGTGCGCGTGCTGGACAACCTCTCCTCCGGCAGTGTCGCCAATCTGGAAGGGCTGGGCAGGAAGATCGAATTCCAGCTGGCGGCGGAGACGCCGAACGCGGAGGCCCTCGGCGGCGTGTTCAACATCGCGGGCGGCAAGCGGCTCTCGCTGAACGAACTGCTGGCGCAGATGTACGCAGTGGCAGGCGCAGAAATACCGGCCTGTTACGAGGCGGCGCGTCCCGGCGACATCCGCCATTCGGGAGCCGACATCAGACGCGCCCGCGCTGTGCTGAACTTCAAGCCCAGAGTCAAACTGGCCGACGGCCTCAAAGAGGCGTTGGCGGTTTTATCGAACGTAGCCTCCCTCTGCCGTCTGAACTGTGATTAGAATGATTAACGGATAGACTAGGATTGGGTCTGGCTCAATCACAGTCCATCCCCTAATCCGACAAATCACAGTTCAGACCGCAGAGTGCGGGCCTGAAAGCAAGAGATCGTGTCACGTTATTCCGAATTCGACCCCACAACCATTACACCGCAGCCCTTCGCCGAACGTCGGAGCAAGGTCCAGATCGCCGATTTTGCCGCGCCGCCCGCGCCGGGCCGCTCCTTCGCTGAATTCCTGGCCTCGCTGCCCAACATCCTCGCCGGGCCGGACATCGCGGCCATCGCGCAGGCGACTGTGAATGCGCGCCGCAGGGAGCGCGCCGTCGTCATGGCGCTGGGCGGGCATGTCGTCAAGACAGGAGTGGCCCCGGTTCTCATCGCCCTGATGGAGCGCGGGCTGATCACGGCGCTGGCCGCGAACGGCGCGCTTGCCATCCACGACGCCGAGATCGCCCTGTTCGGCGCGACTTCAGAAGATGTGGTTTCGGGCCTGCAAACCGGCACATTCGGCATGGCGCAAGAGACGGCGGCGTTCTATAATGAGACGATAACGCGAGGCGTCGCGGAGGGACTGGGCATCGGGGAGGCGCTGGGCAAGGCGCTGCTGGAAGCGGATGCGCCGCACGCCGGGATGAGCCTGCTGGCGATGGCCTATCGCCATAATATCCCGATGACCATTCATATCGCCCTCGGCACGGACATCGTCCACTGCCACCCGAACGCCGACGGCGCGGCGCTCGGCGCAGGCACGCTGCGGGATTTTCGCATCCTGACGCGGCAGATGCAGGAGTTGGCGCACGGCGGCGTGCTGTTCAACATCGGCTCTGCTGTCGTGATGCCGGAGGTGCTGCTGAAGGCCATAGCCCTCCTGCGCAACCGCGACCCGGAAGGCTTCACCGATTTCCTCGGCGTCAATCTGGACTTCATTCAGGGCTATCGCGCCAATCAGCAGGTGGTCAGCCGCGTGCAGGCCATCGGGGGGCGCGGCCTCTCGCTGACGGGTCACCATGAGATACTGCTGCCGCTGCTGGCGCAGGCCGTCGTCGAACTCTGGGAACAGGAGCGTCCATGAACTACGACCGCTATCGTCAGATCGTCCGCCGCTTTGCCGACCGCCGCGTGATCGTCCTCGGCGACCTGATGATGGACGAGTACCTGCTCGGCAACGCCACGCGCATCTCGCCGGAGTCGCCGGTGATGGTGGTGGATATAGAGAGCGAGCGGTGCGTTCCCGGCGGCGCGGCCAACGTCGTCAACAACCTGCTGGCATTGGGCGCGCAGGTGGCCGTCATCGGCGTGGTCGGACAGGATACGGCAGGCGAGGCGCTGCGGGCCGATCTGAGCGCGCGGGGGGCCGATGTCACCGGGATCGTCGCAGACGCCTCCCGCCCGACGACGCGCAAGACCCGTGTGGTGGCGCACAGCCAGCAGGTGTTGCGCGTGGATCGTGAGCAGACGCATCCCATCGCGCCCTCGGTGGCGGAGTGTTTGCTGGAACACCTGCGGCGGGAGATCGCGGAGGCGGAGATACTCGCTGTCTCCGACTACAACAAAGGCGTGCTGACTCCGCAGGTGGCGCGAGCCGCCGTGCAGGTGGCGCGGCAGGCGGGCCGTCTGCTGACGAGCAACCCCAAGCCCGCCAACGCCCGCGCGCTGGCCGGGGCCGATCTCATCCAGCTTAACCAGGGTGAGGCGCAGGCGACCTCCGGGGACAGCCGTTTTGCCGGAGAAGAGGGACTGGATGCGGCGGGAACCGCGCTTGTCCGCGCGTTGGGCGTGGAGACGCTGGTGGTGACGCGGGGCGCGAAGGGGCTTTCTATCTGGCATACGGAGGGCGGCGCGCGGCACATTCCGGCCCATCCCGTCGAGGTCTACGATGTGGCCGGGGCGGGCGATACGGTCATCAGCGCGCTGACGCTCGGTCTGGCGGCGGGCGCGACGGTCGAGGAGGCCGCCGAGGTCGCCAACCACGCGGCGGCCTGTGTCGTGCGCAAAGTCGGCGTCGCGACGGTCACGCCGGAGGAACTGCTGGCCGATGCTTCTGCGGAGGGCTGAGAGAATGGCCCCCTCCCTGACCCACTGCACAGGCTGTCTGATTCCGAAACGATTCGGGACAGCCTGTGCGACCCCCAAGAACAGGGGAGGGAACGGGAAGGCCGTCACGCCGGACGGAGCCAGGCAGTTCGGGCAGGACATAGGGCGGGCCATCGCCCGAACATTGTCTGAACTGTGATTAGTAATGATTAACGGATGGACTGTGATTAAGCCAAGCCCCATCATAGTCTATCCTGTAATCCGATAAATCATAGTTCAGACATCCCAATGCGATCTAAAGGAGAATCAGCGATGGAGCCTGCGGTGTTGAGCG
This sequence comes from Chthonomonadaceae bacterium, assembly GCA_035651115.1. Classification (GTDB taxonomy): domain Bacteria; phylum Armatimonadota; class Chthonomonadetes; order Chthonomonadales; family Chthonomonadaceae; genus DASRGL01. The sequence goes on from DASRGL010000483.1 coordinate 9,547, forward strand.
CGGAACAGCGCGCTGCTTTCGAGCGCGACGGGTTTCTGGTCGTCCCGGACGCCCTGCCGCTGGACATGGTCGCACGCCTGACCGAGGTGGTGGATCGGCTCTACGAACGCGGCCTGCGCGAGCAGGGGCTATCGAAAACTAACCACTGGCACATGCGTAACTGTGTCGTGGAGGACGATCTGTTCCTCGAACTCCTCGACTGGCCCGCGACCTTCCCGCTCGTCGTAGACCTGCTGAACTGGAACATCCATCTCATCACGTCGCATCTGATCGTGCGTGCGCCCAGCCCGCCCGACGCCGGTGCGAACTGGAAGGCCGAGGGCTGGCATCGCGACGGTGGAACCTCCTACTCCGAGATGCAGGAGCCGCATCCGCGCCTGCTCATCAAGATCGCCTACTGGCTGACCGACCTCTCGGAGCCGGGACGCGGCGGCATCCGCTTCGTGCCGGGCAGCCATCGCCTCGTCGGGCCTCCCGCGCAGGCCGAGGGCGCGTCCGATCCCTACGGCGCGATCGAAGTCTGCGCCAACCCCGGCGACGCCGTCCTGTTCGAGCAGCGCATGTGGCACGCCGTCGGGCCGAACACGTCCACGCTGACCCGCAAGAGTCTGTTCTTCGGCTATGGCTACCGCTGGCTGCGCCCGATGGACTACGTGACCATGCCGCCCGAACTGCTGGCGCGCTGCTCTCCGATCCGCCGCCAACTGCTCGGTGATGCGCAGACCCAACTCGGCTACTACCTGCCCACCGATGCCGACGTGCCGCTCCGGGCCTGGTGGCAGGCACGACAGGAGCAAAAAGCAGTTTGAACCTCCGAGGCACGGAGACACGGAGGGATCACGGAGACACGGAGGGATCACGGAGAAAAGCCAGGAAATAAAGAGAAAGAATCCACGAAGGAATACGAAGATGAGGCGGAATGAATAGGATGCGAGCAAGTCAAAGTGTCTGGCTACTAAGCGTTTTGACATTGATGGCATGGGCAGTTCAGGCGCAGGTGCGCGACGTGATGCCGACGGTGACGGTGCGCGCGCCGAACCGGGCCTATCACAACGCCGTCGTGTCGGTCGTGCTGCCGCCCGCCGTCGAGCGGCATGTCGTGCTGCATGAGACCGATGCCCTCTTTTTGGAAGCGCCCGGCGAGAAGCCCGCGCTCCCCTGCCAGATCGAACGGGAAGGGCAACAGCCGCGCCTGACGTTCCTGCTGCCAGACCTCCCGAAAGGCGCAAAAAGAGTCTACCACCTGCGCCGCGCGCCGCGCGATTACCGGCCTACCCAGGCTGTCAGCGTGACGCAGCAGGCGGAGGATTTAGAGATCCGCGTCGGAGGCAAGCTGTTTGCGCGCTACACGACACAGAGTGGGCCGAACAAGCCGTTCTTCTATCCTATCCTCACGCCGGAAGGCGCGAACATCACGCGGCGCTGGCCGATGGAACAGACGACCGGCGAGAGCCACGACCATCCGCACCATCGCGGACTCTGGTTCACACACGGCAGCGTCAACGGCATAGACTTCTGGTCGGAAGGAAAGGGGACGGGCAAGACTGTCAACAAGGCGTTCCAGGCGCTCACGAGCGGCCCGGTCTACGGTGGATTTCGGGCGGCGACAGAGTGGCGTGCGCCGGACGACAGACTCATCGCCACTGATACGCGCCAGGTCGCTATCATCCCTCTGCCCAATGGCGACCGCCTGCTCGATTTCACCATCGTGATTACGCCTGCGGATGGCCCGCTCGTTTTCGGGGACACGAAGGAGGGCATGTTCGGGCTGCGCCTCGCCGATGCGCTGGCTCCCGCGCGCAAACAGGGCGGTCACATCAAAACCTCGACCGGCAACGAAGACGCCGCCGCGTGGGGCAAACCGGCGGAGTGGGTGGACGACTGGGGGCCGATACAGAATCAGACCTACGGCGTCGCGATCTTCGACGCCCCGGACAACCTGCGCCACCCCCAGACCTGGCACGCCCGCGACTACGGCCTGTTCTGTGTCAACCCGTTCGGCCTGCACGACTTCGGCCTGGGCGCCAAAGGCGCGGGCGACTATACCGTGCCAGCAGGCAAAAGCCTGACACTGCGCTATCGCCTGCTCTTCCATAAAGGCGATACGATCTCTGCTGGAGTCGCCGAGCAGTACGCGCAGTTTGCCGACCCGCCGCAGGTTGAAGCGAAATGGTGAGGAAGGAGAACCAGTCAACGATGGAAAGCGTGCCGGACGCGCAGACAATACAGATGCTCGCCGATCAGATACGGATGCAGGGCTACACCATCCTGGAAAACGCCCTCCCGCTCGAAACGCTGGCCCGGATTCGGGAACGGTTCGACATGCTGCTGGAAGCCAAACGCGCCGCCCATCCCGCCAACCGGGGCGCGAACCGCTTTCAGATGCATCTGCCCTTCGAGCCGCCCTTTGCCGATCCGCTCCTCTACGACAACTCGACCGTCCTTGCCATCCTCGAAAATCTGTTCGGCCCGGACGTCATTCTGACCTACTTCGCCTCCGACACGCCGTTCCCCGGCTCGGAATATCAGACCGTCCATCTGGATACGCGCCTGCCCTTCCCGGAAGCGCCCTTCGCCGCGCCGGTCTACAGCGTCGTGGTCAATGCGCCGCTCGTGGACTTCACCGAAGAGAACGGCCCTCTGGAACTCTGGCCGACCACGCATCTCATCGCGCAGCCCCGCGACATGGAAGCCCTCGCCAAAGGGCTTCCCTCCCTGCGCCCTCTGCTCAAGGCCGGTTCGCTCCTCCTGCGGGATGCGCGCCTGTGGCATCGCGGCACGCCTAATCACGGTTCCGGCCCGCGCCCCAATCTGGCGCTCGTCTACTCGCGCGGCTGGTTCCGCTTCGACTCCGGCCCCTATCCGCTCCTCAAAATCCCGCGCGCCGCCTACGACGCCTTTCCCGACCGCCTCAAGCGCCTCTTCCGCTACGGCATCCTCCTCGAACCCGACGGTCACCTCACCGACATCGGCCAGAATAATTGATTTGAAACCACTCGCTGCGCTAGAGGCACAGAGACACCGAGGAAAAGCGCACAGAGCAAGACATAGGAATGGAGGAACCTTCTTCGGGTTCCTTCGTGGATTCTCTCTTTTCTGGCTTCTCTCGGTTTTGGTCTTTCCTCTGTGGCTCTGTGCCTCTAGCGCAGCGAGTGGTTCAAAAACTCAAGCGAGGGGGATTTCGGCGGCGAGCAGGGCCGCGCGCAGCGCCGAACGGACGCGCATCTGTTCGGCGGGAAGGTCGCGGGGATCGGAGACGACGGCGACGCGCACGGTCACGGAAGCCGCGCTGAAGGCGGTGATGCCGAGGACATGCGGCGCGGTTTTGAGGCGGTGATCGTCTTCGGAGAAGAGGGTTTCGCCCGTAGTGTTGACGATCTCTACGACCTTGTTCAGGTCGGCAGCGGCTCCCACGTTGATCTCGATAAAGTCCTCGACCGGATGGCGGGAAAGGTTGGTGACCGTGCCGATGTCGCCGTTCGAGATGAGGTGCAGGCGTCCGGTGAAGTCCAGCACGCGGGTCACGCGCATCCCCATCTCCTGCACCTGCCCGGTGATCGCGCCGATAGTGACGGTATCCCCGACGACGAACAGATTGTCAATGACGATGAAGAAGCCGGAGATGACATCTTTCACGAGTTTCTGCGCGCCGAAGCCGATAGCCAGGCCGACGACGCCCGCCGCCGTGATGAACGGCATGATGTTGAAGCCAAGAGCCTGGAGGAACAGCGCACCGAAGACGAAGAACAGGACATAGCCGACTACGCTTTTGCACAGACCGCGCAGCGTTTGCAGGCGTCCGGCGCGCTCGTCGGTGAGGCCCAGCCGCGATTCGGCAGCCTGCACGCGCGTCAAGACGCCGTCAATCAGGCTGTACGCCAGCTTGCGCAGCAGCAGATACGCCAGGATGACGCCGCCGATATGAATGATAGAGTAGAGCAGGTCATCGGCAGTATTGTTCCAGAAGGTGACCCAGAACTCGCGCTTAAAGAAACTCTTGAACTGTTGTACGGCTTGCTCCGTTCGTTGTTGTCCCATAATCGCTCAGATCGAAACGCGAAACGTGAAGTCCTGACACTATTTTTGCAGCACAGAGCGCAGGGCCGTGTCAATATCGGAGAACTGGAACGCATAGCCCAGTTTCTGCGCGACGGTCGGGAGAGCTTTCTGGCCGCCAAGCAGCGTCTCCGCAAACTCACCGACAATCGCCTTGAGCGCAAAACCGGGCAGAGGCAGCCAGGCAGGGCGATGGAGCGCGCGGCCCAACGCCCGCGAGAATTCTGCGTTCGTGACCGGGTTCGGCGCGGTCACGTTGACGGCCCCCTGCACCCGCGCATTCGTCGCCGCCCAGAAAAACATTCCCACTGCATCGGCCAGGTGGACCCAGGACATCCACTGCCTGCCACTGCCGAGCGGCCCGCCCAGTCCCAGCTTCCAGGGCGAAAAGGGCAGCGCCGGGAACGGATACAGCATCCGCTCTAAGGCTCCGCCCCCGCCCAGCACGATCCCTAACCGCATCCGCGCCACCCGCGCGCCGAACGCCTCCGCCTTTTGCGCTTCCGCTTCCCAGGCTGTGCCTAACTCGGCCAGAAAGTCGCTGCCGGGCGGCGACTCCTCCGTGAGCGTCTCGTCGCCCCGGTCGCCATAGTAGCCGACGGCAGAAGCAGAGATCAAGGCTCCCGGCTGGTTCTTGCTGCCACGCATCGCCTCGACCAGCGCGCGAGTCGTCTCGACACGGGAGGCGCGCAGAGTCTCCTTGAACTCCGGCGTCCAGCGCCTGGCCCCGACTCCCTCCCCCGCCAGATGCACGACGACATCCGCCTCCGCGACGGCCTGTTTCCACTCCTCGGAGGCGTCCGCGCCCCAGGTCAGACTGCGCACTTTGATGCCCAGCTTACCGCGCGCTTTGTTCGCATCCCGTGACAGCACGGTAACCGCGTGATCGGCCTCCAGAAACGCCATGCAGAGCGGACGCCCGATAAATCCCGTCGCCCCGGTAACGACGATTTTCATGACCGCCCTTTCTGAAACAGGAGGAGCAGTGCGCTGAGCGCGCCGGTCGCCGCGCCGACGAAGAACGGCAGCGCAGGCGCGAGATCGAACAGGAAGCCCGCGAGGAGACTGGCGGGCAGCAGCGCGAGGCCGACGAGGGTATGATAGGCCCCGATCTGCGTGGCGCGCTGCGCAGGGTCGGAAAGGTCGGCGGCAAAGGCGCGCTGCACGCCCTGGGTCAGCGTATAGTAGCCGCCGTAGAGCAGGAACAAGGCCCAGACCGTCGCTTTCGTGTGGGCCAGGGCGAAGCCAAGATAGACCAGCGCGAAGACCAGGTAGCCCGTGATGATGAGCGGCTTGCGCCCGATCCGGTCGGAAAGATGGCCCGCCGCATAGCCTAGCGACGCCTCGACGACATTGAATGCCGCATAGAGCAGCAGTATCTCGTTCGGGCCGAATCCGAGCGAACGCGCGCGAAGCACCAGGAACGCATCGCTGGAGTTGCCCAGATTGAACAGCAGCACCACGAGCAGGAAAGCGCGATAGGACGGCTGGAGATCGCGCCAGCGCGGAAGGGCCAGGCGCGGCGGCGCAGACGTTTCCGGCGCGGCGGTTCGCGGCTCTTTCACGGCCAGCAGCAGCGTCAGGACGGCCAGCAGGCCGGGCAACCCGGCGAAGAGAAACAGGGCGCGCAGGTTGCCGTGCGCGATATGGGTCAGGAACCAGAAGCCGAGCAGAGGGCCGAGGACGGCCCCCATCGTGTCCATCGTGCGGTGCAGGCCGAAGGCGCGGCCCCGGATCTCCGGCGGCGTGGTGTCGGCGATCAGGGCGTCGCGGGGGGCCGTGCGCAGCCCTTTGCCGAGCCGGTCCAGAAAGCGCAGGCCGAGGACGGTCTGCCAGAGGGTCGCCAGGGCCATCAGCGGCTTCGAGATGGCTCCCAGGCCGTAACCGAGCGCCGTCAGGGGCTTGCGCCGCCCGGAGTGGTCGGAGAGCCAGCCGGAAACGAGACGCAGCAGGCTGGCCGTGCTTTCCGCCAGCCCTTCCGTCAGCCCGACGACGCTGGCAGGCGCGTGAAGAACGCCGGTCAGAAAAAGCGGAACCTGCGTGTAGGCCATCTCGCTCGACATGTCCGTGAACAGGCTCACGAAGCCGAGCGCGATGACCGTCCGGCTCAGGCGCGGGCGCGGCGTCGCCGCGATACTCTCGATAGGAGGGGTAGTCACACGTTACCGCCTCTCCGGTTTAGCCGAACACGGCGCGCAGGGACTCGGCGATATGCTTCAGGCCCAGTTCGGGATGCACGTTATAGCCTCCCACTTCGGCGGTGATGTATCCGTCATAGCCGACGGCCTCCAGCGCCTTGCGCACTCTCTCCCACGGCACGTCGCCCTGCAGTGGGTTGCAGAAGCCGGTGATGTTGCCGATGCTGGTGTTGAAGTCCTTGACATGCACCTTCTTGATGCGCTGTCCCAGGATTTTGATCCACTGGTCGGGATAGCCGTAGGCCAGGATATTGCCCGCGTCGAAGTAGGCTCCGACGTAGGGGCTGCCAACCTCGTCAAGGATTCGGGCGAACTCCAGCGGCGAGAGCAGGAACTTGTTCCAGACGTTCTCGATGCCGATGGCGACTTTGCGCCGCTCGGCTTCCGGCGCCAACTCTTTCATCGCGGCAAGGGTGCGGTCATAAGCGTCGTCGTAGGGCGTATCGGCGTCTATGCGGCCCGGCACAACGAGGATGGTATCCACGCCCATCCACTCCGCCACCTCAAGCATCTTGCGGATGTTCGCCAGGCCCTGCTGCCGGTTCTGCGCGTCCGGGGAGAGTATCTGGTATTTCCATCCCAGGCCGGTGGAGAGGCTGGAGAGTTCGATGCCCGCCTGCTGCGCCTGCGCGACGATCTGCCTGACCTCGGCCTCGGTGCTGTTCGTGGTCAGATAGCCGTCCTCCGCGATATTGATCTCGATGCTATCGAACCCGGTGCGCTTCGCCATCTGGAAGCAGTCGCCGATGCTCAGGTCGCCGGGGAGCGTCCATCGGTTGATGCCTATCTTCATCGCCAAAAGCCCTCCTGTGCGTTTTCCGGTAGGTTCCGGGCGCGCGGACGGTTTTCCTGCGTGTAATGGCCCCCCTCCCTGACCCACTGCAAGAGCCGTCCCAACTCGTGTTGGAATAGACGGCTCTTGCAGTGGGTCAGGGAGGGGGGTCGCTTTCAATCGCGCGGATCGTAGAGGGAGACCGGCTGATAGGTCGCCGGAAAGCGCAGCCATTTGGCGTGCCAGTCGGTGAAGAGATAGTTCGCGCCGCCCGTGTGCCGTTCCGCCGCCGTATCCTCCTCCAACTCCTCCAGATCGTCTTCGTCCAGAGAGCCGTCCTGCCGGAAGATCATCCAGGGATGGGTGCTGCGGTCTTCGTTCTCATCACCCGACTCGGAGAGATAGATCGTGCTGGCGGGGCGCGCGACGCTGGAGAAGGAGGCTCCGAAGACGAGAAAGCCGTTCGGGATATAGCTGTTGGGATGATCCTCCGGGTCTATTCTGGAGTCGGAGGGGCAGATATTGATGCCTTTGCCGGAGGCGGATTTGGTGTAGGGCTGGATGAGCGCGAAAAAGTTGCCCTGCGGATCGGGGTAGGGTTCCGGCCCCTCCTCGCGCACCTCCCACGGCGCGGGCGAGACCGACGGATAGACCTGCGGGAAGCGTTCGTCGTAATCCTGAGCATACATGTCTACGGCCAGACCCAACTGCTTCAGGTTGGAGAGGCAGGTGACAGCGCGGGCCTTCTCGCGTGCCTGGGCGAAGACGGGAAACAGAATGGCGGCGAGGATCGCGATCACGGCGATGACGACGAGCAGTTCGATCAGCGTGAAACCGGGCTGAGAGCGGCGCATGAGTCTCTCCCTTCGCGTAAAGTCTGTTGACAACAAGGGTGGGAAGCGATGGAAACGGCGGAAATCAGCGCGTCCGTCCGCGCGACCCCGATAATAGTACCTGCAAAAACAGAAAGATAGCAAGACAAAAGCGGCGCGGAAGCAAATTCTTCCGCGCCGCCTGCCTATCGAAATAGATTTATTATTCGTGGGGAAGCCTAGAAACTGCTGTCGCGGTCTTCCTCCTCGTCCGCTGCGCCCCGGTCGTCCTTTGCCGCCTGCAGGTCTGCGGCCAGGGTGCGGAGAAACTGCGCGGCCTCCGGGCTGCGGCGCTGGAGCAGACCGGGCCGGCGCAGGGAGTAGGCGAAGCACTCGGCAAAGCCTTCCTCTTCCGAATCGCCCGCATACTCGGTAACAAGATGGCCGGAACGCTTTAGTTGCCGCCACAGGCGCGCATAGCGTCCCCGCTGCGCGTCGGTCAGTATCTCATCCCAGACGAAATGCCCGTATTCGTGCGTGAAGACCAGGCTGCGCTCCTCGCCGTTGAGCGAATCGCGCAGGGTGATGGTCGGGAAATCGTCTTCATGGGGGCCGCCGCTCTCATAGCAGCCGTCTACCAGGCTGTCATCGCGCGCCTCGTCGCGATTGCGGTGGCGCGTTCGCTCGACCAGGCGATCCATCTCCTCATCGGAGACTTCCTGCAGGAAGACGGTGCGCGCGGTTTTCCAGCAGGCGGGCATCTGTCGGTAGAGCTGCCGCCAGAGCCGGGCGTGCGGCGCATCGTCAGCGATGCGCAGCGCGGCCTTCGCCGGAACCGAGGACGCGAGGAGGAAGGTAGTCAGCAGGATCAGCAAGAGACAGACGCCTGCATAAGAGGCGGAACGCCGCAGGCGCGGAAACCAGGCGATTGCAGAGAAAGCGCGTAGAACCATAAACCGTAACCTTTGTCAGCGTGAGAGGCGCGACAGCCGCGTGCAGCGCCGACGGATTCGCGTGACGATGGGCGCAGACGAGGCGGTCAGGACGCAAACGGACAAGAAAAAAGCTTCAAACAGGGAAGACGTGTGGGGGAGCGCAGCGTGACACTCTTACCCTCTACTATACCATAGTTTTCGGCGGTACGCCAGGGCGATACGGCGCTGTTTTGGCCCCCGCCCCTGTCTCCTGGCCCGCGCCGGGGCCGAGGGGCGCATTGACACCGGGCGGGATTCGCGGCTATCATACTCGCAGAGAGGGAACGCTTTTGGGAAGGAAGGCAGGGCGATGAGTAACAAGACGCGGCTCTTTGCGCCGCCCCCCGACGCGGAAGCGCAGTGGCGGCGATTCGAGCAGATCGTGCAGGACGAGGCTCGCGACTTTTTCGACGGCGTCGGGCCGGTCGCGGGCGCGCGCGCGCCCGGACGCCTGGATGTGATGGGCGGCGTCGCCGACTATTCCGGCAGCCTCGTGCTGGAGATGCCGATTGCGGAGGCGGCGTTCGTCGCCTGGCAGTGGCGCGAAGACCGCGCCCTGCGGATACGCAGCCTGGGCCTGGAGGCCGAGGGTCTGACGCCGGACGTGACGCTCTCGCTCGATGCGCTGGTGGACGAGCAGGGGCGCGTGCGCCCGGTGGAGGAGGTGCGCGAACGGCTGAGCGGCGATCCGAAGACGCTCTGGGTGCGTTATGTCGCCGGGTGCTTCTACATCATGCTGAAAGCCTACAGCCGCGTGTCGCAGGGCCGGGCCGATGCGCGCCTGGGAGAGCAGGGCGCGAACATCCTGCTCTACAGCGATGTGCCGCTCGGCGCGGGCGTCTCCTCCTCGGCTGCTATCGAGGTCGCCACGATGCACGCGCTCAGCGAGGCGGCGGGCATCCATCCCAGCGACCTGACGCTGGCGGCCTGGTGTCAGCGGGTCGAGAACCAGATCGTCGGTGCGCCCTGCGGCATCATGGATCAGGTGACGACGGCGATGGGCCGCGAGAATGCGCTGATCGTGCTGAAGTGCCAGCCGCACGATGTTCTCGGCTCGCAGCGCGTGCCGCCCGGCTGGCGGTTCCTCGGCCTCGATTCGCGCGTCAAGCACTCCGTCGGCGGGGCGCACTACACGAAGGCGCGAGTCGGCGCGTTCATGGGCCTCAAGATCATTCAGTTGGAGAGCGGCGGCAAGCTGCTGGACAACTACCTGTGCAATATGGAACCGGCAGAGTTCGCGCAGTATCGGGAACTGATCCCGGAGACGCTGATCGGACACGATTATCAGGAACAGTACGGGCGATTGCCGGACACGGTGACGCGGGTAGACCCGCAGGAGACCTATCATCCGCGCGCCTGCGCGGAGCATCCCATTCTGGAGAACGACCGCGCCCGCGAGTTCGTCGCGCTGATGCATATCGCCAGCCTCCGCCACGAGGAGCGCGGTGAGCGGCAGGCGCAGACTCAAGAGCCGACCCCCGATGCTCATTTGATGATCGAAGCCGGGCGGCTGATGTACGAATCGCACGCCTCCTATAGCGAACGTCTCGACCTGGGCGCGCCGGAGACCGATCTGCTGGTCGAACTCATCAAAGCGCGCGGCCCGGAACGCGGCCTCTATGGGGCCAGGATCACGGGCGGTGGCTCCGGCGGCACGGTGGCCGTTCTCTGCGCCGACGACTCGCCCGATGCCGAGGCGGCTCTGCGGGAGGTCTGCGCGGAGTATGAACGCACGATAGGGCGCGCGCCGCGTCCTATCGTCGGCAGTTCGCCAGGCGCGATCATGTTCGGCGCGCGGCAGATCACACGCGGCTAGGAACGCCTTACGAAACGGTTTCCTCCCCTTCGTAAGGGGAGGGCTTCTGCCCTGATGTTCCCTCCCCTTACGAAGGGGAGGGGCAGGGAGGAGTTGCTATGAGGCAGACAGGAGGGACGCTTTGACGAAGGTGCGCAAGGCCGTCATCACGGCGGCGGGGCGTGGAACCCGCATGTACCCGGCCACCACGACGATCCAGAAAGAGATGCTGCCGGTCATGGATACGGACGGCATCTGCAAGCCCGCCATCCAGATCATCATTGAGGAGGCGCTGAACAGCGGCATCGAGGAGGTCTGCCTGGTCGTCAACCCGCACAACCGCCCTCAGATCGAGCAGCATTTCGCGCCGCTCGCGCCGGAAGAGTTGAGGCTGTTCAAGGGCAAGGACTGGGCGCTGTTGCAGTCGGCGCGCATCCAGCAGATCGCGGCGCGGCTGACGTTCGTGGTGCAGGAGACGCCGGAGGGCTACGGCCATGCGGTCTGGTGCGCCCGGAACTTTGTCGGCGGCGAGCCGTTCCTGCTGATGCTCGGCGACCACATCTACACGACGAGCGAGGAGAAGCGGTGCGCCCGCCAGATACTCGATGTGTTCGCGCAGTACGGCAGCAGCGTCTCTGCCGTGCAGCAGACTCCTTCGGAACTGCTGCACCTGTTCGGGACGGTCTGCGGCAAGCGCATCGGCGAGCGGCCTCCGGTCTACGATGTCGAAGCTATCTACGAGAAGCCGACGCCGGAATACGCCGAGGAGCATCTGCGCCAGACGGGGCTGCTGCATGGGATGTACCTCTGCTTCTTCGGGATGCACATCCTGACGCCGGGCATCTTCGACTGCCTGCAATACGCCATTGACCACGACCTGCGGGAGAAGGGCGAGTTTCAGTTCACCAGCGCGCAGGAGCGGCTGCGCGCCTCCGGGGAGCGGTATCTGGCGTTCGAGGCGGTGGGCGACCGGCACGACATCGGCATCCCGTTCGGCTATGCGCAGACGCAGGCCGCGCTTGCGCTCAATTCGGTCTTCCGTGACCAGATGCTTGCCGCGCTGGTACGCACGCTGGCCGTGCCGCAGCACCATATCCCGGAAGCCTTCAAAGAGAGCGCCTGAAGACGATTTTAGAAAAACCTGTTGCGGCAGTTAAAACTTCACCGGCAAAAGCATCGTCTGAACCATGATTTGTTGGATTATAGGATGGACTGTGATTGAGCCAGACCCGATCCTAGCCCATCCCATAATCCCAGAAATCATGGTTCAGACAGTGACCGTAGCCGCGAATTCATCCCCGGACACAGGTTTTCTACTCTGAAACACCGGATTTCCGGCAAAGGCTGATAGGTCAACGACTGACGGCTAAAGCCGCCAGCTTGTCCTTACCGCGATCTTTGCGCGGCAGAACATTAGGCCGGTTGACAGGGCGGCCCGTGCTTCTCCTCTCGCGAGGGAGCCCTCTCTCAAAGAGAGCCTCCCGAACCTTTTACGCCCTGCGGAGGCGTGTGGCAGAGCAACCTCTGGAAGGTTCGCTTCACCAGGAGACTACCACAAAACAGGCCAAAGCGGAACGCCTGTCTGCAAAAATCTTCAGGAAGGAGGGCGGGGAAGGAGGTTGCAGACAGCATTGCGCCGCCAGAGCGCAAGCCGGATGCGGAGGACGTTTCCCCGTGTCGCCTAAAGGCGGCAGTCCCCGCGTCATGATTTTATGGATGGGAAAACCTGGATACTCTGGGATGGCACGTGCGGGTTCTGCCGCCGGGCCGTCACCTGGTTCAAGCGGAGGGATAAGGCCGGTAAATTTACGGTCGTGCCGTATCAGGAAGCGCCTTCGCCGCCGATGACGCCCGAACTCTACGCGGCCTGCGAACGCGCCGTCCACGTGGTCAAGCCGGATGGGACGATCCTGCGCGCGGGGCGGGCGACCCTGTTCATCCTGGAGCATATCGGCTGGGGATGGGTGGCGCGTCTGCTCATGCTGCCGCCGTTCATCTGGATCGTGGAACTGGGCTACGCTATCGTGGCGCGTCATCGCGACTTCTTCTCCAATTTTCTGTTTCGCAAAGGGTAGGGCCTTCCGATGGCTATTCCGACGGCTCGAACCGACCCGATAGATCGCGTTGCGCCGACACGCGACCCCGGCGGCATTCCCGTCATGCGGCAGAACTGGCACGAACTGCTGTTTCTGCACTGGGTCGTGCCGCCTGATACGCTGCGTCTGCTCCTGCCGCCCGGCCTGGAACTCGATACCTTCGAGGGCCGCGCCTATATCGGCCTCGTCCCCTTCACCATGACCGGCGTGCGCCCGATCTTTCTGCCGCCGTTTCCGCCGCTCTCGGATTTCCATGAGACGAACGTCCGCACCTATGTGCATCGGGCCGGGCGCGATCCGGGCGTCTGGTTCTTCAGCCTGGATGCCGCCAACTCTGTCGCCGTCCGCATCGCCCGCGCCTGGTACAAACTGCCCTACTGTTTTGCCCGGATGAGCCTGCGCAAAGAGGAAGACGCGCAGACCGCCGCGCCAATTCACTATCGCACGGAACGGCTCTGGCCCGGCCCGCTGCCCGCGCAGTGCGAGGTCGAGTACGCGCCCTCCGGCCCGGTGCAACCGGCGGAGGTCGGCACGCTGGAACACTTTCTGGCGGAACGCTATCTTCTCTACGCCTGCGCGAACGGACGGCTTTACCAGGGCCGGGTGCATCATCCGCCCTATCCTCTGCAAACGGCGGTCGTCCATGCCCTCAAGGAGAATATGATTGCGGCGGCGGGCATCGCCCGGCCCGACGAGGCTCCGATGGCGCACTACGCGCGCGAAGTCCGCGTCCGCATCTATCCGCTCCGGCGGGTCGAGCCGTAAGCATGAGAAAAGGAGGGAAGACGTATGGCGCTGGAACGCCTGCTGGATAGAACCCAGGATACGCCCACGCCGGACGCGCTCTATACCCGGATCGCGTTTCCTCCCGCCCCGGCAGATCGTCCCTATCTCTTCATCAATATGGCCGCGACCGCCGACGGGAAGATCGTCATCGGGGAGGTCGGCGGCACGGCCAAGGGCGTCGGCGGCCCGACCGACCAGTTGCTTTTTCGCCGGTTGCAGCATCAGTGCGACGCTACCCTGCTCGGCAGCGCGACCCTGCGCGCCAGCCACGTCCTCTATCCGCCCGAAATCCCTCGCTTCGTCGTCACGCGCAGCGGCGACGTGCCGCTCGATAACCGCTTCTTCACCGACGCGCCCGACCGCGCCTATGTGCTGGCCCCGGAAGACCTGCCGGAAGAGGCGCGCAAGCGCATTGCCGCAAGGACGAACCTGTTGCAGTTCGGACACGGCGGCGTAGACCTGACCGCTGCCCTGCGTCACCTGCGTCAAGTCATGGGCATCGAACACCTGCTCTGCGAAGGCGGCGCGACGCTCAACGACGAACTGCTGCGCGCCGGTCTGGCCGACGAACTGTTCCTTACCCTCGCCCCCAAGCTCAAAGGCGGCGCGCATCTCCCGACCATCGTGACCGGCCAGGGCTTCCCGCCCGGCCGGTTCCTTCCCCTGACCCTCCTCTCCCTCTACCACGACGGCGATGAACTCTATCTGCGGTATAAGATTGGCCGCAAATGAAAAAGCATTGGAATCCACAGATGGCACAGAGGATTGTCTGAACTATGATTTATGGGATTACAGGATGGACTAGGATTGGATCAGGACGAAATCCTAAGTAGGGTGTCAAAAGTCTTTGCTCCGCTCACGCGGCCATCGGCAGAGCTTTGTCTGGTACGGTACTTGCCGCCTCTTGCGCCTTGTCTTTGTGCCGTGCCGTCAGCCGCAACGCCGCTTCCGGCGTGAAGCGGG
>DASRGL010000484.1:0-3012 GCA_035651115.1 Chthonomonadaceae bacterium
TAGCCGGGCCGCCAGGGATAGGCGCACCACCTGCCGGGAATGCGCGTGTCCGGGTCGAGGCCGATATAGTTCGCCAGCTCCGTTCCCGCGCTGACAACCGTGCGGTCTACCTTGACGAGTATCTGCGTGCCGGTCGGCACGTCCGGCAGTTCAAACGTCTCGAATTGGACGGTCTGTTCGGCAACGATGCTGGCGCGAACCGCTTGCATCCGTTACTTTCTCCTTCTAGAACTCTTTGCTCAAGGCTTTCCATTCGGCGGCTGCGACGGCACATTCGGAGGAGCCTGCATCTTTGCAGCCGCTCGCTTATACTTCTCCGCGATGTCTTCCACGGAGTAGGTCGGCTGGTAGAGATACTGTCTGTACAGTAGACTGAACAACACAAGAACCACCACCACCACGATGGCAATGGCTACAGGCGCGCTGATCTTCTGCTTCATGGCGACTTACCTCTCGACAGGGAACTGCCGGACGGAAGGCAATGTTGAGTCCCGTCCGGCAGTTCCAGGTGATAGACTACGAACGATAGGCTACTGAGCCTGTGTACCCATGTAGAGGTCGTTTGTAATCTTGCTGTTACGCAGCCACTTCGCATGACCGTCGCAGAACGCGATATTCGAGCCTAACGAGTGGCGGGTCAGGCCGTCCCAGGCGGAGGGTGTCTGGGTGCAGGGATCCTCGTTGCCATAGGGACTCATCAGATCCGAAGCGCCCTGATTGGCATAGGCGACCTTGTAGATGATGCAGTTATGCCGGGGATCGTTCGGATTGTTGGCATCCGGCAGATTGCCCCAGTCGCCATTGCCATTGTAGATGGTGCCGCCGGTCATACCGAAGACGTCGGCGAGCGCCAGAGTCTCGGCAGGCTTGTTCAACGAGGCAAGGGCAATCGCCGAACTCGCCGCTCCCCAATTGCCATTGATTTCGCCGCACATCATCGTCTCCGTCATGCCATAGGAGAGTTGTGCGTCATAGAGCGCCGGGTTGATGCCCCACTGATCCGGCGACTCGTGTGTCCAACCCGCCGCAGGCCACCAGGTGCGCGGCGTCAGATTCGTATTGTCATCCGGGCATCTCAGAATCTGGACGCTCTTGACATACGGATAGGTCGCATTGAACCACCACGAAGTAAAGACGCCATTACCTCCAAAGCCATCCGCGCTGTTGCTGAAGTTCCAGTAGGGCATGATCTCATCATAGTCCTGGGTATACATGATGATGCCGGTAGCGAGTTGCTTGACATTGGAGAGGCAACTGACGGCGCGGGCTTTTTCGCGCGCCTGCGCGAAAACCGGGAAAAGGATCGCGGCGAGAATCGCGATAATGGCAATAACGACGAGCAGTTCAATCAACGTGAAGGCGCTGCGCGTGCGCAGCTTTCGCGTTTCGGGAGATGTGATCAATTCGATGATCCTCCTTCATAGGGTGCTTTACCGACATTGGTAGGCCCTGCGTGTCAGAGCCGGAACAACAGGCGCAAAAACAGAAGGGCTAAGAACGAACGGTTTCACCTCCTTGGCTTGTCGTAAGGTCCGTACTGCGCGATGGGATGGAAAATTCACGATTTCGGTGGCGCGGTGGACTGCCGCACGATGAACTGCACCGGGCAGAGAATGAGTCGATTCTGCTCCGGTCGAATCTCCTCGGCCAGCGCCTCGATAGCAATGTCCACTGCGGCCCGGCCCATTTGCACCATATCCTGGCGCACGGTCGTCAGGGCGGGGACTGCGGTTCGCGCGGAGGGCGTATCGTCGAAGCCGACGACAGAGACATCCTCCGGGATGCGCAGCCCGCGCTGCCGCAGCGCCTTATAGACCTCTTCCGCGATAAAATCGTTCCAGGTCAGCAGCGCCGTCGGCGGCGCGGCCCCAGAGAATAGCTGCGCCACGGCGGCTTCTGCGGAAGCATTCTCCTCGGCATAGGGTACGATCCAGTCTTCGCGCACCGGCAGGCCGCGCTCCCGCAGGGCGGCGCGGAACGTGAGGATACGCAGATGCGTCTCTCTATCGCTGTTCGGATCAATGATATAGGCGATACGGCGGTGTCCGAGTTCCGTCAGATGCGCAATGAGGGCGCGAATGCCCGCCTCATGGTCGCTGTCCACCCCGACGGCGCGCGGGTCGGGCGTGCTGGAGCAGAGCGCGACGACCGGAATATCCTGCGAATACAGATACTTGAGCAGCACGCTGTCGGGCGGCGGATAGAGCAGGATGAAGGCGTCGCTGCGCCCATCGGCATACCGCAGCAGCGCCTCCTCCGCCACGCCCTCGGCGGGTGGGCCGTAGATCATCGGGTTATAGCCGCGTTCCAGGGCATGATAGAACAGGGCGGAGAGCAGCGCCTGCTCGAAGGCGTGGTGGGCCATCTCGAAGAACGGATTGACCGTGCAGACGACGCCCAGCACCTCGGCGCGGCGGCGCACCAGCGCCCGCGCGACCCCATGCGGTCGGAACTGCAACGCGCCCGCCGCCGCCAGCACGCGCGCCCGCGTGGACGCCGGAATCTTGTTCAGCCCTTTGCCGTTGAGCGCAAGGGAGGCCGTCGTTTTGGAGACGCCTGCGGACTGCGCGACATCGGCGAGGGTCGGGCGCTTTTTCATGCCTGGAGTTGGATCGCTTTTCATAGGTAAACCGGTTCACCTGACTAGAGGATAACAGACCTTTGCCCGGATGTCAAGAGGATTTTCACCGGGAACGCGAAATTTGCTCCCTCACCTTCCCTCTCGCCCCGGCTATAAAAGCCAGGTCTGGAGAGCCTGCGGCTGACCGTCCTCCCGGACGGGCCATTCAGAAAGCCTCTCCCTGTGTTTGCAGATAGTGCGATATCAAGAGATAAGCCTTCGACACGCATCCCGTCCGTGAGGACGGTTGGCCGTCAGGCCCTCGAGGCGGGTCTTTTATAGGCCCGGCCATGAGCGCCCCAGAACAGGAGCGGGCTAAATCCAGAAAATCTGGTTGCCGCGCGCTCCGGAGAGTGCATCCAGGACGAGCCAGAAACCGTTGCAGGTAAACT
>DASRGL010000485.1:0-12167 GCA_035651115.1 Chthonomonadaceae bacterium
GTCTCAAACGCCTGCTCGCTGCGCTCCGACGCCAGGGCAGGGCGGCGAGGCAGCAACCAAGCGTCTCGGCCCAGCAGGAACACGCGCCCCCGCAAGGTTGAGGTGCGGGATGGTGGCATTGAGGGCCGGTTTCTGAGCTGCAGAAGCAGGCGAGAACGCCTGCCCCGCCTGCTGCTGCGGCGTGCTGGAAAACGCCTGCACCGGCGTTGCCAGCACGAAACTCCGGCAGAAGACCATCACATCGGCAAGCGTGAAGCGCCGAAACCAGACAGAGCGGGAAGCACGCAGCGCAGCAGCACGGTCATCCAGGGCCATCGCCAAACCAGAACTAAAGCTCCGCTTTCACTCTCCGAAAGCGGAGCTTTGACATACAAAAAGCAAACGGTACATCAGGCGATAAGTTCGTGAATGACGTTGCCGTAGACATCGGTGAGGCGGAAATCCCGACCGGCGTAGCGGTAGGTCAATTTCGTGTGGTCGAAGCCCAACAGACGCAGCACCGTAGCGTGCAGGTCGTGGACATGCACCGGCTTCTCCTGCGCCTTGAAACCGAACTCATCCGTCGCGCCATAGACCTGACCGCCCTTGACCCCGCCGCCCGCCAGCCACATCGTGAAGCCGTGATGGTTGTGGTCGCGCCCGTTCTGCTTGCCCGCGTTGGCTCCGGGCGTCGGCAGCTCCACCGTCGGCGTGCGTCCGAACTCCCCGCCCCAGATAATCAGCGTCTCCTCCAGCATCCCGCGCTGCTTGAGGTCTTTGATGAGGGCCGCAATCGGCTGGTCGCACTGCTGCGCCAGGCGGCGATGCTCCGTCTCCAGGTCGTCGTGATTGTCCCAGGGCTGGCCTGCCCCGTGATAGAGCTGAATGAAGCGCACGCCCCGCTCCATCAGGCGGCGCGCGATCAGTACCTGGCGGGCATAGACGCCCTCGCCGTACATCGTGCGGATATGTTCCGGCTCTCTGGCGATGTCGAAGGCGTCGGTGGCGTCCATCTGCATCCGATAGGCCAGTTCAAAGGAGTGAATGCGCGCTTCGAGCGGGGCGTCGTGCTGGCGCTGTTCCAGATGGCGCTGGTTGAGGCGCTGGAGCAGATCGAGTTGCTGGCGCTGTTCCGGCTGCGTGACGAAGTTGTTTTGGATATGCTCGATGATCTTCTGGAGGTCGGTCTGCGCCGGGTCAATATAGGTTCCCTGGAAGACGCCGGGCAGGAAGCCGGACTGCCAGTTCTGCGTGTCCTGGATCGGGTAGCCGTGCGGACACATGGCGATGAAGCCGGGCAGGTTCTCGTTCTCGGAGCCGAGGCCGTAGGTGACCCAGGAGCCGAGGCTGGGGCGAATGAGGCGGGCCTCGCCGCAGTTCATCAAGAGTAGGGACGGCTCGTGGTTGGGGACATCAGCGTGCATGGAGCGGATGACGGCGATCTCGTCTATGCACTCCCCGATATGGGGAAATATCTCGCTGACCTCGATGCCGCTCTGCCCGCACTTTTTGAACTGGTAGGGGGAACGGAAGCAGGTTCCGGTCTTACGCTCTGTGGGCAGGTTGGCGTAGGGGAGCGGCTGCCCGTGATGCCTGGTGAGGGCGGGCTTGGGATCGAAGGTGTCCACATGCGACGGCCCGCCGTTCATAAAGAGGAAGAGGACGCGCTTGGCTCTGGCGGGCAGGGGCGGCTTTTTGGGAGCCAGGGGATTGAGGGCGGCGACGCCTTTGGGCGCTGTGGCGGCGTGGGCAGCCTGGCTCTCCTGGCTGAGCAGGCTGGCGAGGCCCAGCGCGGCAAAACCGTTGCCCAGGCGCGAAAGCAGTTCGCGGCGTGTCAAGAGCAACTCTGCGATTCGGGGGCGGTGGTGCGCCATGCGTGTGGTTCCTCCGGGCGGACGAGATGCGTGGGCCGACTCCTAAATTGTATCATAAAATCGGCCCGGCTCGCTCCTCTTTCTGACACGCTGGCACGGCGCAGGTTACGCCGATTTTACGCGGCTTCGCGCCTGTAATGCGGCATCTCTGCACTCCGCAGCGGACGCGCGGGCGCATCGTGGGAGAATCCCGGCTTTTTTTGCTTTTCAGGGAGGATTATGGCTCCCTTATCGCCAACCAACGAAGGCCGGGCCATCGCGCCCGGTTCTCTCCCGGTGTCGGCGGCAGTCGCATTTTTCCCCAGTCGTTGTAACGGTTCTTGACGATATTACGGCTTTTCTGTACGTAGAAGCTAAGGTATGGGTACAAAAGGCCGGTAAATACGTCATTATCTCTGGAAGGGGCGCAGCAAAGCCCGGCATGTGCATTCGCGGCGGCAAAGGCATCAAGTCGGCCTGTGGGACAAACTGGTGTTGACGCTGCGACCGGATTGGCCCATAATGTAATACCAAAGAAAAATCTCCGCGCTACTCTCCTCGCCTGCGGGCGAGGCCGTCGGCCCCTCGGCGCACGAATGCGGCTGCGGGCGACCGGCGGTCACACGTCGCACTCATTTATTCCTACCCCTGAATCCGGGATGCCCGGCAGCGCGGAGACGGAGGAATCGTCTGATGTTTTGTAAATGGTGCGGAATGGAAAGCGCCACGACGGACCGATGCAGTTGGTGCCGCCGTGCCTTTGCTTCCAGTGCCGCCGCCCCCGGTGCAACCGATGCCGGGCCGACTGATACCGCCTCGGAAGCCGCCGAAGCGCCGGCTGCGGAGGCTGACGCCCCGACCACGCCAACGGCCCGCCCGCTGGCTGCCGACCCTACGCTCGTAGAAGACCTGCCGTCCGCTTCTAAGCCGCACGCGGCCCCGGAGACGATGCCCTCGGTGCGCCTGCCCTGGACTGCGCCCGCGGAAGAGGCGGCGCCGCCTGCTCCGCCGACCCCGCCGCCCGCTTCTGCCACGCCTGCCGCCGGTACGGAACGCGGCGAACGGCCCATCATCGGCGTGCGCCGCCCCGGAGAGAAGCGCCCCGCGCCCTCCATGCCGCCGCCGTCGAGCGGGCAGCGCCCGCCGCTCTCGATGCCGCCGCCCGCCGCTGCAAGGCCGTCCGCGACTCCGCCGCCGCAACCGGCCAGCTCGCCGCACACGCATACGCCCGCGCCGCCGATGCCGCCGAACTTGCCGCGCACCGCGCCGCGAGTCCCGCTCGCCGGGCCGACGGAGACCGCTTCCCAGACGCCGCCGCAGGCATCGTCTGCCGCGCCGGTAACGCCCATCGTTCCCAAAAGCGAGGGCGGCAGCGCGGCGGCCCCGGCTCCCGTTCCGACTCCCCGATCTCGGCCCACCGTGCCGCAGACGCTGCTCGGTACGACGACTCCCACCGTCAGTATGCCCGCGCAGACGGCTCCCGGCGGCTCCGGCAGCCTGGCCGGTTCGACCGCGCTGGCCGAGGCCGCGCAGACCGAGGCGACCGCGCCCAACCTTCCGCCCTCCGTGCAGGCGGCGCACGAACTGCATGTGCCGCCCTTCGGGACCTTTACGCCGGAAAAGTCGAAATACTATCCCGGCCAGCTTATTGACCCGATCTCCGGCACGCACTACGACTCGGAAACCGGCCTGCCGATGAAGGCGCTGGAGCGCACGAACGGCAATGCGACTTCCCGGCCACAGGATGTGGTGCTGCACTGGGACGATTCGCCCACGGTGGATGCGAGTCGAGTCGGCCAGTTCGCTGTCGTGTTCGCGGGCATTCTGGCGGTGGCCGGAATCGCCGCCTACGCCTTCTCGGAACGCTATGTCATCCCGCTCCTGCTGGCTCAGTTCTTCGGCGCGCTCCTGATGCCGATCATGAAGGTCGCGCCCTGGGCCGATGAGGACTCGGACGACGTCTGGGTGTTCCTGCTGTTGACCCTGGCGGGCGGGCCGCTCGCGGCGCTGGTCGTCTACGGCGTCATCAGCCTGCTGCGCCAGAACGCCAATCCGGGCATCCTCGGCTGCCTGACGATCGCGCTGCTGGCGCGCTTGACGGTGGACGTTGCGGCGGGCGGCTTCTCTCTCGCCGGACTGAATCCGTTCTCCCAGGTCGGCCATTTCGACCTGCGCCTGCTGCTGATCAACTGGTCGGGGCTGACGGCGCTGGCGGGCTGGTATGCGGCCAGCGTCTTCCATAAGCTCGACGAATGACACTCCCCGCCCCTGACGGGCGGGCTGCTCGGTCTAGGCCGAGCGATAGGTCAATGCAGTGATGGATTGGAATCGGTTCCTCTATGTGGCCGCCTGTGTGGTCGTGCCGGTCGCCTGGGGCCTGGTAGTTCTCTGGGTCTCCAACCGGATCGAGACGCTGGTGCTGCGCCAGGGCCGCCGCAAGGGATTGAAAGACGAAGAGGCTGCGATGCCGCCTCTGGACTATCATATTTGAGTAATCCTTTGCCCGGCGAACGAATTCGCGGCTGGAAAAGCACGAAGTCGGCGCAGGCCGACTCCCCAGAGGGCGCAACAAGTTGCGCCCCTACTCCCTCCCCTGTTCTTGGGGTTTAGGGGCGGACAGGTGGCAATCGCCTCTGTAACGAGGCACGAGGGAAGGAACTCCCTCGCTGGATAGCCTCCGGCTCAGTGTCCTGCGGACACGGCAGAGACCGTCCGTTGGTGCGTGTCCGCAGGACACTGGGCGGAACGCCACCCAGCGAAGGGTTTCAACCCGTCGCACACTGTCCGCCCCTAAAGTTCTTGGGGGAGGGTTGGGAAGGGGGCCGCTTTTGCAAGTGCAGTTTCAACTGCCACTGCTGGACGGAGAAACGCAAGGAGCGTGCGCGGATGCTGGAAGCGCGTCTCGGAGCCGGAATCGGACATGCGGTGTCGCTTCCGGCTCTGGCGCTCGTGGGGCTGTTCATCGGCTACATCGCCGGGATGTTCGGCGTGGGCGGCGGCTTTCTGCTGACGCCGATGCTGATCTATGTGTTCGGCGTCCCCGCGCCGGTGGCCGTCGGCTCGGCGCTCTCGCAAAAGTGCGGCACTTCGATAGCCTCCTTCCTCAAATACCGGCATCTCAAGCGCGGCGAACCCCGCATTGATCTGGTGATGCTCGGCGGCAGCCTGATCGGAGTGGATGCCGGGACGCGCCTGCTGGCCTATCTGGATAGCCTGGGCCACTGGCGGATCGGGGCCGGCCCTCCGATCCCTGCCGTGCAGATCGTGCTGGACATCCTCTTTATCCTCCTGCTCTCCTTCACGGCCTACACCACGTTTCGCGATGCCTGGGAAGCGCGCAAGCGCGCCGTGCCGCGCGGCGATACGACGATCCCCGGCCCGCTGGTCACGCGCGTCCGTATCCCGCCCTATATAGACCTCCCGAACGTGCAGTTGCAGCAGGTTTCCGTGCCGATGATGGGCTATCTGGGCTTCTTCCTGGGAATGGCGTCGGGCTTGATGGGCATCGGAGGCGGCGTCATCTTCATGCCGGTGCTGCTCTACGGCTTCGGCCTCTCGGTGCGCAATGCCGCCGGAACCGGGGTGCTGCTGCTGTTCGTCACGGTCGTCGTGGGAACGATAGAGCAGGCATTGCGCGGCTATGTCAGCCTGAAGCTGGCGATGGTCATTCTGGTCGGCTCTTCCGTAGGCACGCAGTTGGGCGCGCTGACCACGCACTATCTTCCGAACCGCATCCTGCGCCTGATCTTCGCCGTTCTGGTCGCGGCGACGGTCGTGATGATCGCCTGGGACCTGTCGCGCCTGCTGCGCGGGCATTAGGGAAACCGGTAAGGCTGGGAGCCTCCCGCCTACTCCGGCAGCTTCCATCGGTAGAGGATCGTTCTGGTCGTCACCGGGCGATTGCCGAACCAGGGAGCGTCCACTTCCGGGACCGCATAGTAGACGTATCCCTCCTGAAAACGCTGGAAGGCAGAGGTATCGGGCAACCGGAGCAGCTTGACCAGCGGATTTTGCCTGCCGGGATCGAGGCGGCAGAGATAGGTCGCCGTCACAGGAGTATTGCGTTTCCGTTCGGCGGCCTTGAGCAAGAGGTAGAGGCGTCCGCGGTGTTCCTGAAGGTTGGAGAGCGCGGGCAGGCCGCTCGTCGGCGGCAGGCTTACAAGGAGCCGCCGGTCGGTTCCGTCTTCCCTGGCGCTGACCAGATCGGTTCGGGTGATGACACTGGTATTCAGTTCGCTCAGGGGAGAATCGTGCGCCGTCTCCGGCGTCTCCTCTTGTCGGTCTTCCAGCCAGTAGAGACGACCGCCAAGCGCGACAGGCGGCTTGTGTGAAGCAGAGTTCCAGTCCTCGGTGAGTCGAACAGGATGGGCCAGACCGGGCGCATAGCGCCAGAGTTCGGTGTGCGGCGGACGACCGGGACGGCTGATCCCGACCTGCCAGTAGAGCGCGGTCGCATCCGGGAGGAACAAGACCGTGAGAGGCATCCGGTCGGCGACCTGGTCGGTCTGCCGGGTTGTGAGCGAGGTCGCCATGAGCCGACTGGTGGGCGTGATGATGCGATGCGTGCCGGTTCTATCGGCGAGGCTCTCGTAGGGTTCGGGCCTCTGGGCGATCCAGTAGACCGTATCGCCCACGAGGGCGATACCGCCGACGCCCTGGCGCGTGAAGATAGTTTCGAGCGGCCCGCCCGACAGCGGCAGGCGGCAGAGGCGTGTCATCAGCGCGGAGGGTGGGTTGATTCCCCGGCGGAGAATCGGTTTTTGGGGCGGGTGATAGGCGCTGACGAACCCGGCCCCGGAACGAAGGCCGGATGTCGACAGAGGCGCGTTGTCGAGGGCGAAAAAGAGGCCGTCATCGCGCACTGCCACCGGATAACGCCAGTGAAAACCGGGTGGGAGGGGAATGGAGGCGGTGACTTGGCCCGGCTCGGTCGCCGCCTTGCGATAGGTCAGGCGGAGCGTATGCGCGCTTCTGTCTTCGCTCAAGATGTAGCGCGATTCCAGGGGAAGGGGATCAGGAGCAAGCGTCTGCTTCGGGCCGAGACGTTCCGGCTTGCCGCGCGCGGCGATCCAGCGCAGCGTCGGAACGCCGATAACCACCATCGCGATGAGCCAACCGTGACGGCGCAGAAAGGACAGGAGCGACTTCATAGCCTCCTCTATTGGTCGCATCAGCAGGGAAACGACGCACGCATTCGGGCGGGAAGAGAGACGAAACGGGGTGTCCCCTGCGGCGCGGGGGGTGAACCTGTTTGCGGGGCCGCGCGCGGCCCCGCAAACGGTTCGTCTACCACAGGAGCGGAAAAAGCCGTCTATCTTCTGCGCCTTCGCAGCAGCAAGCCTGCGCCGGGCAGGCCGCCCAGCAGCGCCGTCATCAGCGCCCCTGGAACCGGGACGACCGTGACCTGGAAGTTCTGGAAGGCCAGCACCGCGTCCGCCGTGTTCGTGGCCCCGCCTTTGATGGTGAACGTTCCCAGATAGTCCCCCGGCTTCAGCGTCGGGTCAATCTTGATGTCGAACAGTTCGCCGTGCCAGGGCGTGGCATCCGTCATCGGATAGGGCGGGTTGGTAAAGAACTTGGTGTCATCCAGAGTCAGCCCGGATGCCAATGGCGTAAAATCGTAGCCGTTCAGGTAGAGATCGGCTCCGCTGGTATTGATGAGCGTGGCGGAGAACGTGACCGTATCGCCGCGATGACCGGACAGCACCGCCGAATCGAAATCGAAGGACAGAGATTGCGCGCCGACCCCAACTGCCGTCAGCAGCCACAGCATCACCGCCAGAATGAGAGAGCGTACAAACATGGTTCGGATTCCTCCAGTGCGCAGATACTGAGCTACGCTTGCGTTCCTGAAGCCTCCCTCGCGCCCACAATGTGGGCGCGAGGGTCAGGGGTGAGGCCCATCTACAGGCCCGCGTGGGGGCTGCAGAAGACTACGGCAGAATGACACGCGAGCCACTGGTGAACGTGCTGCCGAGGGTGACGCCGGTGACTCGCAGGATGGAGACCGCGCCCGCCGTTCCGACCGAGCCGGGGAAGGAGAGCGTCACGGTCTTGGAACTGCCGGCCGCAATCGTGCCGAGGCTCTGCGGCAGCGCCGTCGTCGTGTTGGCGCTTCCCAGGGTCCCCCCGGTCACCTGGACGCTAGAGGCCGAGGTGTCCCCGATATTGGCGACGGTCAGGGTCGCGGTGATCGTGTCGCCGCTGCGGGCCAGCCTGGTCGAGACCTGCATTCTGGGCGCGCTGGTCAGGGCGGTGACAAAGGTTCTATCCGGGCTGACGAGGGTCTGCCCGTAGACGTCGGTGGCCTTGATACGATAGTGATAGAGCCTGCGCGGAAGCAGACTCGACAGGCTGACGCTGTGGCTCTTGGTATCGGCGGCTCCGGTGGCGGCGCTGCCGTAGCCAGCCGTCAGCCCATACTCCACGACGCTATCGGCGGCATTGTTGGTCGTCCACTTGACGGTCGCGCCGGTGGTCGTCAGGCCGGAAACGCTGATCCCGGAGAGGCTCAGCTTGGGCGCAAAGTGCGCCACCAACTCGCGGTTCACTTCGACCGTGAACTCGTAGCTTGGCTGCGTGCTGACGATCGTGCCGCCATCCGTCCAGTTCAGGAAGACAAACCCCGGATCGGGGGCCGCCACGACGGTCGCGGGGACGCCGTTGGCATACTCGCCATCTCCGGAGGTGCTGCCGCCGCCATCGGGCGCTACCATCGTCGTCACGGTGAAATGCAGCGGCTGCACCGCGCCCGGTTCGACAATCGTCAGATAGTAGGTCGTCGAGACATCGCCCCCGGCGGCATCTGTGGAATGGATGGTGAACGTGAACGTGCCGCTCTCGGTCGGCGTCCCCGACAGGATGCCCGTCACTTCGTCGAACTCCATGCCCGTGGGCAGCGGGCCGGTCCGCGTGGTCACGATGGGGGCCGTGCCTCCGACCACGATCGTCCGTTCTATATAGGGCGTGTTCACCTCGCCATCCTGAAGGTGGTCTATCAGGCCGATCTGTCCGGCGGGATCGAAGCCTGCCATCTGCGCGCCGATGTAGTCGCCGACAACGACTACGTCCGCGTAGTCCCCAACGCCGTGAATGCCGTCCGGCCCGACATCCTCGGCAAGGGCTTCCCCTGTTTCAGGATCAATGGGGCCGACATACTTGTAGAAGTCGTAGCGGCGGGTGATGATTTCGTCCCCTTCCGGCAGTTCCTCCGCAGCGCCTACCTGTTCGCCATTCTTGCCTCCGTCTCCTGCATTGAAGTCCGTCTGCAGAAGCTGCCACTCCACCTCCACTTCGTCTGGCTCCCCATTCTTCCAGTTCCTGTCATTAGGATCATCGGGATCATCGGAGACCAGGTCTCGGGGTTCCACCTTGTGGTTGTTGTGACTCTGTGTGACGGTTACTTTGACCCAACTGGCCGGGCCGAACTCCAGCACGGGCAGTTCTGGCGGTGGGGGCGGCACGATGACCGCCTGCACCTGGGCCGGGGCAGCCGGAGCGGGGGGATAATAGGTAAACGTCGGGGTGGAGATGTTCACGGCTCCTGCGAAGACCAGGTTCCCTGCGCCGTCGTCCTTGAGCCAGCTATACTTCACCGCCGACGCCACGCCATAGAAGCCGACGCCGAAATGCTCCCCGCCGAAGTTGACCGAGGGGTTGGTAAACTGGTGTCCGTCGGTGGGCGAGATCGGCCCGGACGGAATGGCGGTGTAGGCGGCCCAGGTTCCATCCGGGTTCTTGGCGCTTTCATAGCGAACGAACACTTTCGGATGCAGCGGGTCGCTGTTATCCTCGGTTATTTTGGGCGTGCCGTAGTGGTTCCAGTCGTAGGTGTAGGTGATGTCCTTGCTGTGAATGTCATCAATCTCGATCTCGAAGCCATGACATTCCACGCCGGTGTCGTTGACGGTGTCGAAGTTATTGATGCTGCCGTAGGCGATGCTGGCAGCGGCGGGCCGGGCCAGCGCCAGAACCAGCAGGGGCAGCAAAAGCAGAAATGTCCTCAAGACCAGACGTCGCGTTCGGTCTCTGAGGCGTGAAAGCGGGGCATCGGCCGGGAAGCGGGTCAACAGACCGCCCTCTTCCAGGCGCGCTCTAGGGATTACTGCCGGGTTTGTGGTGATCATTCTCTTCCTCCTTCAGGCGAAGACGTCCTCATTTTGGATTCTGAGCAAAGGGGTGTCATCCCCTAAATGGCGGATTCTGGACTTTTGCTCGGTTTCTAAAATGGAGAAGCCGGAAGGAGTGCAAACAATACAGGGAGGTCGAAAATTTGCGGCGGGCGCACGTCCGCGCCCGCCGTGTCCGTGACGGGAGCGGAGGTCAGGATTCAACCAGGAGGAGACGCGAGGCTCTCTGTTACAGAGGGAAGATTTATGCGGAGGCTTGAACCGCCGGGATGGAGACCGCCTTGAGCCGTTCCTGCTGTTCTGCGGTGGGGGAGGAGAAGGGCAGGCGGGACGCGCCGAACGCGAAGCCATGTAGCGCCAGCAGCATCTTGAGCGCGGGGATGGAGCCGACCTGCTTCAGCGTGTGGCGGAGTTCGTTGACCGCCGCTTGCAGGCTCTCGTCGCCCGCCCAGAGGCGGGCGAACAGACCCGGCGCGACGTTGGCGATGGCGGAGATGAAGCCGTCCGCGCCGAGTTTGCGGCCCTGTGAGGCGAACGAGTCGCTGGCGGCGAAGACGACCGCCGCATCTCCGAACCGCCGCACCAGTTCTCCGACACGCTCCGCTTTGCCCGACGAATCTTTGATACCGACCACGACGCCCGCATTCAGCAGCCGTTCCAGGCAGGCCAGGCTGATCTCGTTGGCGGCATACTGCGGGATGCTGTAGGCGAAGACCGGCAGCGAGGTGGCCTCCCGCACGGCGGCGTAGTAGGCGAACATCGCGTCGTCGTTCACCGGGTAGTAGATAGGGGTCTGCAGAAAGACGGCGTCCGCCCCGGCGTTCTCGGCGGCGCGCGCCAGGTCGGCGATGGCGGCGGGGCGCGCAGCCCAGACGCCCGCGATGACCGGCACGCGCTTCTTGACCGCATCCACCGTCGCCTTTATCAGCCGCCGCTTCTCGTCGTCCGTGAGATAGAGGAACTCCCCGGTCGTTCCTGCCGGGCAGAGGCCCTGAATGCCATGCTCGACGAGCCACTGCGCGTGCGCGGAGACGACGCCCGTATCGAGCCGGTCGGTTCCGTCGAAGGGCGTCAGGGTCGCCACATAGCAGCCCTGAAATTTCGCTTTTGCTTCCCTGCCTGTCATTCTTGAACTCCCTGACCTGCCTCTTCCAGGAGTGAGGTCTATCCGACACTCATCGTAGAGTAGACGGCGTTGAAGACCTCGCGCGGCGTGGTGAGGCCCTGCAGGATCTTGGCATGGCCGTCTTCCAGCATGGTACGCATCTGCTGCTTCGCGCGGGCGTACTCCAACAGTTCGCCGAAGGGAGCCTGCCGCGCGATCAGTTCCCGCAACTCCTGGGTGCTGATGAGAATCTCGAACAGGCCGATGCGCCCCTTGAAGCCGGTATTGCGGCAGACCTCGCACCCGCGCCCCTTGTAGAAAGTTTGCCCCTGCATCTGCTCCGGGGCCAGGCCAATCTCCAGCAGTTCATCACGCGGCGGCTGATACGGCACCTTGCAGTTCGTACAGATGGTGCGGACGAGCCGCTGCGCCATGACCGCCTGCAGGGTGGAGGCGATCAGGTAGGGTTCCGCGCCCATATCCATCATGCGGCCGATGGTCTCGACGACATTGTTGGTGTGCAGCGAACTCAGGACGAGATGGCCGGTGAGGCTGGCCTGGATGCCGATGCCCAGCGACTCCGGATCGCGCATCTCGCCGACCATCATCACGTCCGGGTCTTGCCGCAGGAAGGAGCGCATCACGCGCGGGAACGTCATCCGCTCGGTAACCTGCACCTGCGTGATATGGTCGGGGAACTCGTACTCGATAGGGTCTTCGACCGTGACGATATTGCGTTTGATCGCATCCAGTTGATTGATGGAGGCGTAGAGCGTGGAGGTCTTGCCGCTTCCGGTGGGGCCGGTGACCAGCATCATGCCGTAGGCGGACTGAACCGAGGTGCGCCACTTGTGCAGCACGTCGGGCGGCATTCCCAGCTTATCCAGTTCGACCTTGGCGCCCATCGGGTCGAGAATGCGCAGGGCCAATTTTTCGCCGTTGAGGTTGGGCAGGCAGGAGACGCGCGCGCTCAGGCGGCGCGTGCCGTACTCCATATCAATGCGGCCATCCTGGGGTTCGCGCTTCTCGTCAATATGCATTCCGGCGGCCAGTTTCAGGCGTGCCAGGACATTCGGGATGATGTCTGCGCCGATGGCTCCG
>DASRGL010000486.1:0-5586 GCA_035651115.1 Chthonomonadaceae bacterium
CGAGGCGGGCAACGACACGACCGCGACGGTCAACTCGACCGTCTCGACGATCACGGCGGGCAACGTGCAGTTCCAGGTCGGCGCGAACGCCGGGCAGACGGTCACGACCAGCCTGGGCAACATCCGCACGAGCAATCTGGGCAACACGACGGTGGCTGGCTTCAATCTGTCGCTGATTGATGTGACGACCTCTACGGGAGCCAACAACGCCATCAAGATCACGGACGAGGCGATCTCGCAGGTGTCGCAGTTGCGCGCCAATCTGGGAGCCTTCCAGAAGAACGCACTGGAGAGTACGATCCGGTTCCTGGGTGTCGGCGTGGAGAACCTGTCGGCCTCCGAGAGCCAGATTCGCGACACGAACGTGGCGCAGGAAGTGGTCAATCTGACCAAGAACCAGATCATCCAGCAGGCGGGTACGTCGGTGTTGGCGCAGGCCAACTCCGCGCCGCAGCAGGTTCTCTCCCTCCTGCGGTAACGTTCCTTCCGATAGGGCGCTTCGCCCTTTCTCTCGTTCCCCCTCTCTCGATTTTTGGGAGAGGGGGAATTTTCCGCCCCGCGACGCGCTGCGCCATCTCCTTCGCTCACATTCCCTGAAGCGGACGCTTCCGAAGCCCGACAATAGGAACAGGCTGTCGGCAGTCTGAGAATGGAAGAGCGAAGAGGACGTACAGGAGAGCGAGCTATGGGAGTCAGCGGCATCAATTTTTCCGGCCTGGGGACGGGCATAGACACCGAGTCGATCATTCAGCAGTTGCTCTCGATAGACCGCCGCCCGCAAGACCTGATGAAGACCAACTTGCAGCAGCTTCAGCAGCGTCAGATCGCCTATCAGAAGGTCTCGGCGCAACTGCTGAGCCTGCAAGCCGCCGCCAGCACGATTGACCGGCTGCGCGCCTTTGACCTGGTGACGGCCAACAGCAGTGATACCACGGTTGCAACGGTGAGCGCGCAGACCGGCGCGCAGACCGGCGCGCACGACATCACAGTGACGACGCTGGCGAAGGCGCAGAAGATCAGCAGCGCCGCGCAGTCCAGCCAGACGGCCCCGCTCGGCTTCACCGGCCAGATCGTCATCAACGGCAAGGCGATCAACGTGCAGGCCAGCGACAGCTTGCAGACGCTTGCGGCCAATATCAACGCGGCACAGCCCGGCGTGACTGCCTCCATCATCTCCCCCTCGGCCAACCAGTTCTATCTGACGATAGCCAGCAATAACACCGGGCTGCAAGGGCAGATCAGTATCTCCGACACGGCGGGCGGCGCGTTCCTCGGCACGACGCTGGGCCTGTTCGCCGCCACCGGAACCAGCCTGCGCCACGCCATCAGCACGACCGGGGCCGCTTCCGATCTGTTCGCCGACAGCGCGACCAGCATCGGCACGCTTCAGGGCCAGACGGCCCCCGCGTCCGGCACGGTCACCATCGGCACGGGGACGGTCAGCATTGACCTGGCGACCGACTCGCTGAGCGCCATCGCGGGCAAGATCAACGCCGCGAGCATCGCCGGGGTGACGGCCTCCGTGGTGACGACCACCGATCCCATCAGCGGGGCGAGCCGTCAGCAGTTGCAGATCAACGGCACGCAGACGTTCACGGACAGCAACAATATCCTGGCGAACCTGGGCATCCTCCAGCGCAGCTATGCGGCGGGGCGCGAACTGACCGCCGCGCAGGATGCTACCTTCACCCTGGACGGCCTGTCTGCCACGCGCGCGACCAACAGCTTTTCCGATGCGATCTCCGGCGTGACCATTACGCTGCTCAAAGACGGCGGCGCCAGCGCCAACCTGAGCGTCTCCAGCGACACCGAAACGATCCAGTCGAATATCGAAGCCTATGTCAAGGCGTTCAACGACACCATTGACGGCATCGCGAGCCTGTCCCAGTACGATCCGCAGACCGGCAGCACCGGCCCACTCTTCGGCGACGCCGCCGTGCAGGGCATCGTCGACTCGCTGGTTTCCAACGCCACCGGGCAGGTCAGCGGCCTGCCGAGCAGCCTGAGCCTGTTGTCGCAGGTCGGAATCACGCTGGATCAGTCCAACCATCTGGTGCTGGACAGCGGCGCGCTCTCCCAGGCGCTTGCCAGCAACCTGACGGGCGTCGCCAAGCTGTTCCGCTCCAACGGCGATCCGAGCGATCCTGCAGTGCAGTTCGTCTCCTCGACGGGGGACACGCAGCCGAGCGGGTCAGCGGGATACGCCGTCGTCGTGACGCAGCCCGCCACGCAGGCGACGCTGCTCGCCGGAACCGCGCAGACCGCGCCGCTGGCGCAGGACGAGACGCTGACCTTCGGCGGGCCGCTCTTCGGCACGTCCGCCACGTCGCTGACGGGCGGACGCTCGATCACGCTGCGCGCCGGAAGCACGATTGACGATGTGATCAGCCAGATCAACGGCGACAGCGTGCTGGGGCCAGTGGTCTCCGCCTCGAAAGACCCGGTGACGGGCGCGCTCAAGCTGGTCTCCAAGCAGTACGGCTCCGCCGCCGAGTTCGCGGTCGTTTCGGGCATCCCTGCCGCCGCCGACAGCAGCGGTATCGGCACGACCATCGTGGATGTCAAGGGGCAGGATGTGGCGGGAACGATCAACGGGGAGGCTGCGACGGGCGTCGGCCAGTTCCTCACCGGTTCGCTGAAGGGCGCAAGCGGCGCGTCCAACGGTCGCGCGCTGGGACTGCAACTGCGCATCACGGCGACCGCCGCCGGAAGCTATGGCACGGTCGCCTTCACCAGCGGCGTGGCGGACATTCTCAAGAACTACATCACGACGCAGACGGACGCTTTCACCGGCGCGCTGACCGTCTCCGCCAATTCTGTGCAGGACAACATCAACGACATCCAGGACAGCATCAACGCGATAGACGAGCAACTCAAGGATGAGGAGCAGAACCTGCGCCTGAAGTTCACCGCGATGGAGTCCGCTGTCGCGAAGATCAAGGCGGCTAGCGCCGGACTGGCGCAACTGGCGGTACAGACGACGAACCGGTAAGCAGACCGGCCTATGCGCCTCGCTCGTGCCGGAAGGAGGCGCGACCATCTCCGCCCATTGGCCTCGAAAGGGGATCAGACGTATCCATGGCTTTTGCCGCACCACGACCGCAACCGTCGCAGCCGCCGTCTTCCGGCGGCGCGCTCACCGACACGCCCGCCGCAGACCCGCGCGGCACGCCGCCCGCCGGGCCGCGCCGCAAGCCGCCGCGCCAGGCGTACCAGCAGTACCAGCGCGCGCAGATCGAGACGGCCAGCCCGACCCGCCTCATCGTGCTGTTGTACGATGGCGCGATCCGTTTCTGTTCGCTGGCTCTGGAAGCGCAGCGCCAACGCGATCTGGAAGGGCAGAACGTCAATCTCATCAAGGCGCAGCGTATCCTGGCGGAACTGATGAGCGCGCTGGATCGCAAAACGGGCGGGGAGGTCGCGGAGAACCTGTTCCAGCTCTATAGCCACATGCTGGAGCAACTGGTGAACGCCAATCTCTATGACCGGGCGGAGCCTATCGAGAACGTCGTGAAGATGCTGCGCGATCTGCGGGATACCTGGCAGGAGGTGGAACGCCTGACAACGCAGACGCAGGGCGAGGAACCGCCTGCATCGGAGCCGGGCGCGCAGAGCAGTAAAGCCGCCGGGCCGGAGGCGGCGACCGCATCAACGCCACGAGGAGCCGTCCCGGCAGCGGGCGCGCAGGCGGCCCGCGCCTTACCGAAGACGCAGGCTCCGCCCACCGCGCCGCGCGCGGCGAATCGCCTGGGAGACCGTCATGCCTGAAGAGACCCCGCCCCCGCGCATTCGGGAGAGCAAGATCGAAGCGGCCATCCCATCCCCCGCCCCCGCTGCCGCCAGCGCAGAGGCGCTCCGCCCGCTCCGGCGCTTACGCCAACTGGCTTCGGAGATACAGGCGGCGCTGGAGTGCAACGATCTGGGCGTGGTCATCGTGGCGGCCGACCTGCTGCCCTTTGTCCTGGCCGACTGGCAGGAGACGCAGGCGAGCCTGTCTCTGGAAGCCGGGGAAGCCGCGCAGGTGGCTCTGGAGACGCACGGCCTGCTGACGCGCTGCGAGGCGACGCTGACGGAAGCGATGCGGCAGGTGGCGGAAGAGTTGCGCCGTCTTCAGCGCGGCAAGCGTTCTCTCGCCATCCTGCGCGAACGTCATGCGGGCGCGGCCAAAGGGCGGCGGATAGATACAAAGCGGTAAAAACCTGCCTCTGCCGCCCCGAATCCCGTGCGCTGTTCATCCACTCCGTTACAGCACGTGCAGATTATCTAACTCGCCTTACGCAGAGCGATGTCCTTAAAGCGCCTCCAGGTGGTAGACTGCTGGTATGGACAAACACCTTCTGGACATCTACTCGGACTATCTGATCTGCTCGTTCGGACTGACGACCGCCACAGGGCTTGCGGCGCTCCTCGACGGAGCCATCAGCCCTGACAAGATCCCCCGCTTTCTCTCGGAGAAAGACCTCACTTCCGCCGACCTGTGGCCTCTGGTCAAACCTCTGGCGCGCCAGGTCCAACAAGAAGAGCTAGAGCCAATGCAGAGTAGAGGAAGTCTGCGGGCTCTGACCTGCCAGCAGATCAATCCGTTCCAGAGGGGGAGGAAAAATATAGACCCTGGTGAAATTACCTCTATCTCTGTTCCGATAGGGTCTTTGCATGTTCACCGCCCACGTTGTTTCCCATACCCACTGGGATCGCGAATGGTACCGGACGTTTCAGGAGTTTCGCTGGCGGCTCGTCGAACTGATGGATTTCCTGCTCGACCTGCTGGAGACGAACCCGGACTATCGGCACTTCTATCTCGACGGCCAGACCATCGTGCTGGAAGACTACCTGGAGGTACGCCCGGAGAACCGCGCCCGCCTGAAAGCGCTGTTCGGGAGTGGGCGTCTCTCTGTCGGCCCCTGGTACATTCAGCCGGACGAGTTCCTGGTCAGCGGGGAGGCGATGATCCGCAACCTGCTTCTGGGCCAGCGACAGGGCGCGGCGTGGGAAAGCTGGGAGAAGATCGGCTATGCGCCGGATGCGTTCGGCCACGTCTCGCAGACGCCACAGATTCTGCGCGGTTTCGGCATAGACAACGCCGTGCTGTTTCGCGGCATCACGACCGATCAGGTGGATAGCGAGTTCCTCTGGCGTTCTCCCGATGGCTCCGAAGTCCTCTGTATCAAAATGCCGGACGACACGGCCTACAGCAACTTCTTCTATCATTTTCGGGAGACGCTGGCGGCGACGGAATGGCCCCCCACCCTGACTCTCCCCCCAAGAACAGAGGGAGGGAGCGATCAATCCCAAAACTCCCTCTTCTCCCGCAGCGTGGGAGAGGGGGGACGGGGGAGTGAGGGCCGGATTTTGCCGCAGGCCCGAAGTCTGTACGAGGAGTCGTTGGCGCAGCGGCCCAATACGAAGAACCTGCTCTGGATGGATGGAGTAGACCACATCTTCCCTCAGCCGCGCACGCCGCAGATTCTCGCCATCATAAACGAAGGGATGTCCGGCGAGGTGCGCGCCATCCACAGCACGCTGCCGGAGTTTATCGCCGCCGTCCGCGCCGCCGATCCTCAACTCAAGACGGTGACCGGCGAACTG
>DASRGL010000487.1:0-8029 GCA_035651115.1 Chthonomonadaceae bacterium
GAACCCTCCCGTCTGCGGGCCGCCCCCACCGCCATTATTGACCCCGCCGATAGCCGTTTTGAAGTCGCCGAACGCAGTGGCCGCGTTCAGTCCGCTGCCGCTGAAGATCTGTTGCGCCTGAGCCGTACCCAACAGGAGGCTGCTCAGGGCGACGGTAGCACATGCCGTTGCAAAATACCTGTTCATCTATCTTGCTCCTTTTGCGGATGTCCTCGCGCGCCGGTCTGCGGCGCGTTTGCGAGGAGCGCCTGACGAATCAGAGTGATCAGGGCCGTCCATCCGGCCCCCTTTTCGACGAAGCCATCGCCGCCCGCCTCGATGCTGCGCTGCCGCGCCTGCGCGTCGCTATGGACGGTGAGGAAGAGGACGAGCGGCGCATCGGGGCGAGCCTTCAGCGCGCGAGCGACTGCGTACCCATCTTGCAGGGGCAGTTCGATGTCCAGAATGACTACATCGGGAGTCAGTTCTGCGGCGCGCTGCACGGCTTCGATCCCATCGCTCGCCTCGCCGACCACGACGAAGTCCGACGCATCCTCCAGCGCCCAGCGCAGGGCTTCTCGCACGGCTGGCGCATCGTCTACGATCAGGACTCGGCAAGGGGCAGGCAGACTCTTCATCGCTATCACTCGTTTCCAGGATAGCCGATAGAGGCCCGCGCGCGCATCGGGCAAGAGGCAGGTTTTGCAGAGGAAAAAGGAGGGGGCGCAGCGCGAAAAAAGTCAGGCCGGACGCCTGACGAAAGTCAGGAGCGAAGCGCGGATCACGGCGTTCCCTCCGTCTCCAGGCCGTGTCTGACAGCATAGAGCGCGGCCTGCGTGCGGTCGGAGACATCCAGCTTGACCAGGATGGCGCTGACATAGCCTTTGACCGTGCCTTCGGTCAGGTGAAGCGAGGCGGCGATCTCTTTGTTGCTCTGGCCGCGCGCGATCAGGCGCAGCACCTCGCGTTCGCGCCCGGTCAGGTCGGCAAAGGGCGAGGGGGCCGGGGGCGACGTGACCTGCTGCATCAGGCGGCGTTGGGCTTCAGGGTGGAGCGTCGGGCTGCCCTGCGCGGCGGCACGGAGGGCGCGCAGCAGTTCCGGGCGAAGCACGTCTTTGAGCAGGTAGCCGATGGCTCCCGCCTGAATCGCCTCCCGCACCTTCTGGTCGTCGCTGAAACTGGTCAGCACGAGAACCTGGCAGGAAGGGCAGAGCCGCCGCAACTGCCGGGTCGCCTCGATGCCGTCTATCTGAGGCATCATCAGGTCCATCAGGGCCACGTCCGGGCGCAGGTCTGCCGCCAGCGCGAGCGCCTCCGCGCCGTTGACAGCCTCGCCCACGACGGCGATCTCCGGCTCTTCGGCCAGGAGGGTCCGCAGTCCTTCCCGCACGATCTCATGGTCATCCACGATCAATACCCGAATGGGTCGTCCTTCCATCGGTATCATCCCTTTCTGGGAATCCGCGCTTCTACCGTTGTTCCTCTGCCAGGAACGCTGTTTACGCGGAGCGCGCCGCCCCGCGCTTCGGCGCGCTCCCGCATACTCGTCATGCCCAATCCGCCGTGTCGCGGGTCAGAAGTCGTGGCGGCCTGTCCGGGCGTCCGGGCGGCGAAGCCGATGCCATCATCTTGAACGGTCAGGCGGAGCGTCTGCGGCGTGGCGCGGAGGCGGAGCGTGACGCGCTGCGCGCGCGCGTGTTTGACGACGTTATTCAGCGCCTCCTGCGCGATGCGAAAAAGCGCCTCTTCCTGTTCCGGCGGCTGCGGCGCGTAGCCGCGCGTGTCGAGCGAGATACGAAGCCCATCCTGCGCCAGGTCAGACGTGTGTCTGCGCAGCGCCTCGGCCAGGCCGTGCTGGCGCACCAGGGGAATACCGCCTGCCAGGGTCTCGCCGCTTGCGGACGGTGACTCGGGCGGGCGCAGTTCGGCCAGCAGCGCGCGCATCTCCGCCAGCGCCGATTGACTCAACTCCAGCAGGCGCAGGATGCGGCGCTCGCCCTCTTCCGAATCGCGCCGCCAGGCCGGGCCGATGGACTGTGCGATCAGGGTCATGCTGAAGAGCAGTTGCGTCACCGAATCATGCAATTCCCGTGCCAAACGGTGGCGTTCTTCCAGGACGGCAAGCTGCTGCCCGCGCTCGTGGAGCAGGAGATTCTGCGAGCGGCTGTCAATGGCCGTCGCCAACTGCGCCGCCGTCGCCTGATAGGGCCGCAGGTCGGCCTCCGGCCAGTCGTGAACGCGCGGATGGCTGAGGACGACCAGGCCGATACGCTGCCCGCGCACCATCAGGGGAACCATCGCCAGCGCGGGCCGGCCGGAACGCCGCTGAATGGCCCGCAGTTCCTCGGAAACGCGCGGATCGGCATGGACATCGGAGAGGGTGACGGTCTGCCCGGCATCGAGCAGCGCATCGAGCGCATCATAGGTGTAGGGATGGCGCACTTCCCGCAGCGTCATGCCCGTCGCCGGGGCCCAGTGGCCCCGCACGATGACTTCGCGCCGCCGCCCGGCCTCGTCGGTGGCGTAGAGCGCGACGCTGCACGCATAGCGTCCCCGCGTTGCGACCTGCTCCAGATAGGCGGCGATCACCTCGTCAATATCCATCGCCGTGCTGATACGGCGGCTGGTCTGGTAGAGCAGCAGCAGCTCGTCGAGCGCGCGCTGTGTCCCGGCGAACAGGCGCGCGTTTTCGATGGCGACGGCCAACTGCCCCGCGATGATTCCCAGGCTCTCGGCGTCCTCCTCGTTGAAACTGTCGCCGCTCTCCACGTTCAGCACGCCTAAGAGCCGGTCGCCGAGCAGGATGGGGACGGCCAGTTCCGCGCGGATGCCGACGGAACCGGGCGTTTGGATATAGCGCGGATCGGCCTCGACATCGTTGACCAGTTGCGTGCGCCGTTCCCGCGCCGCCGCGCCCATGATGCCCCCGGAGATGGGCAGGCGATACTCGCCTTGCAGCAGCGAGCGATAGAAGCCCCCGACCGCGCGCAGCACCAGCGTGTCCGGCTCTTCCGGGTCTATCAGAGGAATGGCGACGTTGGGATAGCCGAGCAGGGCATGGATGGCGTCCGCCGCCCTTTGCAGCATCTCCTCCGGCTGGAGGGCCTCCGTGACGATGCGCCCGACCTGGGCGATCAGGGCCAGGCGTTCCGTACGCCGCCGCTCCCGCTCGTAGCGGCGGGCGTTTTCGATAGCGATGGCAGCGTGCTTGGCAAACAGGAAGAGGATCTCGACATCCTGCTCCGTGAACTGGCGGGGCGGCGGCGAACCCAGGCCGAAGAACCCGGTCATCCGACCCTGCCAGAAGATGGGCAGGCCGATGACCGCATACTCCAGTAGCCCTTTCTGGAGCGGATTTTCCACCTCGCCATAGTGGTTCAGGATGCACGGCTGGCGGGTCTGTAGGACGCGGCCTGCCAGCCCGACGCCCGGCGGCATCTCCGCGCCCAACTCATCGGACGGCATCCGGTAGACGGCTTCCGTGCGGACAACGTTGCGTTCGGCGTCTACCAGGCCGATGGTACCGTTCTCCGCGTCGAGCAGTTCGCAGGCGTGGCGCACGATGCGCGTCAGCAGGGGGCGAAGTTCGAGTTCGCTGCTGATCGACTCGATGACCTCGCGCAGACTCTCTTGTTGCTGTAGAAATATCTCCAGCCGAAGCGTGCCGGTGTCCGTCATCGTGGGCGACCTCATCTGCCGGTATCGCCCTCATTGTAGCACAATTTCGGCGCGGGGCATGGCCTCGCTGTTGACCTACCCCTCAGCCCCCTCCTTCGTAAGGAGGGGAAGAGCCAGACGGAACTCCCTCCCCTTGCGAAGGGGAGGGTCGGGGTGGGGTCTCCCTCCTTCCTGGGGGGAGGGGGCTTTCCGCGAGATTGTTACGCCTCGGTCAGATAGGCGGCAAGCAGGCCCCGGCAGAGGGCCGGACGGCATACCAGGGCTTGCAGGAGCGCCTGCGCGATCTCCGAAGCGTTCGTGTCAATGCCGTTCTCATAGAGCGTGTCCTGTAGGTCGCGCAGGGCGTTGGCCTGCGTCTCCGACAGGGTGAGCGCTGCGGTCGTGGCAGGGATGCCGTCCGCCGCCTGGAAGGGCATTTCAGGCCGCTTCGGGGAGGCGAGCAGAGTGTGTACCACCGAGCGAATATCGTCCGGACGTTGCAAGGTTTGTGTCCTCCTGTAGAACTTCTTGGGCCAGCAGGCTATAGGCATACGCGCCGGTCGATTCGGGCGCGTATTCGAATATCGTCTGCGCGTGCGCGGGCGCTTCGGCCAGACGCACCGTGCGCGGAATGATGGTTTCATAGACCAGGCCGGGGAACGCCGTGCGCGCGGCCTGGAGTACCTCGTTGGCGTGAAGCGTGCGCCGGTCGTACATCGTGCCGACGACACGCAGGCGCAGATCCGGGTTTGTCGCCTGCCGGATCGCGACGGCGATCTCCTCCACATCGCTCAGTCCGCGCAGCGACAGGAACTCGCACTGCAAGGGAATCAGGGCGACATGGGCCGCCGTCATCGCGTTCGTTGTCGCGTGGCCCAGCGTCGGCGGGCAGTCTATGAGGGCGTAGTCGTAGCACTCCTGCACGCATTCGAGCGCCTTTGCCAGGCGAAACGCAGGCGCTTCCAGAGCGTCCAGTTCCCGGAAGACGTTGGAGAGGGTCGCCGTCGCCGAGATCAGATGCATCTCGCCTGCGGCGCGCTGGATCGCGTTGAGGATAGTCTCCGGCTCGCGCAGCACGTCTCCGATGCTCAAGGCCCCCGTCGTGCGGCCCACCGCGGCCGTCAGGCTGCCCTGCGGGTCCATATCCAGGAGCAGGATGCGCTTGCCTGCCAGCGCCAGCGCCGCGCCCAGGTTCGCTGTCGTCGTCGTTTTGCCGACGCCGCCTTTCTGGTTGATTATCGCGTAGACGAGCATTCCAGACCTTTCCGTTGGGTATGGCCCCCCTCCCCCACGAACAGGGGAGGGTCAGGGTGGGGGGCTTTAACTGCCGACCGCCTCCCGGAGAGGCGTATTGTCCAGCCATTGCCGCAGCGTCTGCTCGCGGAAGCGCAGCAGAGACGCGGGCGTATCCGGCCTCAGCGCCAACCCGGCACGGAGGTAGAGGGCGGCCTGCGAGAGGCTGACGCGCGCGGCGGAGGGCGTGTCGGGCAGGGGCGGCGCGTAGAGCGTCCGCTCCTCCGGCAGCATCTCGGCGCGGCGCGCGGCGTTCTGGATCTCCTGCAGCTTCTCGTGCAGACGTCGCGCCTTCATCGTCGGGGACAGATACGGCTCATCGGCGAACAGGTCGTCCAGGCGCATCGGTCTGACATCGTTAGCATAAGTCGTGCGTGTGTTTTCCATGTTAGGCTGCCTTTGCTACCTGCGGCTGGCGGGGCGGCGTGGTTCTGGCAGGCGATTCCGTCAGCACCAGGCGAGGGCGGCCTGTCTGCGCCTCCCGCACGATGGTTTCCGTCTGCTTTGTCGCCTGCGGGCGGCGGCACTCCAGCCCCTTGGCGGCCTTCACGACATGCTCGGCGTGTATCTGCGTCGCGCCCTGCAGGTAGGCTTCCTGCATGGCAGCCTCCGTGATGGTCAGCAGATCGCGGGGCCGGCCCTCGCTATAGGCATAGAGGGCGCGCATCGCGTCGGCGGGGCAGATGCGGAACGGGTCCCTGGCCCCGGCGGTCTTGAAGCGGTGCAGCAGCATCGAATCGGCTTCGGTGGCGGTCAGCGCCGACAGTGTCGAGACGGACGCGATACGGCTCTGCAGCGCCGGGAAGTAGGCGATCTTGCGATCTATATTCAACTGCGCCGACAGGACGATCTGAAGCAGAATGCGCTCGCGCGTCTGTAGGTTCAGCAGGTCGCGAATGACCGGGAAGGCGCGCGAGTTGATCGTCTGCGCCTCGTCAATGAACAGGACGACTTTCTTCTCTTCATCTATCGCCTGCTGCAGCAGCCAGGTCTCCAACTGAAGCTGCATCTTGCGCGAGGTGCCTTCCGGCTTCAGGCCGAACGCTGTCAGCACTTCGCCGAGCAGGGCGCGGGGCGAGGAGATCGTCCCGGTATTTTGCAACTGGGCGCACTTCCACCCGAACAGCTTGGTGAAGGTCGTCGTCAGATATTCGATCAGGAACGATTTCCCGTGTCCGACATCCCCGCGGATCAGGGCGAGGCCGGCGTTCTCTTCGACCATCCACCGGGTCTTGATGGCCGCCTCTTTGAACTGCCCGGACAGAAAGAACCATTTCGGGTCGTGATTGCGGGCAAACGGGGTCTCTTGCATTCCGAAATGCCGGACGTATTCCGTAGCCATCTCTAATCCTCCTTGCAAACGGCTATGTCATGGCTCAAAAGTGTGTCCAACCGGCAGTCGCTCCCGTCG
The DNA here is from genome assembly GCA_035651115.1 of Chthonomonadaceae bacterium. GTDB lineage: Bacteria > Armatimonadota > Chthonomonadetes > Chthonomonadales > Chthonomonadaceae > DASRGL01. The sequence goes on from DASRGL010000487.1 coordinate 6,341, forward strand.
CGAGAGTGCGCGGATGTTGCCTGCGCGATGTGCTGACACCTGAACTACCTGAACTCTGGTGTGGAAGAGCGGCCCGGAACAGTGGCGGCAAAGGGAGCCAAACAGGACATGTGAACGCCAGGCCCAGCGTCTCTTAGCTAGCTTGAGTCACCGCAGACTCGCGAAGTACGCTGTCGCATGGAAAACCGACATCCCGGCCAACGCTTCCGGGTAGGTTGTTCCATAATATTTGCGTGCTTCCCAAGCTTCGCCAGAAACCTGTTATTAATCGGGAGGCGTGATTCGAGAAGTGTCCGATGAGTGACGGAAAACGGCGGAAAAGAAGGTTTTAGGAAGGCGACAGCACCATGCCGCCGCAGACGGGGATGCACTGGCCGGTCACGTAGTCGGAGAGGTCAGTGGCAAGGAACTCTACCACTTTGGCGCAGTCTTCCGGCTCGCCCACGCGCCGCAGGGCGATGTTCGCGGAGGCAGCGGCGACATTCTCCGGGCTGTTGCGGTTGAACTGCTTGATGGCACGGGAGGTGATGATGATGCCGGGCGCGATGCAGTTGACATTGATATTGAAGGGGCCGAGTTCCCCGGCGAGCAGGCGCGTATACTCGACCACGCCGGCCTTCGCGACGCAGTAGTGCGCGATGCTCCCCGCCAGGTTGCCGCGCAGACCGGCCTGGGACGAGACGTTGATGATCTTGCCGCTCTTCTGCGCTTTCATTGGGACGGCGGCGGCCTGGCAGCAGAAGACCGTGCCGGTCAGGTTCACGTCCATGATGAACCGCCAGTCCTCTTCGGGAACGGTCGAGGCTTTGCCGCGCTCGGCAGGCCGCAGCACGCCGCCCGCATTGTTCACCAGGATGTCCACGCGCCCGAACGCTTGCAGGGTCTCGTCGAAAAGCCGCTGGACTTCTGATTTGACGGTCACGTCGGCGGCAATGCCGATAGCGCGCACGCCCAGCGCCTCGCACTCGGCCATGACCGTGTCGGCGGTCAGTTCCTCGTCGAACTCTTTGGCCGAATCGAGCCGCAGATCGTTGATGACGATGTCCGCGCCCAACGCCGCCAGCCGCAGCGCGTAGGCCCGTCCCAGACCCCGGCCCGCGCCCGTGATGACCGCCACTTTGCCCGTCAGTTTGCCCATCTGTCGCCGCCCTCTCCCATTGCCTTGTTGTTCCTGCCCGTTCGTCGCGCGCCGCCGAAACTCCTGCCGTTCGTGACGATTACCAGATTCTACCCTCACCCCCGACCCCTCTCCCACGCTGCGGGAGAGGGGAGAGTCTAAGGCTCCCTCCCCTCGCGAAGGGGAGGGTTAGGGAGGGGTCGGTTCCCTCCCCCTGTTCTTGGGGGGAGGGTTAGAGAGGGGAGCTTTGAGTCGGCGCAGGCCGAGTCGGGGCTTTGGCAGCCGCGAATGGATTCGCCGGGGCAAAGGTGTCCGCCCCTAAACTCGCTAGGGAGAGGGGAGACAAGTGCGGAAGCGTGCGCCTCTGTTTGTCATTCTGACAGCCTCGGCTCTGTCGTTTTTACCTTGACACTGTCCTTGTGAGCGGAGCGAAGAACCCTGGAAACACTTGGTTGCGCACAGGTGGACAAAGAACCGTAGGCGTGGATGTTTGGCTCCCTTCTCCCTGGCAGGGAGAAGGGCCGGAGATGAGGATAGAATCCGGCGCTTTCTCCGAAACCCAGTACTAATAA
>DASRGL010000488.1:0-12009 GCA_035651115.1 Chthonomonadaceae bacterium
TTCGATCCAGGCGCGGCCCTTCGCATCCGTCCAGATCGCGGAGACCTTGTTGCCCGGCAGCCAGCGTTTGCCCCAGAAGTAGCGGAACTGGCCGTCGCGCAGCCGCCAGGCTCCCTCGTGCGTGCCGCCCCAGACATCGCCATTGGCCGCGAGATGCACGCAGGTGAGGGCGTCGTAGGGCATCCCATCGCGACGATCTATGCCGTGCCACCAGTCCGCGCCGTCCGTGACGTAAAGCCCGTGCGTAGTCGCCGCCCAGAGATGGCCCTGCGGATCGTCGGTGACGAACGTTACCTGCAAATCGGGGCTGAGCGGCAGATGCGTGCCGTTGGAGACGCCCGGAACCCGCAGCGGCACATACTGCTCCCCCTGCGAACAGAAGACGCCGCGATCCGTGACTGCCCACACGACGCCGTTCTTTGCACGGGCGGCGGATAAGACCTTCGCCCCGGCAGGCAGCTTCGCCCGATCCACGAAATCGAACGTGGGGGCAGGCCGCTGAAAGTCGGCAGGCAGAGGCGTTCCGGTCGCATAGCGTGTCGCAAGAAGCTGGGGATAGGTCATGGGTTTGCCCTGTGCTTGTGGCGAAAGCAGAGTCAGTGGAAGCAACAGCAGAATTGTCGGGGCGAATCGCATCGAACGTCCTTTCTGGCAGCTTTCCGGGTACGTTCTGTACCCGGTCATCTAGGCAAACCGATCCTCCATATAGGCTTTGATCGGGCGGGGCCGGACGGTTTCCCAGGGGTAGCGCGGCTTCAGGCGGTTCAGGGGGAAACTCGCCAGGCGTTGCGCGATATACGCCTGTTCCGGTGGCGCGATGCCGAATGCTTCATAAACCGCCGCATCTACCGCATCCAGCGCCTGCATGAAATCCTGTTCGACCTGCTGGAAGGAGGCGAACATCTGGCGGTACTCCGCCATCAGCGCCGGATAGTCTTGAGGCACGACGAGTTTCTGCACGTCCTGCGCCCGGATAAGATTCTCTTCGTCGCTTGCCAGCGTCGCGACCCGATAGATGAATTCGGCGACATCGGCGTTGGCAAACTCGGCGAACGTAGTTACTCCGTTCTCGATGCGATTGCCCTCCAAGCGTAACTCGTCGGCGCGCGCCTCGATAGCCTCCTCGCCGAAACGCAAGCCCAGCACAGGATCGGACAGGCCGAGATGCCCGGCAGCAAGACGGCGTTCGGTTTCCGCCAGCAGCCATTCGTTAGGGCTGTTTTTCGCCCGTCCCGCCAACTCCGCCAGACGATTGTAGCCTTCGGCGAGACGTGTTTCCATCTCCGGGGCAAGTTCTTTCGGCCAAGGCAGCCCTTCTAAAGTGCGGGGATACACATGGGAGCGCGATGATCCTTCCAGCACGCCAGCCCGCAGTCGAATTGCCCAATAGAACCGCGCTAACCGACTGTTCAAATAGGCCGCTATTGCCTGCATGTTGGCGTTGCACTCGCGGGAAACGATTGTGGTGTCGAGAGATGCCAGATCCAGCGAGGAAGCATTGATGATGGAGGCCGTTGGTGCAAGCCCGATGTTGGTTACGGTCAGAAATGCTTCTGGATACGGCTTTGACCGCCACAGACTCAGCTTCCCATAGGGCCGCTTTTCCACCGCCTCCAAATCCACCCATCCCGCAGGCTCACCCGGCCAGGCAACGGCAAGGCTGCGACCAGCGATGACCTGTATCGGCATTGCACCTGTTGGTGTATCGGTCAAGTCCACGCCGCCCCTCTGGATGCCATAGGTCCATTCGACGATGGTTCCTAAAGTGGTCAGACCGTTGCCGCTTGGATAGAGTTTTTGCAAAAGGGGAACGTCACCGGGTTGCAGGAGGGGCAGCAGATAGTCTCCCCACTGCGCTGCGCCGTTCGCGACCGTCGGGCTGACGCGCTTATCGAAGAAATCGCGATAACGCACGGTGACGGCAGGCTCATCGCCGGGCCACACAGAGGGAACGCGCAGTTCGATCTCATCCTCCAGATCGGCTGGCGTGCGTTCGATGATGAGCAGCATCGGAATGACATTCGGTTCCCATAGCTTGCCCGCGAACTCCAGCCAGACGACCTTGCGCAGCGCCGCCGTCTGCCCCGGCTGCAATAGCCGCCAGACCTTGCCTGCCGTCTCCGAATTCGCGTAGCCGCCGCTCACGACCATGCCCAGATAGCCGCCCGGTTCCAGCCACTCCATCAGCGCACGATAGAGGAAGACCAGCCCTGTATCCGCGTTCTGGCCCCACACCGGCGACCAGAACTCGCGCATCTCCGCGCCGTATTTGACCCGTTCGGCGCGAATATAGGGCGGGTTGCCGAGGACATAGCGCCATTTGCGCCCGTCGCGCGCCTTCGCGCCCGGCGATAGATGCTCCTCGCCGATGAACTGTGCGATGTCCGTGTCGCGCAGCAGGCTGTTCTCGTTATAGACGCGGATGTGAGGTGGGGAAGCCTGCGGCAGAAAGCGCAGCAGCGCCCACGTCAGTTGAAAATGGCTGATGAACGCCGCGAATGGGTTCAGGTCGAAGCCCCAGACCTCCTCCGCGACCTCCTGCCGCACATCTACCGAAACCAGGTTCCGCCTGCGCGCATCCTCCAACCGCCAGTGCGCGTACCGCACCAGGAACGAGCCGCTGCCGCACGCCGGGTCGAGAACCGGGCCGATGCCGTGTTCCCGCACCGTCTTATCGAGAATCCAGTCCACGATGCTCGGCGGCGTGTAGTATTCTCCGAGCCGTTTGCGCTTCTGCGGCGGCAAAAACTGCTGATAGATGTCGCCAAGAATCTCTTCCGACAAACCGGAGAAATCGTAGGCGTTCAGCCGCAAAACCAGCCGTTGCAGCGCGCCATCGAGTTCGCCGTTGGCGCGCTGTATCCAGTCGAACAGGGTGCGCTCGAACGGTTCGCGAAAGACCTGCGCCACGTCGTCGCGCGCCGCCCGCACCAGCGCCCGCGCATCGCCGGTCAGAAACTCGACGAACTCGGCCCAGTTGCGCGGCCCGCCGTTGGAGAGCCGCCGCTTCCGCGTCAGGCCCAGGTCTTCCACCAATCGCAGGAACAGCACCCAGGCCATCAGCGCCGCCGCCGAGTCCGCAATAAAGGCTTCCCGGATGCGCTTCTCCTGCTCCTGCGCGCCGCGTGCCTCGATGTCCCTACCATACTGTTCCTGGAACTGCGGCAGAGCTTCCCCGAACAACCGGCGCACGAACTGGTACTCCAGTTGCAGGCGCACGCGCGCCCGTCGCTGCGTCTCCGGCTGCCCGACAAGGTTCTGCTCGATCTCAGCCTCATGTTCCTTGAAATCCCGATACTCTTTTTCGAGCGCGGCGACGGCCCGCGTCGCCGCCTCCGTCAACTCCTGAAACCCGGCCCGCAGGTCGCTCCGCAACTGGCGTAGCGATTCCGTATCGTTCAGCTTGAGATAGATAAAGGGGAATGCGCCCTGGATGAACTCCTGCCACTGCCGCTCATGCGCCGCCGCCTCGTAGCTGAGGAAAGACAGGCGGGCTTGCAGTTCCTCCAGGGACACGGTACGCAGATCGAGTGGGGTTTCAAAGCCTCCTGCCGCCGTTCCATCCGCATTGGCAACCCAAACATAGCGGGCGGTAAGAAAGAGGGCATAGCGCGTCAGGCCGTCTATATACTTACGCTTGTCCTGCCACAACGCCGCGCGAAACGTGGGATGGGTCAGTTGGCTGTCTTCCTTTTTCAAATCCCCGACGACCCAGGCCACGCCTTCCGGGCTGATCAGCTTCAAATCCGGGTAGCCGCTCGCGCTTCTATCCTCGGTCACGACGTTCTTCTTCGGATAGCCGAGGACATTGGCGAGAAACTCGCGCAGGTCCGGGTTATAGGAACGTTCCGGGCGATCCCAGGTGAGCGAGAGCCATTGCGCCAGGGCATCCATCGGTTTTGGCACGCGAGTTCTCCTTCCCTCACCCCGGCCCCTCCCCTGTTCTTGCGGGGGAGGGTTATGGAGGGGGCCTAGAGCCTGCCGACGAAGCGGCCTGGACTGAAGGTATCCTTCGGATCGAGCGTCTGTTTGAGGGCGCGCTGCAAGGCGAAGTCCTCCCGCGTTGCGCCCCAGACTTCGACGGCCTCCCTATCCACGCCCTCCAGCCGCTGCCAGACGAGATGGGCGTTCGGCGGCAGCAGCGTTTTGACCTTCGGGAGGAGGGAGGCGTCCGAAGCGGTGGCGGCCAGGAAGACCAGGCCCGTCGCGACATGCGCCGTGAGAAAGAGGGCCGGGAGGGCCTCCAGCGCCCGGACGAGTTCGGCGACTTCGTTCGGCAGGCAGGCGATACGTGCGGCGAGCGGCGTGCCGGGATCGAGGCGGGCCTGCCGATCTCGGAGCGCGGCGACCTCTGCGGGTGTCAGCGCGATGGGAGGCGTGTTCAATCCGGCGTCTGCCGCGCGGCGGGCGAACTCTTCGGCCTGCCACGCCACGCGCGCCGCCGTTCCCTGCACGCCGAGGATCAGGCGCGGCTTGCCGTCCGGCTCGTTCGTGGCGAGGACGAAGGCAGCCGCAAGGCGGGCGTGATGCAGATCGAGGCCGATGCGCGCCGCCGTCGCCGCGTCCGGCGCGTCCCAGGCCAGCGTGCGTTCCGTCTCCGGCTGAGTCTGCACCTTAAAGCTGATCTCCGTGAGGACGCCGAGCGTTCCCCACGCGCCGGTAAACAGCTTGCAGACATCGTACCCGGCGACGTTCTTGACCACCTTCCCGCCGCCCTTCACCTGGACGCCTTCCGTCATCACGGCGCGCAGACCGATGACCAGATCGCGCGGAGAGCCGTAAGCGGGCCGCCAGAGTCCGGTCGCATTGGTGGAGACGAGGCCGCCGAGCGTGGCGCGCTCCGGGAGCGGCACATCTACGGCAAGCCGCTGGTGGCGCGTGGCGAGAGTCTGTTGCAGCGACGCCAGAGTCACACCCGCCTCGCAGGTCACGGTCAGGTCGTCGGGCTGGTGATCCAGCACCCGGTTCAGACGGGCCGTGCCGAGGAGCAGGAAGGGCTTGTCGGGACGGGGCGGATAGCCGGTCTGTAGCTGCGTGCCGCCGCCGCAGGGAACGAGGGCGACGCCCGCCGCCTCCGCCGCCCGCACGACATGAGCGACTTCCGCCGCCGTGTTCGGAAGGACGGTCGCGACCGGCTGCTGCGGCCATCCGGCAGGCACGAGACGATTTGCACCGGTTTCTACATTCTCTGCGCCGATCTGAGCGGCGAGTTCGGATAAGAGAGTTGGAGAGTCCACGCCAGTCATTTCCGCGCGGGCGGGTCGGATTCCTCTGCGGATGCCGTCCGTATCTGCGCGGCGCGCATCCAGTCGGCGATGGCGCGGTACTGCGAGTTTTCCGCGTCGCGGAGCGCGGCGATGACGCGCTCCACGTCCTGGGGCGAACGGTTCTGGCTGAGCTTGAACTTGCCTTCCAGCCGGGTGATGGGTATCTCGAAGCCGACGATATGCTGCGCCTGCTTTCGGACATAGTCTTCCGGCAGGTGGTATCCCGTCGCGGACGAGACAGCCGCCTCGAAGGTGGCGGTCAGGTCGAACAGCAACTTGAGCAGGCCGTTCTCATCCAGCAGGCGCGGCACGCCGTAGGCATGGACGACGACATAGTTCCAGGTCGGCACGCTCGGCTGTTTTTCGTACCAGGAGGGCGAGATGTAGGCGTGCGGCCCCTCGAAAATGACGAGCGCCTCCTGTCCCTCCTGAAACTGCTGCCACTGGGGGTTGGCCCGCGCCAGATGCGCGCGCAGGGTTCCGTACTCGCCCTGTTCCGTGTCCAGCAGAAACGGCAGATGGCTGGCGAACGGACGGCTGCCATCGAAGGTGACGAGCGTGGCAAAGCTGTACTGCCGCATCAGGTTGTGCAGTACGGTAAGATTCTCTTCGCGGAACCAGGCGGGAACATACATGGCAGCCGAACCTCCCCTGTTTTGGCGGTTGAAACTGCTGCTGCCAAAGCACGAAGTCCGTCTGCGCGGACGGACCTACCCCCCAGCCCCACGGCACGGTCTGTCTGATTCCGAAACGATTCGGGACAGACCGTGCGACCCTCAAGGGAAGGGGAGCAGAGTCGGCGCAGGCCGACTTGGGGCTTTTCCAGACGCGAATTCATTCGCCGGGATTACGTCAGGATGGCGCGTTCCTCGATATGGTCGAGCGCGCCATCGCGCAGGTGATAGATACGGTCGGCCTCCTCGACCATCGTTGGGTCGTGCGTGACGACCAGCACTGTGCCGCGCTCTCGGTAGCGGCGCATCAGTTCGATGACGGCGCGTCCGTTGGCATGGTCGAGCGCGGCGGTCGGCTCGTCGGCGAAAATGACGGCGGGCTGGTTGATCATAGCGCGGGCCACCACGAGCCGCTGCTTTTCGCCGCCGGAGAGATGCGCCGGATAGCGGTCGGCCAGGGGCAGGATGCCGAGTTCGTCCAGCAGCGTCTCGACACGCCGCCGCGCCTCCCGCTCGCCCTTCGGGGCGGCCACCAGCACGTTTTCGCGGGCCGTCAGGTAGTTCAGCAGAAAGGGCTGCTGAAAAACGAAGCCGAACCGCTCGCGCCGCAGCCGCACCCGCTCCGCCTCGCTCATCCGGTTCAGGGCGCGGCCCGCATAGTAGACATCGCCGGAACTCGGCGGCTTCAGGCCGCTCAACAGATAGAGCAGCGAACTCTTGCCGGAGCCGGACGGCCCCATGATACCGAAAAACCCGCGTTCGGGCAGTTCTATCGAAAGATCGCGGACCGCGTAGGTGGTCTGGTCGCCGTCGAAATAGCTCAGGCTGACCTTTGTCGTGCAGAGACTCATGACGCTGACATCTTTTCTATCCGGTTGCTATCCCTGCGTTCCCTGCGGACGCCGCGCCGCCGTCTCGCTGACATCCAGCACGACCTGCGCGCGGCTGCCGCCCTCCTGCGGCCCGACATATTTGATGGCCGTGCCGATAGCGGTCACCTCCATCCATTCGCCGCCGTGCAGATACTCTATCTTCAAGTCTACCCCAACGACGCCGTCCGCGCCGAGGGCGTCCGCTTCCGCCTGCATCCGCGCCAGCGCCAGTTCCCGCGCGTCGTACATCAGCCGGGAGACGTCGTTGACTTCTCCGCGAAACGCGCCCTTGAGATTTGCCAGCCAGCCCCGGAACGCGCCCATCGAATAGACGCAGTTGCCGAGAACCAGGCCGAGGGGAAGGTACCCCTTATCCACCACCAGCCAGAACTCCTGGCCCGATAAGTCCGAGGTAAACGCACGTCCTCCCGCCATGTTCTTGTCTCCAGCTTTTAGCGGCGGTTGAAACCGCTTCTGGAAAAGCACAAAGTCCACCTGCGTGGACTGGGATTTGAGTCGGCGCAGGCCGACTTCGTGCTTTTGCAGCCGCGAATTCATTCGCCGGATGATTTGACTGGGCGCAGCCTCGCGCCGCTCCGTGTTGCGCCCTCGACCATTACCTTGCCGAGCGTCGGCCCGTAGAAACTCATGCTGGCCTCGTAGCCGCCGCCTTTCGTGTACTCTTCGGCGGAGAGGATGTAGCTGATCCATTCGTCCGCCAGCCCGCCGATGACGACGTGCCGCACGCCCGTCGCCTGCCGCACCTGCGCCTTGACGGAGAGGCCAAGCTGCGCAGCCATCTCGCCGGGAACGCCGACGATCAAGAGATCGCCCAGGCGCACCGAAAGGCTGTGCGTAGCTTCGGGGCAGGTCTGATCGAGTATCTCCCGGATATTGCTCTCGCTCAACCCGTACTCCGCGCCGCCCGTCTGCTTTTCCTCCTCTTCGCACCCCACCGGGCCGCCCTCTCGACACGTTAGCCGCCGGGCGCGCTCTGTCTTCCATTATCGTGGGAACTGTTCCGGTTGTCAAGACGTTAAAGAGAGGGCGGCATGATTTTTAGGCGCGTCTAAAAAAACTGTTTGACAAACTTGACGAAACCTCTTGCCCGGTGCTACACTGATTGCCAGAGAAAGTGCGTTCGGGCCTTTGGGGATACGCCGCGAAAGGAGGCTGCCATGCCGGTCAAGGAGATCAGGGATTTTCAGTTGCGTGTGCCTGCGACCTGCCGACCTAAAGCGGTGCAAAAAAGCGAGTTGACGGAGAGCATCGAAGAGTATACCGAGGGAATCTATCGGCTCGAAGAGGAGTTGGAGCAGGTAAGCACCGGCGACATCGCCCAATATATGAATGTCAAGCCCGCTTCCGTCACGACGATGCTCAAGCGGCTGGAAGAGCTTGGCCTGGTGACGCACACGCCTTATCAGGGTGTCTGTCTGACCGAGAAGGGCCGTCAGCTTTCCATCGAACTGCTGCGCAAGCATCGCCTGGTCGAGCGGATGCTGGTAGACTTTCTGGAACTGCCCTGGGAGGATGTCCACGACCTGGCCTGCAAGCTGGAACACTATATCAGCGAGGACGTGGCCGACCGCATCGCCAAAGCGCTCAACTATCCGAAGACCTGCCCGCACGGCAACCCGATAGACCCGACGGAGCGGGATGGCTCGCAGCGGCTCTCCGAGCGCGCCGCAGGCGACCGCCTGACCATTGTGAAGATCACCGACGAGCGCCTGGAGTTTTTGACCTACGTGCTGACCATCGGACTGCTGCCGCAGACTCAGGTCACCATCCTGGAGCGCACGCCGTTCGGCGATGTGATGACGCTGGAGGTCGAGGAGCGCGAGAGGCCGGTCGCTATCGGGCGCGATGTCGCCAAGAACATCTGGGTCTGCGCGCGGGATTGACTCTGCGGCGCAGCGAAATTTCTTCCGAAATCATACAGGGAAGGGCCAGAGCAGCAGCGAATAGATTGAATGGTAGGCAAGCAAGCGTTCCATCTGCCGTGTCGCAGGAGCGGTTTTCCGCCTCCTGAAGCCATCATCTACCCTGTCGTATCGTCTTCGTCAGGAAACTTTGTCAACTATGCACTCTTCTAAGCAGACGCGCAAAACCTGGAACCTGGTGGCGTGGGCCAGGCGCTATCGCCACTCGCGTGAGGCGCAGACATGGGCGCAGGCCGCGCTCGATGCTGCCACCCAGCCCGCTTCCGCCCCCCCGCAACGCGGTTCCCTCTATCGTACCGGCGTCACGCTGGCCGAACTCCAGCCCGGCGAATGCGGCACGATCCGGTTCCTCATCGGCTCGACGCAGGGCCGCCTGCGCCTGCTGGAGATGGGGTTGACGCCCGGCGTCCATGTCAAGGTGCTGCGCGCCGCCGCCTTCGGCGGGCCGCTGGACGTGCTGGTGCGCGGGTATCAGTTGTCACTGCGCCGGGAAGAGGCAGCCGCCCTCTGGCTGGGCGAAGAGGACGACGACGCACCGGGAACCCGTCCTGACGGTATCGGGTAACATCTATGGAATCTGCGGTCGCCCCTGCGGGGCCGTCCCCCGGCTCCGAGGGCGCGAACAAACCCTTGATCGTCACGCTGGTCGGCAATCCCAACAGCGGCAAGACGACGCTGTTCAACGCCCTGACGGGCCTGCGGCAGAAAGTCGGCAACTACCCCGGCGTCACCGTCGAGAAGAAGGAGGGCCGGGTCACGCTGCGCGAGGGCCGCGCGGCGCTCCTGCTCGACCTGCCGGGCCTCTACTCGCTGACCCCCCACTCCCCCGATGAGATCATCGCCCGCGAAGTGCTGATGGGCCTGCGCGCCGACACGCCCCGCCCCGATGTCATCCTGAACATCGTGGACGCCTCCAACCTGGAACGCAATCTCTATCTGACCAGCCAGCTTCTCGATATGGGCCTGCCGATGGTGATCGCGCTGACCATGACGGACGCGGTCGCGAAGGAGGGCGTGACGGTGGACGCCGCCGCCCTGGAGAAAGCCCTCGGCGTGCCGGTGCGCGTCGTGGTCGCCTCTCGCCGCAGAGGTCTGCGTGAACTCCTGACGGCGCTGGCGGCGACGGCGCAGCAGCCGGCTTCCGCGCCCTCCTGGCGCATCCCGGACGCCATCCGCGCCGAGATCGGGACGCTGCAAGAGGCGCTGCAGCGCCAGCACGATCTGCCGCCGCGCGTCGCCTTCGCCGAGGCGGTCTCGCTCCTGATGCAGGAGAGCGACCTCGCGCCGACGGAGCATCTCTCCCCCGCCGTGCGCAAGCTGCTGCGGGAGACGCGCGAGCAGTTGGCCGATGAAGACGTGGACTTTGCGACGCTGGCAATCGAGGCGCGCTACGCCTGGATCGCAGAGGTGTGCAGCGGCGTGACGCATCAGGCCGTGCCGCCGCGCCGCAGTCCCCTCTCCACGAACGAGCGCGTGGATCGCATCGTCATGCACCCGTTCTGGGGCTACGTCCTCTTTTTCGCGGTGATGGCGCTGGTGTTCCAGGCCATCTTCTCCTGGGTGCAGGTTCCGATGGACGCCATCACGAACGGCGTCAATGCCCTCGGCGGGCTGCTGACGCGCGGGATGCCGCCCGGCGACCTGCGCGACCTGATCAAAGACGGCATTCTCGGCGGCGTGGGGAACACCATCGTCTTCCTGCCGCAGATTCTGCTGCTCTTCTTCTTCATCAGCCTGCTGGAAGATACAGGCTACATGGCCCGCGCCGCCTTCTTGATGGACAAGCTGATGAGCAAGGTGGGACTGCACGGCAAGTCGTTCATCCCGCTGCTCTCTTCGTTCGCCTGCGCGATTCCGGGCATCATGGCGACGCGCACCATCGGCGACCGCAAGGCGCGGCTCATTACCATCCTGGTGGCTCCGCTGATGTCCTGCTCGGCCCGACTGCCCGTCTACGCCCTGATGATCGGCGCGTTTATCCCGAACCGGCCCGTGCTGAAGCTCGGCTCCGTGACGCTGCTGAATCTGCCCGCCGTGACGCTGCTGGCGATGTACTTTTTGGGCATGGCGGCGGCGTTCGGCATCGCCTGGCTGTTCCACCGGACGCTGCTCAAAGGCGTCTCCCCGACCTTCCTGCTGGAACTGCCGCCCTATCGCCTGCCGAGCCTGCGCACGGCGCTGTTTCAGATGGTGGAGCGAGCGGGGCTGTTCCTGCGGCGCGCGGGAACCATCATCCTGGCCGTCTCGGTGGTGCTGTGGTTCCTCTCCACCTATCCCAAGCGGCCCGATCTGCCGCCGGATCAGCAGATGGCGCACTCGTTCGTCGGCTATCTGGGGCGGGGGATCGAGCCGGCCATCGCGCCGCTCGGCTTCGACTGGAAGATGGGCATCGGCATCGTCTCCTCGTTTGCGGCCCGCGAGGTGTTCGTCACGGCGATGGGAACGGTCTATAACGTCGGCGATACGGAGGAGGATACGGGGCAGGTAGACCTGCAAAAGAAGCTGCGTGCGGACGTAGACCCGCGCACCGGGAAGCACGTCTTCACGCCGCTGGTGGCCGTCTGCCTGATGATCTACTACGTCCTGGCAATGCAGTGTATGTCTACGGTCGCCGTCGTGCGCCGCGAGACGAATGGCTGGAAGTGGCCGCTCTTCCAGATCGGGTACATGACGGGCCTGGCCTGGATCGTGACGTTTCTCGTCTATCAGGGCGGGCGACTGCTTGGGTACGGTTAAGATGGATATTCAGCAGATTATCGCGCTTATGATCGTCGCTGTAGCGGCAGTTTATCTAGGCCGGAATGCGTGGCGCGCATGGCAGGCGTTCCGCAGTGGCAAAGGCGGCTGCGAGAGCGGCTGCGGCAAGTGCGCCTTCGCGGTGAAAGAGTTACGCGGGCGCAAGCCCTCGATAACGTCCTCTGCTTTGAACATCATCCCCCTCTCGGAAAGCAAACCAGCCTCGAAGAAGCGCCCGCATTAGTCACTTACCGAGGGCGTTCGCGCTCTGCTGGCGCGTCGCGCCCATCGCAAACGCGGCCTTGAACAGTAGATCGAGCGAGAGTTGAGTTGGGTTTGTCTCCATGCGCGAGATCGTTGCCTGGTCGGAGCCGATGAGCCGCGCCAGTTGTGTTTGAGAGAGTCGCGCCCGTTTCCTCTGGTGCTTAATCAGGCGAGAAAGAGCCAGGTATGTTTCGATCCGCTCCATATCTTCGGGCGTCAAGTCAAAGAGTTCCTGCAAGGTGATAAGGGGTTT
>DASRGL010000489.1:0-4181 GCA_035651115.1 Chthonomonadaceae bacterium
AGCAACTATAACGTCAACATACCGCCGACGCTAAGCCAGCCCGGCGATGCGGCCCTCAGCGTCTGGAGTTCGCCCAACATCGCGCGTTATCGCTACTTCTCGGCAGACCTGAGCAGGGAACTGCTCGCCAGCAACGCGGACACGGTCCCAGCCGCGCCGGCAGACGCTCGCTACCTTGCGGAAACACAGGTCAGCAGTTCGCCGAATGCGCCGCACAGCCATCTGAGCCTGATGACGGTCAAAGTCATCGTCTCTCTTGTGCGCGGCGATGGCAGCATCGGCTCCGAGCTTTATCAGATGCAGACCTGCCTGGCGCTAGGAGGCGTATGATGTACGGCACACGTCCAAAAGCTTCCAGGGCGCTCGCCCGGCGCGGATTTACCTTTTTCGAGTTTCTTGTCGCGGGACTGATTATCGTCGTCGTCGGGGGCGGCATCGGCATGATCTTACAGGCGCACTGGAACGCCTATCGCGATACGCTCTACCAGAACCGGGTCAACCTGGAAGCGCGCCGCGCGCTCGATGCCATCTGCGATCAGATACGAGCCGGTGGAGCAAGCAACGACGCGATAGACAATCGCAATACCTTTCCGGCCATCACCACAGGCAGCAATGTCAACCAGTTGGAACTCCTGCGGACTCTGGATGATGAACCGATAGAGATCAGAACGCAGACGATCGGCGGGTCGCCCTACCTGATCTTTAATTATGGAGCGCCAGGCACGCTGTCGGACGCATTCAAAATCGCACAGTACATCACCAGCCTCCGCTTTGAATACGAGTATCGCGCCTGGTCGCAGGATAGCGGTTGGACGTTCGTGCGGACGACCGTGCCGGACGGCTACTACTCGCGCATCTCGACCATCTATGTCACGGTGACGGCGACAATCCCCTCCTCGATCACGGGCGGGCCTGCCTATACACGCACGCTGACCAGCGCCGCCCATCTGCGCGGCCCTTATAACCCGCTCGGAACGTAGCCGGGGCAAAGCGCATCGTCAACTCATCGCGAACCAGTCGCTCGCGGCGATGAGAAGGAAAAAGACACTTCATGCGCTGGCCCTGGGAACGCAGCGGCAATAGGGTACAATAGCTGAGATAAAAGGGTAGAATAGTAGAAAGCGCGCCAACCGTTTTTAACGGCTTGCTATAACTGCCAGCGACAGGACGCTGGCCCGGTTTCCGAAACCATGCGCGCGCAGCGAGGCCACCATTCTGAACTCTGCACCTCCTGGTCCGATACGACAAGGCGCGGCGGCCTGCGCGCCGCACAAAATGTGCCGAACAGGTGTTCGCGACAACTCGTTCCGGCCCTGGCGACAACCGGTATCGTCGCCGAGCGCGGCCCTTCTGCTCCCAGCGCTCCGTGGCGCGCGCCCTCTGCGCGTGCCGATGGGGCGTTCCGCCTGAGTCAGGGTGGCCTCACTCTTTGACGAGAACCCCAACCGAAACATCGGAGTGTTCCCTACATGGCTAATCCAAAACGGACGGTTCTGGGCGTCGAGATCGGCGCGCGGGAAGTCCGCATGGTGGAGATGCGCGGCGGAGGCCCACAGCCGCAGATTTTGAGAGCGGGCTTTGTCCCTCTGCCCCCCGGCGCGATGGACGGAGACCGCATCGTGCAGGTCGAAGTCGTCGCCGACCTGATCCGAGGGCTGCATCAGCGCCTCGGCTGCCAGACCCGCGCCGCCGTCGTCGGCATGGGCATTCAGAGCGTCGTCACCCGTATCCTGGCGATCCCGCGCGTCCCCGACGAGGAACTGCGCCCGGTCATCGAAGGCGAACTGGCCCACTATCAGATTCTCCAGGCGGGGACAGGCGCGTTCGACTACTATCGCCTGGATGCCTCCTCCTACAACGCCGACGCGATGCCCTCCGTCCTGCTGATGGCGGTGGATGATCGCATCGCGCAGGGCTACCGCCTGGCAATCGAGAAAGCGCAACTGCAACTGATCGCGCTGGAGCCGATCACGCTGGCCCTCTTTCGCGCCGCCTACCCGATGCTGGAGACGGAACCTGCCGTCCTCTGCCTGGCGGTCACGCCGCAGCGCAGCGAACTCTCCGTCCTCGACCATACCCAACTGCGCTACTATCGCCGCCTGGACATCGGCAGCAACGACCTGATCACCGGGCGTAGGACGGCAGCCGGGGCCGTTCCCGGCAGGCCGGTGAGCCTGGCCGGAGATACGGCGGACCTGGGCGGCGGACGCTCCACCCGTTCGCTCACGCTGGATGAGGACGACCCGACGGCAGAACTGACTCCCAGCGGAATGCCCGCCGGAACCAATGTCGGGGGAACCGGCCCGCTCCCGCCGCCCGGCGGAGCCGCCCACTTCGGCGATGTCATTCCCCAGGCTGCCGCCTCGCTTGCCAGCGAAGTGCAGCGTTCGCTGGACTTCTACCGCCGCGAGTATCCCAACTCCACCGCCATCGGGCGCGTCATCCTGGCGACCAACGATCCCGAAGCGGAGGCGCTGAGCGAACTGCTGGCGGACGCCCTGCGCATGGATGTGCGCGTGGTCGAGACGCCCACCGACCCCGGCCTGCCGCCACAGACGGCGGCGCAGTTGGAGTCGCCGCAGGGCTTGCGCTTCCTGGGAGCCGCCGGACTGGCGCTCCACACGCTCGCCCCGGACTGGAAGCAGGTTCCCCGCTTCAATCTGGCGGCGGGAACGCAAGGGGAGCGCATCCTGCCCATAGAGCGCGACCGGCTGACGGCCTCGATGATCTTCTCCGCCTGCGTGCTGTTCGGCGGCCTCTTCTTTGCGTTTATGTACAACCGCCAGGCCAGTATCGAGCAGCATACGGTCGAGCAGATGACGAGCGAGCTGATCGGCAGACAGGCGAACTACCAGAGCAAGTTCCAGGAGCGGCGCGATGAGAACATCCTGGCGGGCATCATCAAAGCGGATAACCTGCCGGTTCCCGGCCTGATGGATATTATCGCAGGAACGCTGCCGCCGCAAAACGTCGGACTGACCAACCTGACCTTCGACCGCCGGGGCAAAATCGCGCTCGAAGGCAAAGCGAAAACGCTGGCGGAGTTCAATATCTTCTTCTTCAACCTGAACCAGTGCAGCCAGTACCTGACGACGCCGAAACTGGTTTCGCTTTCCACCGAAGGCCGGTCCAACATCGTGCATTTCAATGTCGAGACGAGCCTGCGCGGTACGCAGGAGGCGCTTGGCGTGGCGCGCACGCCTTAAGGGAGATCGAACGCATCATGTCGCGTTATAACTGGTTGAATCTGGCTACCTGGGTCGTGCCGTTCGTCTGCCTGATCCTGGCCTTCTATATCGGCTTCTATAAGTGGCGACAGTACGATCAGGCCGTACAGCATAAGAAAGACATCAACAAGCAGATCGCGGAGGTCGATTCGCAGACGGCGCTGCTCCCGCCCTCGCCCATCGGGCATCTGGTCGCCGCCGATACGCCGATGGAGCCGTACTTCTTCCTGGCCCAGTTGCAGGCGCTGTTGCAGCAGTCGGGCGCGACCTTGAAAGGCGTCACGAACAAAGCGCCTACGCCCCTGCCCCCGCTCGGCAAATCGAATCCCTCCGGCAGCGCCAACCCGACGCCGACCGCCATGCCGAGCGCAAGCAGTCCCCAGCCGGGCGAATTCTCGCTGCTCAATCTGCCGCGCGGCACGCGGGCCATCTCTGCGGAACTGACGATACACGGCCCTTACGATCGGCTGCGCGACTTTCTGTACCGGCTGCGCAACTATCGGTACACGACGCGCGCCATCAATATCAACGATGTCAGCTTTTTCGACCTGGACGATACGGGGAGCCTGACGGCCCGGATGACTTTGACCCGCTTCGTGCGTCCCGAGCCGAAAACGGCCCCGATCAATGCGGCCACTCCGGGGAGTTCCGGCGCGCTTCCGCCGTCCGCCTCCTCCCAGGCGCTCTCCCCGACCGGCCTGAATCCCAGCGCGCCCGCGAGCGCGAATGTCGTGCGCTAAATCTGCCGCCGTCTGCGCCTGGCAGCGACGGCAGCCGCCGCCCCCCGGCCATCCTGTCGGCGTCCGCTGCGCCGATTTCAAGGAGGATATGATGCGTTTTTGGATATCCCTACTGACCTGCGCGGTCGTTCTGGCGTCCCCCCTGACGCCCGCTCATGCCGCCACGACGCAAGGCATGTCGAGTCGTGTGCAGGGTCTCTACTTCCGCGATTCC
>DASRGL010000490.1:0-3230 GCA_035651115.1 Chthonomonadaceae bacterium
AAGCCCTGGGTGAAGACCTCGCTGGCTCCCGGCTCGCGCGTCGTGACCCGCTATCTGAACCAGGCCGGGTTGACGCCCTATCTCGATAAGCTGCGCTTCAACACGGTCGGGTACGGCTGCACGACCTGTATCGGCAACTCCGGGCCGCTGCCGCCGCCGGTCGCGAAGGGTATCGAGGAGGGCAAGCTGGTGGTCTGCTCCGTCCTCTCCGGCAACCGCAACTTCGAGGGCCGCATTCAGTCGGAGGTGCGCGCGAACTACCTGATGTCGCCGCCGCTCGTCGTGGCCTATGCGCTGGCGGGCCGCATGGACATAGACCTCTATAACGAGCCGCTCGGCACGGACAAGGACGGAGGGCCGGTCTATCTGCGCGACATCTGGCCGTCTCAGCACGAGATACAGGAGGTTTTGCAGCAGTCCATCCGGTCGGAGATGTTCCGGCACAACTACGAAGAGGTATACAGGGGCGACGAGAACTGGAACGCCATTGACGTGCCGCAGGGCGCGCTGTTCGCCTGGGACCCGAACTCGACCTATATCAAAAACCCGCCCTACTTCGACGCGATGCCGCGCGAGGCGCCCGAAACCGTGCCGGACATTCGGGGCGCGCGGGCGCTGGCGATGCTCGGCGACAGCGTGACCACCGACCATATCTCCCCGGCGGGCAGCATCAAGCTGACTTCGCCCGCCGGGCAATACCTCACGGCGCGCGGCGTGCCGCAGAGCCTGTTCAACTCCTACGGTTCCCGGCGCGGCAACCATGAGGTGATGGTGCGCGGCACGTTCGCCAACGTCCGCATCAAGAACCAGCTCGCGCCCGGCACGGAGGGCGGCGTGACGACCTACTTCCCGACAGGAGAGGTGATGTCTATCTACGATGCGGCGGTGGCCTATCAGCACGAGGGCATTCCGCTCGTGGTGCTGGCCGGGAAGGAGTACGGTTCCGGCTCCAGCCGCGACTGGGCGGCGAAAGGCCCCTATTTGCAGGGCGTGCGCGCGGTCCTCGCCGAGAGCTACGAGCGCATCCATCGCTCGAACCTGGTGGGGATGGGCGTGCTGCCGTTACAGTACCAGCTGGGCGAGACGGCGAAATCGTTGGGACTGACCGGCAAGGAGACCTTCGACATCGTTGGCCTCTCCGAGGGCATCGCGACGAACTTTGCCAATGGCCGCCAGGTGACGGTGCGCGCTACCCGCGAGAGCGGAGACGCGATCACGTTCCAGGCGACGGTACGCATAGACACGCCTCAGGAGGTACAGTATTACCGACACGGCGGCATCCTGCAATATGTCCTGCGGCAGCTACTGAACGCCGGATAGGGAGAAAGGAAGGAAACGATGGCCGATACACTGGTCATGCCGGAACGGGTGATGGAGGCGCGGGCGATCCGCGTCTCCGAACGCCCTATCACCTTCGAGCAGTTCCTTACGATAGAGGATAGAGACGCCCATCTGGAACTGGTTCAGGGCGTGCTGGAGGAGCGGATGTCGGCGCAGTTAGAACACGAAAGCCTACACCTATGGCTGGTAAGCCTCTTGCGCGTCTATGTGGGAAAACTCGGATTAGGCACGGTTCTGGGATCGCGCACCGCCGTCGAGATCAACCAGTTCGCTGGGCGTCTGCCGGACATCCTGTTCGTGCGGAAGGAGAACGAGGCGATTATTCAATCCAAAGCCATCTATGGTACGCCCGATCTAGTGATTGAGATCGTCTCGCCCAACGACCGCCCTTCCGACCTCATTGCGCTGGAGGCGGACTATCGCTCCATCAAAGTCCCGGAGATCGTCTTTATAGACGCGCGCAGGCGTCGCCTGCATCTCCTACATAAGCATGAGAACGACTATGAGGAGACAATCCTGACCGAAGGCGTGTGGCGTTCGGAGGCCATAGAGGGTATCGAATTGCCGGTCACCTGGCTGCTGGACGAACCGCGCCCGGAAGTCTATGACGTGTTGACAACACTGCTCACTTCCTCTTGACGACCCTCTTCCAAAGGCGTCATTCTACAGGATAGAGAGGGCGTCGTTTCCCGCCCTCTCTTCCGCTGGTTCCAATTCGCGATTCAGAGGGTTCCGTCAGGTCGTAACATTCTGAAACGGATTCGGATTTCAGGGAGAAAAGAGGCATGGAACGCAAAACCGCCAACGAGTATCCGCAAGAGCTTCTCCACCTGTTCGACACCTACGTGCATGGAGAGATAGACCGGCGCCAGTTCCTCGAAGGCGCGCAGAAGTTTGCCGTCGGAGGCATGACGGCCCTGGCGCTCTGGGAGAGCCTGCGTCCCAACTACGCCTGGGCGCAGCAGGTTCCCAAAGACGACAGCCGCATCAAGACCGAGGTAGTCACTGTTGAGTCGCCAAAAGGCAACGCCAACATCAAGGGCTACCTGGTGCATCCCGCCAAAGACAAGGCGCAGAAACATCCCGGCGTCCTCGTCATCCATGAGAATCGCGGCCTCAATCCCTATATCGAGGATGTCGCGCGGCGGCTCGGAACAGAGGGCTATCTGGCATTCGCGCCGGACGGCCTGACTTCTGTGGGCGGCTACCCCGGCAACGATGAGAAGGGCGCGGAACTCTTCCGCATGGTGGACAGGCAGAAGATGTTCGAGGACTTCGTCGCGGCGGCGAAGTGGCTGAAAACGCGCCCCGACTGTACGGGCAAGCTCGGGGCGGTCGGCTTCTGTTTCGGCGGCGGCATCGTCAACATGCTGGCGGTCCAACTCGGTTCCGATCTGAATGCTGGCGTCGCCTTCTACGGCTCCCAGCCCCCCGCCGAAGATGTGGCGAAGATCAAGACTCCCTTGATGCTGCACTACGCCGGTCTCGATACGCGCATCAACGCCGGTTGGCCCGCCTACGAAGCGGCCTTGAAAGCCCATCATGTCCCCTACCAGGCGTTCGTCTACGAAGGGGCCAATCACGGTTTCCACAACGACACGACGCCCCGCTATGACGAAGCCAGCGCCAAACTTGCCTGGCAGAGGACGCTCGACTTCTTCGCCAAGTATCTCAAGGGACAACAGGCGTAATCCTCGGCGGGTCAAGAAGCGCGGACGTTGCCGGTTGGTAGGCTTGTCTCTCGTTGTCACAGCCCAGAGGGAGAGACGCGCGACTCATGCCGCCGGGAAGGGGACGCGGTCATAGATGTCGGCGAGCGGGACGGCTATCGAGACACTGGAGAGCGTCAGGATCGCATCCAATCCGATCAAGATATGCTGCTGCCGCCA
>DASRGL010000491.1:0-3369 GCA_035651115.1 Chthonomonadaceae bacterium
AGGCATCGCTCGCGCCCGCTACCGGGAAGGCGACGGCGGCGGGCCGGTGCGCGGCTGGGTCAAGACGGCGCGGCTGCTCGGTCATGGCAGCGCTTCCGGCTCCGGCATCCCCGAAGAGGTCGAGGCCGAGGACAGGGGCCGCGCCGACGTGCCGGACGACTGGAAGCCGCAGCGATGAGCCGGAACATACCTCCCTTCGGCCTGCGTTACCCCATCTTTCAAGCGCCGACAGGCAGCATCGCAGGGCCGGAACTGGCGGCAGCCGTCTCGGCAGCGGGCGCGATGGGCGCGATGGCGCTCACCTGGACGCCATCGGAAACCGCCGCCGACTACGTGCGGCAGGTGCGCGCCGCCACGTCCCACCCGTTTCTCGTCAACTACGCGCTTGCCTTTCCCCCCACGTCGCTGCCTGCCGCGCTGGAAGCGGGCGCTCCCGTCGTCTCGTTCTCCTGGGGCGATCCCACGCCCTATCTGGCGCAGGTGCGGGCCGCAGGCGCGCAGGTCGGCGTGCAGGTCACGAACGTCGCGGGCGCAAAGCGGGCGGTCGAGATGGGGGCCGATCTCCTGGTCTGCCAGGGCGTCGAGGCGGGCGGGCATGTGCAGTCTACGATCCCACTGTGGGAACTGCTGCCGCGCATCATCGAAGTCGCGGGCGGCGTCCCGGTGATCGCGGCGGGCGGGATCGGCGACGGCGCGGGCATTGCGCACGCCCTTCAGCTTGGCGCGGCGGGGGCCATGCTCGGCACGCGCTTTGTCGCCACGCAGGAGAGCCGCGCCCACCCGGAGTACAAGCGCCGCCTGCTGGAAGCGACCGCCGCCGATACCGCGCTCACGGTCTGCTTCGACGGCGGCTGGCCCTATGCCGCGCACCGCGTCTTGCGCAACCCCACGCTGGAAGCCTGGGAAGCCGCCGGTTGCCCACCGGTCGGGCATCGGCCCGGCGAAGGGGAGATCACCGGCCACACATCATCCGGCGAGCCGATCTACCGCTATGAGGACACCGCGCCGCGCCAGGGCATGACCGGCAGCCTTCTCGATATGGCGCTCTACGCCGGAACCAGTTGCGCCGCCATCCACGACCTTCCTCCCGCCGCCGAACTCGTCGCGCGCCTCTGGGCCGAATGCGAGGCCGCGCTCGGCTCGTCCGCCGTCTAGCGGGCGGTTACGCCGCCCTTCGTGAAACGGAGCCTGCCGCCGTCCGTATGGATAGACGGAAGGGCAGGTGAAGGTTCTCATGAGATCGAGAGTGACCGTTTTGGGAAGTCTTGTCGCGGTGGCGCTGCTGGCCGGGTGCAACCCGGAAGACGCGCGCAATCTGAAACAGGACGTGGGCAATGTCGCGCAGCACACCGGACAGTCGCTCGGCAACGCCAAACTCGCTGCCAGCGTCAACACGGTGCTGGCGCTGCGGAAAGGCGTGGACATGAGCGGCCTGCACGTCGAGGCGAAAGAGGGGGTCGTCACCCTGGGCGGTCATGTGCGCAACGCGGAGGAGCGCCGGCGCGTCGTCGAGACCGTACAGGGCATTCGCGGCGTGGACAAAGTCATCAATAAGCTGCGTATACAGCCATGACGAAGAAAAGCTGCCGCTATGGAGGGCTGGCGCTGCTGCTGGCCGCGCTGAGTTTTTGCGCCGTCGAGCGCCGCTGGTTCACCACCAACGACGTCACGACGGGGCAGACGCCCGAATATCCCGAACTTCAGCCGCGCATCTATGCCGCCGACCTGAACGCCACACGGCAGGCGGCGGAAGCGGCCTGCGCCTCCCTCCGCCGCTGGCGCATCGTCTCCACCCCGGACGCTCCCGAACTCCACGCGGAAGTCCGTACCGCTCTCTTCAGCTTCGTGGACGATGTCACTGTGCGTTTCGAGCCGCTGCCCTCCTTCGCCGCTCCTGCCCCTACCCGTGTCATCATCCGCTCTCGCTCCCGCGTCGGCAAGGGCGACCTCGGCGAGAACGCCCGCCACATCCGCGCCCTCCAAGCCGCGATGGACGCCCGCCTGAAAACGATGAATCCACAGATGACACAGATTTTCACAGATTAAGAACGTCTGAACTGTGATTTATGGGATTAGAAGGATAGACCAGGATTGGGTTCGACCTAATCATAGCCCATCCCATAATCCGACGAATCATAGTTCAGACAGTCATCTGTGGATTCTACGGCTGTTCTTGTTCCAGAAGCGGGCAGTCGTCGCAGAACTGAAGGTGCAGGCGGCAGGCGTCCAGGGCGCAGCGCACGGTACGCCCGGAGAGCGCCAGGATGATCCGGGTCATCCTCTGCATCTGGCGGCCCTTTACTAGCACCAGGTCGCCTGGTCGGAGTTCTTCCTGGAGTATCGCAATGGCCTCGTGGATCGTGCGAACGGCGCGGATGGCGCTTTCCGGCAGGTCGCCGCGCCGCAGGCCGGGGCGGTACTCATCGAATTGCCTGCTTTACTCAGGATTGTGCGCACCGGTTTCCTCCTGTGCCGTTCGGATAGGCGTCCTCGCTCCCACGCAATCTGGCAGATAGCTTCTATTATGGAGAGCGGGTAGGGGACTCTTGAGGTTCGCGCCGTGCGCCGAATTGAGGACGTCCGTGTCTATCCTGTGACAGCAGAGGTTGCTTCTATGCCAGGATTCATTAGCGCGCGAGTTGTTGCAGGGCCGTCAGGGAGGCGGAGTGGGCGTGGCAGATGGCGATAGCGAGGGCGTCGGCGGCGTCATCGGGGCGGGGGACTTTGTCGAGGCCGAGCAGTTGCTTGACCATGTACTGCACCTGCTTCTTTTCCGCGCCGCCGTAGCCGACGACGGCCATCTTGACCTCGACGGGGCGGTACTCGACCCAGGGCAGGCCGCGCTGCGCCGCCGCCAGCAGCGCGATCCCAACGGTGCGCCCGACCTGCATCGCCGTCGTCACATTGTTGCTGAAAAACAGCCGCTCCGTGACCAGGACATCCGGCTCATGGACATCGAGCAGGCGATTGAGCTGCGTGTAGATGGAGAGCAGCCGGTCGGGCATCTCTGCGGTTTTCTCGGTCAGGATGACGCCGCAGGTGACGAACGTGATCTTGTGGCCCTGCTTTTCGACCACCCCGTAGCCGGTCGTCGCCGTGCCGGGGTCAATGCCCATGATGATCATGCGGACTCCTCAACCTCCACTGTTTACCCCTCCCCCGTCCCCTCCCCCACAGGGAGAGGGGAGCAAGAGCGGCAGCTTCTACCGAAATCCATCATCTCGTACGAGCGGCCCTTACGCCCCATAGGGAGAGGGGAGCAAGAGCGGCAGCTTCTACCCTCACCCCCGACCCCTCTCCCTGCAAGGGAGAGGGGAGAGTGGAACGCAGGACTGTACCGTTCAATTCAAGCCGGTAGAGAGCGCACTC
>DASRGL010000492.1:0-2333 GCA_035651115.1 Chthonomonadaceae bacterium
CCGGTTCGCAACGGCGGTTGGGGCCAGCTGCGTGACGGCGCTGGGGGCGACGACGGGCGTGAAGAGTTTCGAGGAGACGGTGGCGTTTCTGGAGTCGTTCGGCCCGGCGCAGAAGGTGTCCTGAGCGTGGGCGGCGCGGCGTCGGCGGGCCTGCGCGTGGCGCTGTTTGCGCCCTGGCACGCGCGCTGCGGCATCGCCAACTACAGCCAGCATCTTGTGGCGGCGCTGCGCGGCCTGCCGGAGATCGCGGACGTGCGGATCGTGGAGGCTCCGCAGGGCGCGGCGCGGGGCGGTTCGCTGGAGGCCGTCCGTCATTTCGCCGCCGATGCGCGGCGTTTCCATGATTTGGGCGCGCAGATGAACGCGGAGGGGGCCGACCTCGCCCACGTGCAGCATCAGTACTTCTTTTTTGGCGGAGTCGCGCCGCACAAGAGCCATATTCGCGCCTTTCTGGACGCCGTAAAAGTCCCGCTCGTGCTGACGGCCCATGAGATCGCGCAGCCGGGCGCGAACGCCTCCGTGATGCAGCGCACGGCCATTGCGCTCGCCAACCGCGCCACCTTCCTCCATCCCGCCATTCGCCGCTTGATCGTCCATACCGAACGGGATAAGCAGCATCTCACCGTCCTCGGCGTGCCGCAGGATCGTATCCATGTGGTGACGCACGGCATTCCGCCCGCCGCGCCGATGCCGGAGGCGGAGGAGGCGAAACGCGCGCTGGGGTTGGAGGGCAAGCGCGTCGTGACGCTGTTCGGCTTTCTGGCGGCGAAGAAGGGGCATGGGGTGGCGCTGGAAGCCCTGCGCCATCTGCCGCCGGACTATCGGCTGCTGTTCGCAGGCGAGCCGCACCCGGACGATCATACCGACTACGTGCCGAACCTGCGCGCGCTCATCGAGGTTCTCGATGTGGCGGAGCGTGTGCAGATCACGGGCTACGTGCCGGACGAGCGGCTGCCCCTGCTCATGGCGGCGACCGATATTGCCATCGCGCCGTTCACGCAGACGTCGGGTTCGGGTTCGCTGGCGCACCTGCTGGCCTACGCGCGCCCGGTCGTCGCCTCCGACATCGCGCCGCACCGGGAGATCGCGTGGGAGTCGCCCTGCTGCCTGGCCCTATTCCGCAGCGGCGACCCGGAAGACCTGGCCCGGCAGATTCAGGCCGTGAGCGCGGATGCCGAGCGCCGCGCCGCGCTGCAAGCCGCCGCCCGCGCCTACGCCGAACGCCACTCCTACGCGCAGATGGCCCGCGAGACGGTGGCGGTCTACCGAGAGGCTCTGAAGGAAGGCACTCATGCGGATAGCCATTGATGGGCGCGCGCTGACGGGCCGCTTCACCGGCGACAGGACGTACTGGCGCAACCTGCTGCGCGCCCTGCTGCGGATGGATACGGAGAACGAATACCTTATCTACAGCCGCGCGCCGATCCCTCCAGGCGAGATTCTCTACGCGCCGAATGCGGTCTGCCGCGTGCTGGAAGCGTCCAATGAGCGCGCCTGGTCTTTCCTGGCCCTGCCCCGCGCGCTGAAGGCAGACCATGCCGATCTCGCCCATGTGCAGTATACCGTCCCGCCGCGCTGCCCCTGTCCCGTCGTGACGACGGTACACGACATCTCGTTCCGGCTCTATCCGCAGTGGTTTCCCTTCAAGCACCGCACGCTGCTCAACCTGACGGTTCCCCCTTCGATGCGCCGCGCCGCCCGCGTCATCACCGATTCGGAGAGTTCGCGCAAGGATATGCTTCGTGTCTACGGCCTGCCGCCGGAGAAGATCGTCGCGATCCCGCTCGGCCTGCCGGAGGGGTTTGGGCCGATTTCCCACCCCCCTGCTTCAGACCTACCCCCTGGCCCCCTCCCTAAAGGGAAGGGGAGCGAAACATCCACGTCTACCCTCATCCCCGGCCCTTCTCCCTCGGAGGGAGAAGGGAGCCAAACGGAAACGCCTGCGCACTTGCCCCCCCTCCCTAGCGAGGGACGAGCGACCGGGGAGGGGGACGGGGGGTGGGAAAGCTCGCAGGAAACGGCGCGGCGCATCGCGAAAGAGCGGTTTGGGCGGGAGAAGCCGTTTATTCTGGCGGTCGGCGTGCTGCAGCCGCGCAAGAACCTGGGTCTGCTGGCGGAGGCGTTCGGCAAGGCGAAGGCAAAGCACCATCTCCCGCACGAGTTGGTCTGTGTCGGCAAGGCGGGGTGGGGAACCGAGCAGGAGGCGCTGCGCGCTCTGGCGGCGCGGCGCGGCGGCGCGGAGGCGGCGGAGGCCGTCGTGTTTCCCGGCTATGTGGAGGATGCCGATCTGCCGATTCTCTACCAGGCGTGCGCGGTTTTCGCCTATCCCTCGC
>DASRGL010000493.1:0-4371 GCA_035651115.1 Chthonomonadaceae bacterium
TCCCCCTCATCGCTTTTGTCCCTTCGCGTAACGGAAGGGATGGGCCGCCTTCTACCCGTTAAACAGTTCTCTGCCGCCGAACGTTCCCGTCCTGGGCCAGCAGCCAGAACAGCCGCGCCATGCCCGCGTTTGCCAGCAGCGTCTTGACCAGGGGCCGCTCGGCGAGGGGAACGCCATCGTACCGCGACTCTTTCGAGCGTTCCGCCTCATCCGGCTCCAGAGATTGTTCCTGCCCTGTCAGCCTGCGCCAGGCCGCGACCTGCGCCGCGCCGATGCGCCACAGCCGCCAGTTGCGCCAGTAGAGGCCGTCGGAGGGATCGCGAAGGTACTGGTAGGCATAATTGGCGTTCCGGCGCACCTCGGCCCGCAGCGCCTCCTCGCCCGTGACCCGGCAGAGCGCCAGCAGCCCCTCGACGAGATGGGGAACGAAGAAGCTGGAGTCGTACCAGAAGCGGCGTTCCGGGTCGCGCACGAGGCCGTCGTAGAGCCGTTTCGTGCGGTCGGTGGCGGCGCGGGCGAGCCGATTCGCCTCCTCCAGGCTGGCCTTGTCGCCCGTAAGCTGGTGATGTTCCACATAGGCGCGGATCGGCGCGCCGGTGTTATACGTCCATTTGGTCGGCATCACCTTCCAGTCGGGCGCGTGCAGGCCGTCCTGTATCAGGCCATCCGTATCGCGCAGGCGGCGGACGATCCAGTCCAGCGCGGCCTCGGCGCGGCGCAGATTGGCCTGCCGGTTCACGCCGAGGCGGGCCAGGCCGAGAGCGGCCAGGGCGGCGCTGGCGGTGGAGCAGGCGTTGTGGTCGTCGGTTCCCGGCTTGGTAGGGTCGGTTCCCCAGCGCTGCCCGCCCGGTCTGCCGGAAGCGTCCCAGCCCCGCGTGAGGAACCGTTCGTTGATCGCGATGGCCCGCTCCCGATAGGCGGCCAGTTTGGTCGCCTCGAATGCCTCCACGAGCGCGATCACCAGCCAGGCGTTGTCATCGAAGTATTTGTCGTTGTTGCCGGGAAAGCGCAGCCAGGCATTGTAGGCGTGTTCTTCGGGATCGAAGTAGGCTTCTAACCCGTTGAAGACCGCGCGCATCGGGGCGGCGTAACGGCCCGGAACGGTCTTCTCCGCCTCGACAAGCGCAAAGAAGCCGAGCAGACAGGGCCAGAGAACATAGCCATTGTTGTGCGCGCCCTCGCTATCCACCGTCTCGGCGCTGCGCACCGGCGCGCGATACTGCGCCGTCTGCGCATTCCAGAAAGCGCGCTGCATCGCCCCGGTCAGCCGGGCGGCTTCAGCGGCATAGCCTTGCGGCGGCGGGGACAGCGCGACGGGAGTCACCACCTCGTTCTGCGCCCCTGCCAACAGAGGCCAGGCAGCGAGGCCGCTTCCTACCAGTCCGGCCAAAAATTCACGACGGCTGGGTGTCCGCATACAAAGCACTCTCCTTATGCAAGACCGGGTACAGAACATACCCGCTCACCTATATACGCCCGGAAAAAGTTTACGGCGCAGGACTGGGCTTGCGCGCGGGAGCCAGCAGGCGGCGCAAAGAGGCGCGACCACGCGAGACGCGAGAGCGCACCGTCCCGATAGGCACATCGAGCGCCAGCGCGGCCTCCTGGTAGGTCAGCCCCTCGATGTCCACCAGAATCACGGCGACACGGAACTCTTCCAGTAGGGGATCGAGCGCGGCCTGTATATCCTCGTTCAGCACGTTCGTCAGCAGGAGGCTTTCCGGGTCGCTGCGGCCATCGGCGGCAGCGACCTCCCAGGCATTTCCCTCTTCCTCCGCTAACTCGAACAGCGCGATCTGCGGACGGCGGCGGGCGCGGGCGCAGTCGTTCACGTAGAGATTCGTCAGGATGGTGAACAGCCAGGCGCGGAAGTTGGTTCCGGGGGTAAACAGGTCGAAACGCTCATAGGCGCGGATCAGCGTGTCCTGCGTCAGGTCTTCGGCCCACTCCGTATGGCGCGTCAGGCGCAGCGCCGCATGGAAGAGCGGCTTGGCAAGCGGCCTGACCAGGCCCTCGAACTGCCGCCTTCGATTGCCACCCAAGAGACTCATGCTCCGCCGATTTCCTCCGCTGTGGCCCTCACCCCTAACCCCTCTCCCACGCTGCGGGAGAGGGGGACTTTGAATCTCCCCTTCTCCCAATCCAGGGAGAAGGGGACGGGGGATGAAGGCAAGAACGGAATGAACCTGCCCGCGCAAGAACAAGGCAGGAACCCCACTATTTCATCCAGAAAATAGAGCCGTCAGCTTCACCCTGACCCTAACTGACTGCCTGTGAGGAGGTTCAACGCCATGCGCGTCACTGCCGACAACCTGACCAAGCTTTTCTCCGACTACGCGGACTACCTGGAAGGCGACCTGGTCAACGCCTTTTTCGATACCTACGGCATCCAGTTCTCCGCCGGACACTGGTGCGCCGGGGGCTTCAGCGACCGTTTCTGCCGCACCTATCTGGAAGAGCCGCTCGACGAGTCGGCGGTCGGCCAGATCGCGCGCGTGGCCCAGGCGGGCATCCAAGGCGTCGAACTCAACAACGAGATGTTCCTCGACGACCATCTACAGATATGCGACAAGAAGATCGCCGAGGTCAAGGACGCTCTCCACCATTATAACCTGATTCCGACCAATATGAACACCAATATCTGGACGCGCGCCTACTATCGCATGGGCGGAATCACCAACCCCGACGCCGGACGCCGCCGCGAAGCCCTCGACTACTGCCTCAACACGGTAGAACTCGCCAAGCAACTCGACTGCCCCAGCGTGCAGCTCTGGCCCGGCTCGGATGGGTGGGACTATCATTTCGAGGTCAACTACGGGAAGCAGCTCGACTGGTTCATCGAGGGCTGTGTCGCCATCGCTCAGAAAGCGCACGGCTACGGCCTGCGCTTCGGCACGGAGGCCAAGCAGAAGGAGCCGCGCGAGGGCAACATGATTCTCAATACGACCGCGAAGGCCGCGCTCGTCGCCAAGACGGTCAACGAGAGCGTCGGCGCGACCGTCATGGGCGTGGTCATAGACTACGGACACGAGCAGATGGTCGGAAACCAGCCCGCCGACAGTCTCTACCTGCTCAAGCGCATCGGCGTCCCCATCGCCAATTTCCATATCAATGCGGCCAAGTACAACTCCAACGACGAAGACCGCGTCACCGGCACAGACGACATCTGGCGTCTGGCCGAGTTCTGCTACGCCGCCATTGATACGGACTATCAGGGCTGGTTCGGCGAGGATCAGTTCACCTATCGCATGGAGCCGGTCAAAGCGATGGTGCTGAGCAAGGAACTGTTTGCCAACGCGATGAAGAAGGCGCTCAAAATCTACGCCGTCCGGGACAAACTGGAAGCGGCGCAGGCGACGGGAGACGCGGGCAACGTCATTGATGTCGTCAAGCGCATCCTGACCGGCGTCTAACGTTTCCACGAGCGGAGGACTGTGACGATGGAGATCGTTCCCCTGACCGATCAGCAGAAAGCGTTTTTCGAGACCTTCGGCTACCTGGGCTTTCCCGGCCTGCTCGCCGACCGCATTGACACGATCCTTCAGGAGTTCGAGGCCGTCTGGCAGGGCCGGGGCGGGGGCCACGACGGACGGCCCCACGACGGCAAGCGCCGCTCCTGCATCGTGCCGTTCATTGACCAGAGCGAATATCTCTGCACGCTGCTGGACGACCCGCGTATTCTCGGCATCGCCACTAGCCTGCTCGGTGACGACTTCAACTACATGGGCAGCGACGGCAACTACTATGCGGGCGATACAGGCTGGCACTCCGACGGCTGGCATAAAGAGATCCGCCATATCAAGATCGCCTTCTACCTCGACCCGCTCACCCGCGACACCGGCAGCCTGCGCGTCATTCCCGGCAGCCACCTGGACGGAGACAAGTACGCCCGCTCCCTGCAAGAGCAGGTCGGCAAGAGCCAGGAACTCTGGGGGCTGCACGGGCGCGACGTTCCGGCGGTCGCATTGGAGACGCAGCCGGGAGATGTCGTCTGTTTCAACCATAACACGAAACATGCGGCCTTCGGCGGCGGCGGCTGGCGGCGCATGTTCACCATCAATCTGTGCCAGCGGTATCCCGAATCCCGGCTGGAAGACCTGCGCAACTACATCAGCGGCCATGCGCGCTTCTGGGTCGAGCGCAACTACGGCGAGATCATGATGCAGACGGCCGGCCCGGAACGAATGCGGCATCTGGAGCAGGTGATGGCGAACGACGGGCATCTGGCCGAACTCTCCCGGCAGGAACGCCTCGTGCGCCCTGAACCCTCGCGCGGCTGATTTCCGGGAACTCCTACGCATCCGCGACGAGGAGGCGGCATAGCTCCTGAGCGCGTGGGGAGAGCGTCTCGTACAGCGCGCGGGGCAGCGC
>DASRGL010000494.1:0-2064 GCA_035651115.1 Chthonomonadaceae bacterium
CCTGCTGCCGGAAGATGTTGACACGGAAGCGCGACAGGCCGGGAACTTGATAGGACATATCCAGTTCCATCGTCTGCTCGAAACGCATCTGCCGCTCCGGATTGAGCATGGGATGCACCAGGTCGTACATATCCCTGTCCGTAAGCAGGGGCATGTTCAGACGTGTCAGTTCGCCGTGAATCCGCATCACGGGTGGTTCTCCGACGCGCAGATGCAGGTCGGAGGCTTCACACTCTACCAGCCTGCGTAACAGATCATCAATATGTATCATCCTGGCATTCTCTCATCCGAAACCGCAGCGCAAGACCGCTTCGCAGTCCTCGCGCCTCTCTCGCCCTGAAGAAACGACGAAGCGCCTGGCCTCGCCATCACGACTGCCTGCGCCCCTACTCACCGGGTCGGGGCGGTCTGCGCGGTCATCGGATGGTGCGCGGCCATCCGAATCATCTGCTTCATTTCCGAATAGTTGCCCGCGTTTGCCAGCGCCTCGGCCTCTGTAATGACTCCGGCCTTGTAGTAGCGCAGCAGGCACTGATTCATAGTGGACATGCCCCAGTAGGCTTCCTGTCCGGCCTGCCGAATGGCGGCATAGATGTCGTCGGACTTGCCCTCTTCCAGCAGGTGGGCGATGGTCGGCGTCACATCCATGACCTCGACGGCGGCCACGCGCCCCGTGCCGTCGGCGCGGGGCAACAGTTTTTGCGAGACGACGCCGCGCAGCGACACCGACAGGCGCAGCCACAGCATCGGGCGCTCATGCGGCTGGAACATATTCGAGATACGGTCGAGCGTCTCGGCGGCGCTGGCCGTGTGGACGGTGGCGAAGACCAGGTGGCCGGTCTCGGCGGCCTGCAGCGCGACATTCATGGTCTCGATGTCGCGCATCTCGCCGATGAGAATGATGTCCGGAGCCTGACGCAGCACATGCCGCAGCGCCCCTTGAAAACTGTCGGTGTCTATGCCGATCTCGCGCTGACTGATGATGGCCCGTTTGTCCGAATGCACGAACTCGATGGGGTCCTCGATGGTCACGATATTGACATCGCGCGTCTGGTTGATCAGGTCTATCATCGCGGCCAGGGTCGTCGTCTTGCCGCAGCCCGTCGGCCCGGTCACCAGCACCAGGCCGTTGTTGTGCGTGCAGAACTCTTTGACCTTCACCGGAATGCCCAGCTCTTCCAGAGAGCGCATCTTGATGGGGATCAGGCGGCACACGCAGCAGGTCGTGCCGCGCTGCTTATAGACATTCATGCGGATACGGATCTCTGTCCCCACCGTGAACGCGAGGTCCATCTCATGGTGCTGCTCGAAAATAGCGCGCTGGCGCTCGCTCATCTTGCTGTAGGCCAGCCGCTGCGACTCCTCGGGCGGAATGACAGGATACTCCGTCGGGACGACTCGGCCATGCTGACGGATGGCCGGGGCCGCGCCGCCTCGAATAAAGAGGTCGGAAGCCTGACGCTCCGCCGCATAGTAGATCATTTCATCGAGTTCGACACTCATACGATTTCCTTTCGTAGCCTGTTCTTACCTGAAATTCGCCCGGACGAACTGCGCAGAGTCGGGCAACGACAGCGGTATCTCTCCACTGCGCCGCATTCTCGCCGCTTTTAGGGCCGCAAAACACGCGCGGAGGAGCGCGCGGGCAGCCGCCGAATTACCGATAGATAGGCGATGGTTCCCCCGATCAGGGCGGCTCCGAGGATCGTCAACAGCAGGGGCAGACTGAACAGAGTCCCGGCAGGCCGCTTCGCCTCCGGCTGTGGCGCCTCGGCGCGCGCCGCCTGTGGAGCCGGAGCCGTCTCCTGCCCGAAAACGACCTGCGGCAAGGCTCCAGTATGGGCGCGAATATCGGCGATATACCGGCTCAGACCCGGCCCTCGCTGCGCCAACCGGACCGAAAGCGCCGCGCTCTCGAATTGGACGGCAGCGCGCGTAGGTTCCGGGCGAAGCTGAGCAAAGATCACCTCGACCCGGTTCCACCCCTGAAAAGCCGTCAGATAGGGCTGAAGCGCTGGAGCGCCCGCGCTGATCTGGGGCGCATTGCGCAGCGTGAAGAGCGCG
>DASRGL010000495.1:0-2980 GCA_035651115.1 Chthonomonadaceae bacterium
GGGGCCGAGTTGGGCCTGCTGCATCACAAGCTGCGGCGCGAGAATCTGCGTGTTGCGAATGGCGTCGAGGGAGGTAAAGGCGGCGGCAAGGCGCACGTCGGTCTCATGCCTGCCGGTGACGATGCCGCCGCCCGGCACGTCGCGCCCTGCCGCCTTGAGGGAGTTGACGACGTCCTCAATGGTCAGGCCGAACTGCGCCAGCTTTTGCGAAGCGACGGCGACATGGATCTCGCGCTGCACCCCGCCGACGACCTGGATACTCGCCACGCCGGGAACGCGTTCCAGGCGCGGACGCAGCGTGTCCTCGGCGTAGGCGCGCAGCGCTTGCAGCGTGAGGGAAGGACTTTCCAGGCCGAAATAGAGGATGGGCAGCGCGTTGATGTCGAGCTTGGCGACGACGGGCGGGCGCGATCCGGCGGGGAGTTGGGCGCGGGTCGCTTCCACGCGGCTGCGCACTTCGGCGGAGGCGACATCCAGATCGGTCCCGACCCGGAAATCCATGCTGATGATTGAGACGTTGGCCTGCGAACTCGAATAGACATCGCGGACGCCCGGCACGGTTCCGACCGCCTCTTCCAGTGGCCTGGTGATCTGTGTCTCGACCTCCGGTGGCCCCGCGCCCGGATAGACCGTCATGACGGTCAGCGTGGGAATATCCACGCGGGGGTTGAGTTCTGCGGGCAGGCGCAGGTACGCCTGAAGGCCCAGCGCCGCAATCGCGGCCAGCGCCATCCAGATCAGAATCGGTCGGGAGATGGCAAGTCGCGTCAGCCACATGGCCTATCGCTCCCGCACCGTGATCCGCGCTGTCTGGCCGGGGCGCACGGTGACATTCTTATCCTGAAAGCGAAACCGGACACGGAAGGTGCGTCCGTCCGGTTCGGCGACGCGGGCGATCTCGCTGACGAGGGCGGGAAAGACGCGGCCCGGCTGTGCATCCAGGGTAATACGGGCAGCCTGCCCGACGCGGAGCCGGGGAAGTTGCCGGGCGGGAACCAGCGCCTCCACGCGCAGCCCGGAGAGCGACGTGACTGTGACGAGCGGCAACCCGGGCTGCGCCGTCTCGCCGACATGGGCGTTGACGTCGGTCGCGATGCCATCGAGCGGACTGACCAGCCGCGCCAGGCTCTCCGCCGCCTTTGCGCCCGCGATTCCGGCCCGCGCCTGCGCCACCGCCGCCTCCGCCGCGCGCACGTCCTGATCGGCCACTGCAAGCGCCTGCTGCCGTCCCTCTAACGCCGCCTGCACGCCCGCCTGCGCCTGCCGCACGCCCGCCTGCGCCGTCTCCACGTCCTTCTGCGCCAGCGCGACACGATACGACGCGCTGCTCCCCTCCGGCCCCGCCTCCAGACGCCGCACGCCCGCCTGCGCCGTCTGAAGGTCGGACTGCGCGACGGCCACCTGCGCCCGCGCGCCTTCCAGATCGTTGCGGGAGACGCCGCCGACTTTCGCCAGTTCTTCCAGCCCGCGCAGCGTCTCCTGCGCGCGTTCCAGCCCCAATCGCGCCTTCCGCACGCCCTCCTGCGCCGTCACCAGTTCATTGCGGGCGTCGTCGCGGGCGGCATCGCGGGCGAGAACGGCCTGCTGCGCTTTCGCCTGCGCCTGTTTCAGTCCGGCCTGCGCGTTCGCCACGTCCGCATCGGCCTTGATCTTCTGCGCGCTTCGCCCGACCTGCGCCTTGCGCAACTGGGCCAGCGCCGCTTGCAGACCCGCCTCCGCTGTGCTACGCTGTGCCGCGATCTCCTGCGCGTCCAGCACTATCAGCAGTTGGCCTTTCCGTACTGTATCGTCCTCCCGCACGTTGACGGCGACGATGCGCGCGGGCATCCGCACGGAGAGCGCGGCCTGCCCCGCCGACCGCACGCTGCCGAGGAGCGAGAGTGTCTCCGCCCTTGCAGCAGGCTTCTCGGCAGACGCGATGGTAGGCGCGGGGGCAGGCGCAGAAACCTCCGTCGCCGCCGGTTTCTTCGCCACCGGTTCGCGCGGCCCACAGCCGGAGAGCAGAAGCAGGCAGAGCAAAGCCCCCCACCCTGGCCCTCCCCCCAAGAACAGGGGGAGGGAACATTCCATTTGGAGGCTTTTTCGTTCCACCGCATTCTGATGCGAGTTAAACAGGAGGGACAAGCCTGTGCCATCGTCTTCCCTCCCCCTGGGGGGAGGGCCAGGGAGGAGGGCCTTCACCGTCCTCCTCCTTCCGGCAGAGCCGCGCCCTGCGCATAGGCAAAATCCGCCGCCGCGCCATGCAGATCATAGGTGGCTTGCAGTTCGCGCTCGCGCGCGGCGCGCAGTTCGCGCTGCGCTGCCTGCACCTCGATAGCGGTTCCCCGCCCCACTTCGTAAGCTTTTTCGGCCACTGTCGCCGTCGCGTCCGCGCCCCGCACCTGCGTCTGCGTCAGCGTGATCCGGTCGCGCGCCTCCCGCATCTTCTGCCACGCCTGCATCACATCCAGCGAGATCGCCTGCCGCGTATCCTCCAACAGCGCCTCCAGTCGCTGCGCCTGCGCCTGCGCCTCCCGCGTGTCCAGCCGCGCCTTGCCCGCATCCAGGATCGGCCAGCGCAGTTCCAGAGTCGCCGCCGCATAATGCTCATGGACGAACGCGCTCGGCGTCTGCTCCGTCACCTGCCCGCGCACGCTCAGCGCAGGCTGT
The DNA here is from genome assembly GCA_035651115.1 of Chthonomonadaceae bacterium. Lineage (GTDB taxonomy): Bacteria > Armatimonadota > Chthonomonadetes > Chthonomonadales > Chthonomonadaceae > DASRGL01. The sequence continues at coordinate 2,650 of DASRGL010000495.1, forward strand.
GACTGCGCGCGCGCCAGCGAGACGCCGGCCCGCGCCGCGCGCAGGTTCTGTTCCAGCGACTCGATTTCAGGCCGATGTTCCAGCGCGGCGGCGATGGCGGCCTCCGGGTTCTCCGGCACTATAGGCAGCGCGGCGATAGGCTCCAGAACGACCGGCGCAGCCAGTGGCCGTCCCAACGTCCGATTGAAGGCGAGCCGTGCCAAAGTCAGCCCACCCTCCGCCTGCGTGACGCCCGCCTGCGCCTCCGCCACCTGCGCCGCCGCCGTCTCGGCGTCCACCGGCTTTGCCAGCCCCGCCGCGATCTGCCGCTGCACCAACGCCTGATACCGCT
>DASRGL010000496.1:0-20257 GCA_035651115.1 Chthonomonadaceae bacterium
ATCCGGCGTCAGCAGCACGGCCCCGGACGCCTGCGCGTCTATCTGCGCCCAGACGGTATCGGTGGGCCAGTCGGTCAGGTCGCCGTCCACCCCAACGCCCTGATTGCGCAGCGCGATGGCGAGAGTCGGACGGCCCTCCTGCGCGGGGGCTTCCGTCCGCGTCTCCGGCAGGCCGACAAGTGTCTGCTCGGTCACGGTGAGCGTGCCGAAATCTTTGCGCCGTACGCTCTCGAATCCTTCCAGCCGCAGGATGCTGGAGTGTTCCTTGCCCGCCACGAGATAGATACTGCCGTCCGGTTCCTGGCTGATCGTGGGATGGAAATGCTCATCCTCGAAGCTGACACCCTCTATCCGCATCCCACGATAATGCTCCTGCATCCGCCAGAGCGGGGTGGTGCGCATGTCCCCACCAAGCGTTTGCACAAACAGGCCGTCCATCGTCAGCAGATAGACCGTGCCTTTTTCGCCGCTGATGGCGAGCAAGCTGCCCGCCTCGCCGGAGACCGGTTTCACGGGCGGCCCGAGCGGGCGCGTCGGGGAGACCATCAGGCCCGGCCCGCCCAGATGCGACTCCGGCGTGAACAGATATTTCCAGCGCCGCCCGCCCTTGAGGTCGGCGCCGAGCCAGGCCGGAACGCCGTCTTGATTGGTAAACGTCCAGTCGTCCGCGATAATCGGAGAACGCTGCCATTCCGAGTTGCCGACAATCTCCTGTTGTGTAAGGTCATAGAGCGGCGTGCCGCGCGCATCGAGTTTGGGCGGCGCGATCCGCGTTCCATACGAGGTCGTGATGGAGAGATCAGGCTGCACCATCGGCTGCAGGCCCATGTCGGGCAGCGGATTGCCGCTGGCATCCTTGCGCGTCGTGACGAGGTACTGTATCTCATCTGGCTCGGCAATCTGGTTGCCGTTCTTATCGCACCAGAGGAACATCACCTGCACGGGGTCTCTATCCTTCCACAGGGCGGTGATGGCCTCTTTGTGCCGCATCGGCCAGCCCCAGACCTGGTTGACCAGGTCTGCGCCATTGCCGATCATGACGACCGGGCGCGCGATATGGTCTCTGTCCAGCCGCCAGATGCCGACGCCGCGATCCTGATTATAGCGCAGTTGGCCGTTGTAACAGTTGGCGAGATAGGTGTAGCCGCCGAGGTGATAGGCGCGCTCCGGCGCGGGGCCGGGCATCGGCTCGACGTTCGGCCTATCGCCGCGCCAGTAGATGGCTTTGGGCTGGTAGGTTCCCTTCTGCCAGTCCAGCGCGAACTCTATGCCGCCGCCGCGCTCATATTCGGCGTAGAAGAAGCGAGTTTTATCCTGGGGATCGAGCGCGCCGCCCCCGCCGTATTTTGGCCCGCCATACCAGGCGTGCGCAAGCGTGCCGTCCTTGTTCCACAGGCTCAGTCGCTTGGGATAGGACTCCGCCTCCGCCACCCAGAGCCGACCCTGCGCGTCCACCGTCATGCCGCAGGGGTAGCTCAGCTTTCGCGCATCGTAGAGGCCAAGCTGCGGCCCGCCGCCGGCTTTGCCGATGGCGCGCAGCAGCCTGCCCTCCGGCGTGAAGACCTTGATCTGATGGCTCTTACCCCAGTCGGCGATATAGAGATTTCCGGCGGCATCCTGCGTCATCCGGTGCGGCTCTTCGAGGCCGCCAGCAATGACGGTCTGCGCCGCTCCCAGCCGCGCCGCGCCGGGCGCAACGGTGAAGCGCTTGACCTGCCGCCCGGTAAGGACATAGAGGCGGCCCTGCGGATCGAACAGCAGGTCGCGCGGCGAGTCGAGCGGCGTTTCACCCAGGACTTTCTTCTGCCGGGCGTCCAGGAAGATCAGCCTGTTCTGCCGCGTGAAGCTGAAGACGACCAGGCCGTTGTAGACGGCGATGCCGTTGGTGCCGTAGGCTTCCGCGTTGGTCTGGAACGGTGGCAGGATGGTTTTCTTCCATGCCATCGGAAACGTAATTTTTCCGACCGATTCGATCTGGCCGCTTTTTTGAAGGCGCGGACTTCGATCTCGTTGTTGTCGGGATCGCGCTCGCCAGACATAAAGACGTAGGCATAGGTGTTGGGGACCGGATTTTTGCCCCGGTCGAGGCAGAGGTGTGTGCCGCCCCAGAAGCCGGTGTTCAAGCCGAACAGCCGCCTTCCCTCCGCGTTCAGCCAGACAAACTCGTCGCCCGCCTCGCCGGAGGTCGAGCAGACGAGAAGCTGCGCTGCGCCATGTCCGTAAGGCGAGCCACTGCCGGCGGGCAGAAACTTGACATCTGCTGGCGGCGAATGGTCGGCGAGCCAGGCCCCAGTGCCGTCTTTGGTCTTCCAGGGCGGCGTGCCGGGGCTGTTGACCGAGAACTCATAGCGCATGGTGATTTTATCATGCACCAGGCCGCGCACCCGATAGGTTCCCGGCGGCACGCGGTGGCGTGTCAATGGCTCTCCATCCTTCGGGTCGCCCAGATCGTAGCCGTCCCACGTGACGGTCTGCTCCCCGGCAGGCAGATAGGTTTCCGCCAGCAGGTTGCAGACCCGATTGCCTTGCGCATCGTCAACGACCAGCGTGACATAGCCGGGCCTGTCGAGCCGGAAATGGATGGGAAGGCCGCGGGGCGCGGCCTTCTCCGCGCGGCCCGCCGAGAGGGGCATGGTCATCAGCAGGGCTGCCGGGATGCACGCGCCGACGAGAGCGCGTCTGTCTATTCTCCACATGCTTTCTGTCCTCAGTTCTCAAGGTATGGCACTCAATCAGGGTCGTGCAGACGCGATTTGCCGGGAGGTTTTGCCGATGAGCCGGGCGTCGGCCCAATCGCCATGATCATGGGTGGTGTTGCCATTGCTATCCCAGTTGCCGGAGACCCGCAGCACGAGCGTCTGGGCCTGGCGCAGGTCAATGTCCACTGCCTTCGGCGCGGAGGTCTTGGTCATCGCGCCGCTATCGAATTTGCAGACGCCGTCCACGAAGACGGTGAAATTCACAGAAGGGTCGGGGTTGGAGGCGTTCCGCACCGAATCGTCCAGGCCGACGACCGCCTGCAACCGCCGATACTGCCGGTCGAGCGCATAGACGATGACCGTGTTGGCGGCGCAGCCGAGTCCTTTCGCGTAGGTCTGGCCCTGCACGCGGAGCGGGCCGTTGCCGAAACTGTGATCTTTCACGAATGTCGGCGTGGGCAGCCCGACGCCGCGCTGCGAATCCGCTTCCTCCAGGTCGCTTAAATAGGTCACGCTCTCGTCATAACTGGTCACAGGCGGCGGTGCAGGCTTGAGGGAGAGACAATCTATTCGGAGGGAACAGGTGGCGTTAGCCGACACAGCGACCGCAAGGCCCGCGCGCAGTGCCGCGTCTGTCTTTTTGCCGAGATCGTTTCCGTCCAGGGTCAGGCGATAGAGGCCGGGCTTCAGGCCGCGTATCTGCACGGTCGTCGTTCTATCCTGCGGCGTGCCGTTCGCCAGCACGATGTCCCGTTGCCTTACGATGTTCAGATCGCGCTTCGAGACCAGCTTTTCGACCGCCGCCACATACGGGTCGCTGCTTTTGTTCAGCGCATAGGCCAGGTTCGCCATGCCGCGCATATAGGTGTCGTACATGGTCCGCAGGTTGAGATCGCGCAGTTCCTGCACGCCGAAGGCATCGTTCCAGCGGTCTCGCGGCAGCGCCGATTTTTGCAGCGCGAGATACTTTGCATAGGCCGGGCCATGCGCATGATCCAGCAGAGGCCCGATGCTATTGACGAAGACCTGATCCTTCTCCTGGCAGAGATTGGGCGCGCAGTCGTAGTCCACACAGCCGCGCACGCCCACGCAGGTAACGCCGGTGAAGGACTGGCCGTGCGGGTCGGCGTCGTTCGTGAGGCCGAGCGTCAGGATTTGAACCCAGCAGACATCTTTGGCGATGTCGAGATAGGCCCGGTCGCCGGAGCGTTCGTATTTATGGATCAGCGCGGTCGGAATCCAGCCGGCCCAGCAGTTGTACATATTCACGCCGTCGTTCAGATAGTTCATCCGGGTCTCCGTGCCGAGGATACTTTGGAACCAGGCGCAGATGCGGTCGGCCTTCTGGAGATAGGCGGCGTCATGGGTCGCTGGATAGAGTATCTGGGAGCAGAGTTCCGCCGCGTAGGCCAGCAGCGTCGTGATGGCCCAATCGTCGCGTCTATCGCCAGCGCAGGCGCGCTCCACGTCCCAGCAGGGCGCAAAGGTCATCTTTTCGAGGTCCAGCTTGACATGTACATCGTGGCGCATCATCTCCAGCGCGATCTGCTTCAGCTTCGTGTCGCCGGTGATCTGCGCGGTTGTGTAGAGCGCCTGTGCATCGCCCCAGTTGCCGCCATCGGTGCGGCGGAAAGGATGCTGATAGTCGGTGGAGTAGCCCCAGCGCGTGATTCCACCCGGCCGGCGAACGAAGAAACTCGTGCCATCCTTGCCAATGAGCGGCGTCTTATCCAGGATATACTTGCCGAAATTCTGTTCCCACGCCCTGCCGGTCGCCAACCCCTCGAACGCGAGGAAATTCCCGATCTGGATGCAGCTATCGTGGGCATAGGGATAGGCGGGCTGCGCATACTCCTCCATCGTCCAGCCGTAGCCGGGAATGAAAGCGTCGGGCGCGGAGAGACGGAGCGGCATCTTTTGCAGCGCCCTGTCCGGGTCGTAGTCCGTAGCAAGGCGAGCCATATCCACCAGCGAGTCAACCACGCCCGCATAGTATTTCTCGCAGACGTGGCAGAAGCGTCCGCCGAGATCTCTATCGAAGAGGATGGCGTATTTGGTCGGCTCGCCCGGCCCCATGCGCAACTGCCAATAACCGAACGCGCGGCCCTGTCCATCGGCAGTCCGACCGCTTTTGAAGTAGGTATCCGACTTCTGCTCGGTTCTGCCATTAGGCTGGATATGGGGATTGACCTTCGCCAGAAGGACATAGGCCGCATCCACCTTACCTGCCTTGCTGTGACCGAAGACGACCGGCCCGGAACCGTCAATGAAAACTTCTCGGTTCTCGGCGTCCGAGGCGGTCTCGCCGCGTGTGACCCAGGCTCCGTGCTGCTGTGGGTCAGCCTCGACGGTGCGGTAGGAGACGGTGGGGGATGCCGGCCCAGTGATCGCGACATGCACCATCGGCAGCTTTGTATCGGCCTCCACTCGATAAGTCACCGCGCTCATTCCGAGGGCGAACGTGATCTCTCGCACCTTAGCATCATTCGCCCGAACGGTGTAGCCGCTTGCCCTGCCGCCGCCGACGAAAAAGCTGTCCTGCGGGGAGAGCGGAATGGCGGTACGGACTCCCCGCACGGAGACCCCAGAGAACGCCCAGGTTCCGGCGGCATCTCGAGTGAACTCGTAGCTCTGCGGCCCGGCTTCGAGCCGGATACTATCAGGATGGATTTGTAGATCTGTCATCCAGCGAGCCTTTGTCTGGCCCGGCGAAGCGCAATGCGCCGCTAGGAGCATACTCAGAAAAAATAGCGACCGAGCTGCGAAAGAGGCCCTCCCTTGTTTCACGGAATCTCGCCTCCTCCGCTTCTATCTTCTGTAGAGTTTGCGCTTGCTGAAGTAACGACATTTTTCCGCGAGAACAGATTTTCTGTTGCATATAGCGATCCCGTCTCATGGTAGGCGACGGGATTTTGCAGAGCGGCGAAGAATTCGTGTTCTATCCGTTTCACATTCGTTGCTTCTCTTGGAATCGTGATCGCAATGGCATCATAATCCGCTGCGGTTGTTAGACAGCGTGGATCGAAAGTGTAGTAGATCCACGCGCCATCGCCCCACTGGTTCGCTTGGCCCAAGCCACTGGAAGCATATTCCCGAAGCCAGTCACAGAGGGGATTTCGGGGCAACTCCTTGAAGCGGTCTGGTTTCCAGACACCTATTTTGTCCCAGAAGTAACCGCGCGCCCAGTTGGCGAAACGGCAGCGTCTCATAGTGATTTCCCAGGCCCAACCGTCCGATCCGTTGTAGCTGCCGCCATCAACCTGAAAGACGATCATCCGTTCGGCAATCGCCGGGTCGGTGAGGTAAGCCGAGGCGACGGTGGTGCAGGAACCGCCGACATAGACCAGCAGCGGCCTCTGCGGGCTGGCTTTTTTCGCCTCGGCAACAATGAGATCGCTGCCGGGTGTGCGCGTAAATCGAGTCTCTTCGATTTTGCCGCTTGCCGGTCGCCGCAGCGCTTCCTGCGCGCCTGGTATCGGCTCGGGAATGTTTTGCAGTCCGCTCTCCTTGGCCAAGGCGAGCAGTTTCCGGCTCTCTGCGATCTGCTGTTGCATGGTATGGACATAGCCGTTTTCCCAGCCGAAGGTACAGCGTGTAACGATGTTGCCGCGCAGAGAACACTGGCTTGCGCTCGCTTTGGCCCAGAGATAGGCGGCATCCGGCACATCTGTCCAGAAGTCGTTGTCGTAGATCATCGGGTTCTGCGCAGAGACATTCTCCAGAACCAGCCGGTCCTTCTCAACATGATATGCGGGCGGCAACGCAAATACGCCGCGAGAGAGCAGGAGCATCAGAAAGCTGAACAGGCGCGTTGGAGTAGGCATGATTTCCGTCTCCTTATCGGGACGCGCGCTCGGCGGCGGGTCTCCAGCGATAGAGGACGATTTTATTGCGATAGTCTTCTTCGACAAAGACCACATACTCTCCATTATGGCGTCGCAGTGCGGAGATCGCTTCTGGCATGTCAACCCACCCTGTGTTGTCGTTGCCGCCAATCTCCGGCCCCGGATTCATTATCCCGACAAAGCCACCATCCTGGATACGATAGACATAGACCTGCATTTTGGTATCTACGCCTACGATAAAGAGATAATCGCCTGCAATGGTCATGGATTTCAGAATGATCCTGGGGCCGGACTGGGGCTTGAAGTCATGCGGCAGGTCAATCACCCAGGTCGGCTTTCGGTTCCCTTTGCTCCAGTCATCATAACGAGCCAGGACCTTACCGACCAGTCCCCAGGTCTCTTCGGTCTTCTCCGGGGTATAGCCTGCCACGTACAGCGTATCCGTTTCGGCGGTATACATCACCCGTTGTGGACGGTCGAAAGGCGCAGGCGACGGGAAGTTCTGCGGCGTTCCGAACTGGGGCTTGCCCGTGGTGTCAAAGCCGGTGAAAGGCGTATGACGTATTCCTGTATCGCCGGCCTGCCAGACATCGCCTCGGCTGTCCACGTAGATGCCCCATCCCAGACGCTCGCCAAAAGCCGAGAGCAGACGCAGATATTCCGTGCCGGGCTGTGGGGTATACAGATACATCTCGCCAGCCATCATGGGGGTCATGTAGACAAGCAGTTTCCCCTGCAAACGGCGTACAAAGGCCGGATGATACCCGGAGTCCTTACGGCGCGGTTCCTCAGCGCCAGCGTTCGGGTCAAGCGTATACCCTACCACCTTCCACTGCGTTCCTGGCGGCTGCGCGTAGTCCAGCACAAAACGCCGGGAACGCGAATAGACGATCGTGCCGTCGCTGTCGGCAACAGGAACGGCCGCATCCACAAAATGCAGTCCGTTAAGTTCCCATCCCAATCGGTTCCAGCCGCCGCGCCCATCGGGCCGGAATTGACGGATCACCGTGCAGTCCACGGTATTTTCGCTCAGCGCCACGTAGAGATTCCCTCTGGCGTCTGTGCCTGCTCCTGCCAGTGAGTGCAGTTTCTGCGGCAGGACTTCGCCGGGCCGCCCCGCGGCTATCCCCCCGCGCACTCCGAAAGTCTGCACCAGGCGCGGCGTGCCGCTAATATCGTAGAAGAGAACTTGCCGACGCGGGCCGTTGTCGCAGACAATCAGCCGCCCGCGATGATCGAGCGCCAGGGCCGTAGGCTTTCCGGAAACCGAGATCGTTTCGGGCAAGGACTCACCAGTCGGAGCCACATGCTTGATTTGAGCGTCCGCCAGCAGCCATAGCGAGCCATCCCGTGCGACCGTGAGATCAGTTGCGCCGGGAATCGTGAACTGACGCACGACCGCAAGATCGGCCGCTTTGCGTACGAGAATCTCTCCGGTATCGCGCAGGATGTAGAGCAGGCCGTTGGCGCAGGACATATTTAGTGCCGCGCCCTCGGTCTTGTCTTGGACGCGCTTGATCTCCAGGAGGGGAGTGCTGTCTATAAAGCCGTTATCCGACCGGCGGAAGCGCAGCAGTTCGCCCTCCGTGTTGAGGACGTAGAGGGTGGCAGCGTCGAAGGCGACGGCCCGGCTTGCCGTCCCCCATCCCCAGGCTTTATGCCCGCCACGGCCATCGTACTGCTTCAACAGCGTGGTATTGGGCTGCCCCTCTTTGTAGAGGCCGACGCAACGGCCGGCTTCATCCCACTCACAGGCCGCGATTACCGTGCCATCCGGCGTGACTTTCATGGTATGGACGAAATCCTGGACCCACTTATTGTCTGCCCCGCCAAACGTGTTGCCGATCCAACTCGTCTGACAAGGCAGAGCGGGGCCAGTGGGAGCCGGAGCCTGTGCCGAAGTCTGGGCGCACAGGCAGCAGCATGTAGCTACGAGCAAAGCCTGACCGATTTTCAAGATTGAACCTCCGGTAATTATTCCCCTGCCTTCCAGCAGGGCTTCGTAGCTGGGAGGGCGACGCTTCTATTCTTCCGGTCTGAAGCGCGTTGCCTTCCCGCCTCGTGACCTGATAAAGTCCAGAAAGCAGGTGGGTATTCTGCTTACCAAACGCGACGCGGGAAGGCCCTCCGCCATGACGCCGGGGGATGAAAGCGTCGCAATCGCAACCGCGAAGCCCCGTGCCTTTAGGCAGGGGAGTAGTCACTGATCCGCGTCCGGGTTTTTGTGCACCGCCCTCACCCCCTAGCTCCCTCTCCCACAGCGTGGGAGAGGGAGAGAGTTCCGCACAATGAGTGTGGTTCTGTAAGCATTCATAGAGCAGCAAAATGCTATCTAAGTGGTCGTGCAACCAACGTTCGTAGCAACGTGACGTTCCACGTTCAGTAAACTACGCAGTTCGGTCGCATATCTACTTAGAGGCCGACTTCAGCGTGCGCTGATAGCTGCGGCTGATGGCCACCACGCCATAGCCGTTTTCCATGCTGTTGACCTTGGCCTGTTCCTCCGGGCTGAGTTTATAAAAGTCGCCCTTACACTTAATTGCCAGGCTCCTAATCAGGTCATGGTCTACTTCAGGAATCTGCGGCCCCGGAACTGTCTTAAAGTTGATCCGATAGAGCCAGACGCAGAACAGGAGTAGCGCCACAATAGCGGCAAAAATGACGGGTTTGCCCACGGATGGCTTGTCGGCGGGCGTGGGCGTAGACGAAGCAGGCATCGCTACCTCCTCGTAGGATACTTCCAGGGCGACTCTTCGGTAGTGAGAAAAGCTGCCCCGCAATGTGGCTCGCGAACAAGCTATTTGTACAGGTCTTCGAGCAGTTTCAGGTCGGCCAGCGCCTGCGGCGAGGGCGCATCGCAGTTGACATTGGCGAACTCACCACAGCCTGTGCCTTGCGCGTCGGTGTTATCGTCGAAATGACCCCACATATTGACCGGAGATACGGTCGCAGTCGGCCGCATGTTCTTGGCATGACCATCCACGAAGGCCAGATTGAAGGTCTGGGTATGCCCGGCAAACGTGAAATCGCGCCAGAAGTGGTTGCCGTCGCCCCACCAGTCCGAGCCGACATCTGGCACGCCGAAGCGTAACTCGCCAATGTGGATTTTGCTGGCAGGCTTCTCGACGTTTGCTAGGTAGGAGACGACGCCATCGTAGAGATTGCGGCTGACCCGCCAGTTGATGCCATAGGAGATATAGAAGGGCGGATAGGGCGGATCGGCGGCGCAGCCATCGCAGAAGATCTTATCTCGATTGGGGTTGGATGGGCATTTCATCAGTTGGCTGTTTTTGATATAGGGTTGGAGCAGCTGGATCCAGAAGGCGAAGTTGGGGTCGGGATTAGGCACGCCTTTCGGATGCTCCATATAGTTGTCTTCGGGAACCATCGTCTCATCCCAGTCCTGGGTGTACATATTGGAAGCCAGGCCCAGCTGCTTGAGATTGCTGAGGCAAGAGACGGCGCGGGCTTTCTCGCGGGCTTGCGCGAAAACCGGGAAGAGAATTGCAGCTAAAATCGCAATGATGGCAATGACGACGAGCAGTTCGATGAGAGTGAAGCCGTGTCGGCTCCGTCGTGTGTTCATAACATTCCTCCTTTGGGGTGTTCGGGGGATTTCCCCCTGGTCGTTGGGCTTTCGGCTGTCTCGCGCTTGTGGGAACTGTGGAAAAACCCGTAAGCGAGAGAATTTTTTGCCTTGCCGAGAGAGTGTCTTCTTTCAGCCGCCCAATGCTTCTTGCGAACTGATAATGACTTCGTACCATTCCGTGCGCCACTGCGGAGCGGACGGCGATACGAGAATGGTTTCCACCTTCTCTGTGGCCCCTTCCTGAATCCGACGCAGCAGCATCTGCCCAGCCAGCCATCCGATACGACGTGGATCGTGTGCATGAAACGCATACCCTACTTCGAGATAGGGGGCCTCTGAGAGTGTAACGTGTGCCAATACTGTCACGTCGTCAGGAACGCGCAGGCCCAGCTGCTGGAACACCTTGCGCCACCGATGCGCGCCGCCCCAGTCCCGGACGATGAGCGCTGTCGGCGGGTCGGGCCGGGTGACAAAGGCGATACGCGCGGCGTCGTCAGGAACATTTTCCAGCAGGAGTGTCGGGTCGAATCCGCCGCAGAGGGCGTTCATGGCATCCTGATAGCCCTGCCGCAGAGCGGCAGCGAAGGGATGAGCAGAGGGAGATAGAAAGTCGGTAAAGCCGATGCGCGTGTGTCCCTGGGCTTGTAGCCAGGCTACCGAGTCATAAGCATAGCGGTAGTTGTCATGGTCTACATGGGTGACCAGATTATCGCCAGGATTGCCGAGAACGACGAACGGGACGTTTTGCGCCTGTAGCGCGGCATACAGTTCCAGGCTGGCCTGCTCCGCATAGAGACAAAAGCCATCGCATCCGCTGGCATAGAGCATCTCCTCGAACTCGCGCCAGTCGGCATGGTTAGCCGTCGAGGGCAGCACAACGACGCGATAGTGCTGCTCTGCAACGGCCTCGATCAGGCCTTGCTGTTCCAGCAGGCGGGAACCTCGATAGCTATGCAGACTGGGGTCTGCCCCGGAGATGGCGATCTGCCGCGAACGGCCCGTCGCGAGCGCCCGTGCCGAGGGCGAAGGGCGATACTGCATCTCGCGCGCAGTCATGTGGATACGTTGGCGGGTTTGGAGGGAAACCCGCACGTTGGCATCATTGTTGAGGACGCGCGATACCAGTCCGGGAGAGAGGTTAAGGCGCGTGGCGACATCGCGTAGCGTGGTAGGCATATAGGTCAGTTCAGCTTTGATGCATCGGTTTACCAAGCTCAGTATAGAGGAAAAATCGGCATATGTCAAGGCTTTTCGTCTCTATTTTGAAAATTTCCCTGCGCCCAGAGCGGCGAATCCGCTCCCTTCTGCGCAGGGAAGAAGGGGGCAAAGTGAAGAGCCTATTTCTGCCAGCCGAACTCAAGTTCATTGGCCCAATGCTCGACCCAATCCACGTGGAAGGAGCCATTGCGCTTGGCGACGCTACGCCGCTTAGAGAGTTCCATGCAGCCGAGATTGGCATTGTCGTTGACCCGGAAAGAGAATTTGATGGGCTGCCCGGCGTCGAGGCGCTTCTTGACCTCTGGTATCTCCGTCCAGTGCAGCGCCGCTTCGACCAGGCGTGTATTGCCATCGCGCCGGATGACCAGCTTACCCTCTTTGACCGGGCCATCCAGAGGCGATTTCGGCTGGCGCGGATAGAAATGTTTATGGGGCATTCCCGGCGCGGCCAGCCGCCATATCTCCGTGCCGCCGCCATATTTCGGCGCGACGGGGTTCAGCGCATACTCGTAGTCGGTGTCTTCGTAGTTAACGAAACCGGGCATGGTTCCGGGCGGGCAGGGATAGAGCGATTTGCGCTCTGGCGGCAGGACGTTGAAGGCAATCTGGACGTTGTCGTGGTCAGGAAAATTGCCGGAGGGGAGTTCCGGGTCTTTGCGATAGGAGTAGCGGCGCACGCCCTGCGGCCAGGTTAGCGCCTCTTTCTGCACAACGGTTGGAACGGAGAGAGAGACATAGGCGGGATAGCGCGGCGCTGTGCCGATGACATTGTAACCCTCTGCGCCATAGACGCCTGGCCAGTCGCCCTGCGTCTCTTCATCTATCTTGACAAACGCTGCGTTGCTGCCATCGGCCAGCCGCGCTGCCGCTTTGGGCGCATCAAAGAAGATTCCGCTCAGGGTCGCGTCGCGCCAGGTGTTGGTGCGAAGGATGAGACGGAGGCTGCCGGACAGGTTGTAGACGACATACTTGCCGAAGCGCAGCCGGTCTATATCGCGCTCATCAAGGAGTTTGCCGGTTGCCGTATCGGTGATGGTGATCTTGACGTTGCGCGAGCCGGGGTCATCCCAATCCATGAGATAGAGTGCGACCTGATGCGTCTTGCCATCGGTCAGCTTCAGATCGAGCGCAAACTGCTTATGAGTCGTCGCCCAAGCCGCCGCGATCCGGTCGTCGGAGTGGGAATCGGGTTTGCGCAGGGCGCGAATATCCTTTGTCGCCGGTTCATAGGTCACGTCTTTCTTTTCGAGCGTCTTGTCATCATCCACATGGTAGCTCGTCTCCGGATAGAAGTAGGCATCCTCGTCGCGCGTCTCGAAGCGCACCATACCGTCGTCCGGCGTGTTGTCGGCGATTTTGGCGGCAAAATAGAAATAGTTCGCATCATAGGCCAGATAGCCGGTCGCAAACCCCTGTTTTAGCGCGGCATCGAACTTCTTGAAAGGGAACCAGGCCGCTTCAGTCTGGCTTGGGACAGCCTTCTCGAAGGTACGCACGGTCTGGGCCGGAACGTCTTTCCAGTCGTCCAGATTGCCGTCTACCTGGATTGCTCGGTGAGCGATGAGATTGACATGCATCTCTTCTTCATGGATAACGCGCCCATCGCGGCCCGCATCGAAGCGCAGCACCAGCAGATAGGTGTTGCTGGGCGTCGTCGTGCCGCCGACAATCTTTACCGGAACCTGCTTGGTCTCGTGCGGCTGGAAATGGAGCGTTTGGGGCGCGACGACTTGTAGCGCGCCGAGTGTAACCTGGAGTGTGCCGGAGACGGGCCGGTTCAGCACATTCGTCAGCGAGAGGCGCAGCGTGGGATGCTGCTCTATCGGCGCAGTCATATCGCGCGCCACGGTCGCTAGAGGCTCGATGCCCTCGATGCGGGCAGTCTGTACTGCTCTGAGCAGGGCCGCAAAGGAACCGGGCCGGCCGTTGCCGCGCAGGAAGAAGCCACGCCCATCCAGAGGTACGACAATCTTTCCATGGAGAGGAGGGACCGGGTTGCCGTAGAAGTCGTAGAGGCTAAACCTGCCGCCCTCGGCGTTGATGGTCATGGTCGCGCCGCTCAGCGTCTCGTCCTTTGCAAGCGCTGTCCGTAGCTCCGTCCGCTCCTTCTCCGGCGCGTTCGCGGGCAGCGCTGCCAGGCGTCTCTTCAGTGCCGCCTTGTGCGCAATCTCCTTCAGACCGCGCGCCGTCCGGAAGAGCAGATTGTCCGCGCCAAACTCCTCACCTAGATCGCCGACGACCACGACCGTGCCATCTTCAGGATTATGCTCGGCTCCATGGAAGACCATGACCCAGGGCAGGCCGTTCTTGAAGAGCAGTTCCTTAAAATCGCGCTCGCCGATAAAGTGCTGGCAGGCTCCGACCGAAGCGGCAACCGACCATGCCTGCACCACTTTGACGCGCTTGGTCTTGCCGTCCGCCAAGAGGATATCGCCCTCCTGTTCCTCGGCGATGTTGCCGCCGTAGATGCCCATTGCGCGGTCATAGCCTGCCGCTCGGTTCGCCGCGACGACGGCGGCCACGCGGTCGTCTGTATTGGCGACCCAACTCTCTGTATCCCATATTTTGACGCGGCCATAGGGCGATTTGCGATTGACCCACTTCTTTACCGTCGAATCGGGGCTGAGACCTTGATAGTGGATGCTCAGGAAGTCGAAGACAGGCAGAAACTGGTCGCTGCCGTCTCCAAACAGCTTATCCAGCGCATTCGAGGAGGAGTCACAGCCACCGACCAGCACTTGGACACCCGCCTCTTTGCGCGCCTGTAAGATAGCCTGCGCCATGTGCGTGTACATTTCGCGATAGCGCAGCATGTCCGCGCCCCAGCCAGAGATCGAAATGCCCTCCCAGGGTTCGTTCCAGAGCGAGAAGGCGTTGATGGGGCCTTTGGGCCAGCCGAACTGGGTGGCGAATCGTTTGCAGTAGTTCTGAAAATCGGCGTCGTAGGAGGGCAGCCAGGCGATGTCGCTTTTCGTGTCGAGCATCACATCCTGGTCATCGAGCCAGGGGCGGGGCCTTCCCAGCGGCTGATGGGGTTGGAACCAGTCCGGCGCGCCGACCATGAACAGCACGGCGATGTTGGCGGCCTGGAATGCCTTCAGGCGGCGGCTTTGCTCGGCGAACCATGCGGGGAAATCTTTATCCGTCGTCGGCTTGTATTCGACACCATAGCGGATGGCCTGCACGCCGAGCCGCTTGAGCACGTCGAGATTAATGGCGTCGAGGCAAAACTTCGGATACTGGATGCGTCGGCTGGAGGCTGGGAAGGTGCGGACGCAAGTGGCAAGGAATTGACGGCCCAGCGCGCCGAGATCGGTCACGAGGGCATACGCGCCGAACTTCGCCGGAAGGCGCGGCGTGATCGTCACGTTCTGAAAGCCTTTGGGCGGCACATCCAGATTGAGCGGCACGGAGCCGACATCGGCAATTTTGAACATGTCGGGAACCCAGATGTCGCCCGGTCGCCCGCGCGTCGCATAGTGGATGAGGACAACCTTCGCCTTCTGCCGGATCGGCTGCTCTGTATTGTTGCGTATCTGGAACGTGAATGCTGCCTGCTCGCCCGAAACCAGAATATTGCCCGGCGCGCTGCAGGTTATCAACTGGACGGAATAGGGATAGGTGCGCTGGTGCAGCACGACGCCGAACGTCTTTTCAAAGCCGGGAATGTCTGTGCCGGTGACCATCTGCGTGCTTGCGCGCGGCAGGCTGGTCAGCGTCAGCGCCGCCAGCAGGCCCAGCCTCCATCCGCCGGACACAAAGAGAGTTCGCAAATTCATGGTCTTCTTTCCTGACATATTCTAAAGTGGCAGCGCGCTGGGGCGGGCGATTGTAGGGATCAATGCGCGGGCGCAGCGCTGGCAACCATTGCGCGAAACAACGCCATTGAGGGCAGGTGCCCACTCGCTTTCAAGCGCGCCTTCAGCGCGTGCAGTTCCCGGCGGGCGTCCGCGTTGCCGGGATTAAGCTGCAGGCAGTAGCTATACTGGCTGATGGCTTTGGCGTTCTCGCCGTTACGGGCATAGAGCCGGGCCAGCTTGAGACGCAATCCTCCATCTCCGGGCCGCGCCTTGACCAGTTCAGACGTGTGCGTGCGCTCCATATAGAGTCGGCGCCATTGTTGGAAATTGCGCAGAGCGGCCTGTGCGTGGAGAGAATCTCCGGCCCGCGCATAGGCGCGGGAGAGCAGATACCAGGTCTCCGGTATCTCCGGTACAAGCGCGACGGCGCGACTCAGAGGCGTGATCGCGCCCTTCGCGTCGCCGCTCTCGAAGCGCAGGCGTCCCAACTGATAGAATGCGAAGTCGCTGTCTCTATCGCGGGCGACGGCCTCCTGAAGCACGCGCTCCGCCTCCTGGCGGCGCGCAGGCGTCGGCGGTTGATCGAGCAGGAAGCCACCGAGTCGGGAGAGCGCATCCGGGTCGTGCGGGGCCAGTGCCACTGCCCGCCGATAGGCCTCTTCCGCCTCCATCGTCTTGCTATTGATGACCAGCATATCAGCCAGATCGAGGCGATAGAGCGGGTTCTGCGGCTCCAACGCGACGGCGCGGCGGTAGGCGTCCTCGGCCGCGTTGTTCCTGACTTCTAATGCGCCATAGGCCCTGCCGAGCAGATGCCAGTAGGCAGCGTTGTCAGGGGCCGTTCTGACCGCCCATTCCAGCCGCCGTACGGCCTCCTTCGAGAACGCGGTCTCCAGGTACCACTCCGCGAGCAGCGCCTGCGCCTGAGGCAGTCCGGGGTTCAGGCGCGTAGCGGTTTCCAGGTAGTAGAACGCCGCTTCCTGTTTACCCTGTGCTGCCAGGATGAGGCCGATGCCCTGCAAGGCGCGGGCCGACTTCGGGTCGTGTGCCAGCGTCGTCAGATAGACCTGCCGCGCTTCCGGTAACCGCTTGTACGCATAGAGAAGGTCGGCGTTTTGCAGCAGATCGTCGGGCACGATGGCAGCCTGTGCGGAAGCCCACACCAGCGCTCGCGCGGTCATCGGCTCGTCTGGAGCCAGCCGGAAAGCTTGGCGATAACAGGCGAACGCTGCGGCAGCGCGCCGTAATCGAAGCAGCACGCCTCCCAGTCCCAGTTGCGTCCGCCAATCGTCGGGCCGTAGAGTCAGCGCCTGGCGCAGGCTCTGTTCGGCTTCCGTCCACTGCCCCAGGGCAGCGGCTTCCCCTCCGCGCAGCTTCCAGGCGTCCGCCTCGTTCGGATGCAAACGTGTGGCGCGTACGGCTTCCTGATAGGCGCGCGCCCTCTGGCCCATCTGCCGGTAGGCCTGTCCGAGCGCTAGGTGCACTGGCGCGCTGTCTGGGTTCTGCTTGAGGAAGGTGAACAGGATGTTGGCGGCGTCCTGGGCCGCCATCGGGCCGGTCGCCGTAGTCGCCCAGGCAAGCCAGGCGGCTTCATCAGAAGTATTGAGCAGCGCGGCATGTTCAAAAGCCGCGTGTGCCGCTGTAATCTGCCCCTGCTGTTGCCGCCGCCGGCCCAGATAGAACCAGACGCGGGCATCGTTAGGGCAACGACGCGAGGCGGCTTCCAGTTCCGGCAGCGAGGCCGCCCTCAGCGCGCGCTCCTGGCGCAGTGGGGCCGTCCAGAGATAGAGCGCCAGAGGCATCAGCCCTGCCAGCGCGCAGAGCAGCCCTTTCTGTCGAAGACGGGGGCCGGAATGGAGAAAAGCGAAGGCGTTCATAGCAGTTGCGTGCAAGGGAATGTCTCAGCGACCTGGCGTGGTTACACCATGCTGTCAGCGGGTTGGCCCGGCGCGCCTCCCTTTATAGTAGTCGAAGGCTTCCTGCTCACGACCCCGCGTGTACTCGTGCAGCCAGGCACGGTCTTCTGGGCTGACTCGGCTCAGGTCGCCGCCGCTGTTCTGGTATATCTGCCTCATCTTCTTGTCGTTTGCCTGCGCTTCGGCGCTAATCGGGACATCGGCGCCTTTGCTCTCCGCAAAATTGTGCTGATAGAGCCAGCCAAGAAACACCAATAGCGCGATGAGGCTGATGATAATTACTGAAAGGCTGACGGCCTGATTTTTTGCTCTACTTTTAGAACCAACGGTCATGTATTCCTCCTGTTCCTGCTTGCTGCTCGCTTCCCGGCGGCAGCCTATTCAGGAGCGGAGAGACTGCCGCTCCCAACGCGGCAATCTCTTCCAATTTCGCCGCGGCGTTATTGCAACGGCCCTGTCGCGAAGAAGTTTCCTTCGTTCAGGGAACCAAAACGTTTGCCCTTGGCATGGCCGTCCATAAAGATGAAGTTAGCGATGCCGCTCTTCTGTCCGTTGCGATTATGCCGATAGGCCGGTCCTTTGTTGGCCCACTGGGGATTGGCATCCTGCCAGCCGATACGCGCATCCGTCCAGTCATCCTGATTGATATGGTCGCGATACCACTGCTTGACAACTCTTCCCTCGCGTCCGTCCCAACCGGGCAGGCCCAGCAGATCGAGGTCAGGGCGCACCCAGTCAATGGCGATCTCGCGGAACACCCCCTCATCTTTGTAGTAGTCGCGGGAGCCGTCGCCTCCCCAGATGACATCCGCAGGATTGTTGATGCCGGCCAGAGGCACGGAGTTGTCGAACCCACCGTTGGGGATGCCGCCATTCTCCGCGCCCGTAATGACGGCGTTGACGCCGTAGCTCGGCGTGTTGGGAACAACAGAGAGGCCGTCCGACGGGCAGTGCCATAACCCGGCCCCTTGTACATCGCCCTGCCCGGCATTGGCGCTGCCGCGCATCTTAATGTAAGGATCAATGACATCGCCCCACCATCCCATGCTGCCATAAGCCCAGGGCGGGGTCTCTTCGTAATCTTGAGCATACATCATTACGCCCAGCCCGATCTGCTTCAAGTTGGAAAGACAGGTCGTCTTGCGAGCTTGCTCCCGTGCCTGCGCGAAGACTGGGAAAAGAATAGCAGCTAGTATCGCGATAATTGCGATAACGACGAGCAGTTCGATCAGCGTGAAGGCTGTTCGCGAAGAACAACGATAGGACAGCATTGCTCCGTTTCCTCCTTTGGAATTTTAGAGTGGTAGTGTCATACAGGAATGTTGCTAGATGTCCGTTGGGAGCGGGCGCACGCAACCAGGAACGCCTTGCTCAGGAGGCGCCGCAAATGCGCTCGGTTGTCGCGCAAACCAGAGCCTACGGACAGAACGAGACATAGTTAAGCAGCTGAAGCGATTCGACCTGTCGCAAGGTCGGCAGCACACGAAGGACGGTCTTCTCCAGTGGCTGTCCGGCCAGCAGAGGCCAGAGCAGTTGTCGTGCCATGACATGTGCCAAATCGGTCAACTCTACGCGCTCAAAGGTGTAGCCATTGCCAAAGAGCAGTTGCATGTTCTGATGGCTTTCGCCAGCAACCGCGAATTCGCCCGCTCCGCTACCAATGCGCCTCCCAACGGTTGCCAGAGCCAGTTCGATTCCCTGCCAAGCGGCGTTGCCGGCGCCGATGACCGCTGCGGTCGGCTGCTGGGGCGGGGGCAAAGCCAGCCAGTCCAGCATCTTTGCGCGCACTATCTCCACATGATCGGGTGCAGCGAAAACGAAACCGGCAGGCGGTTCCGCGCCGAAAAGCTTCTGGTGGGCTGCGTAATAGCCTTCTAGGAGGCGCAGGCAATAGAGTTCTTCACTGGCATAGCCCACATAGGCGATCCGGCGATGACCCAGACTTGCCAGATGCGAGACAGCAATTGCCATCATGCCCTCATGGTCAAAGTCTACCTGCGGCCAGTGGGGATACTGCTCCTCGTGCCGACCTTTGATGACAAAGGGCATGCCGAGTTCTTCGAGGATCCGCCCCTGTTGCTGAACATCGGCTTCACGGCCCCAGAGGATGACCGCATCGCAGGTCTGCGTGAAGACCAACTCCTCCAGGCTGGTTAGCAGGCGCTCCTGGTCGGCGCAGACTTTAATCAGCAGTTCGTAGCCGCAGGAACCCAGATAGCGCGCCAGTTCGTCTACGACGAGGCCAGGATGCACGTGACCCAGCGCCGCAGAATCCAGATAGACGAGGGCGACTGTATGCGTCTTGCCGATGCGCAGGGCGCGTGCCGCCGCGTTCGGGCGGTATCCCAGTTCGCGCGCCGTGCGGCGGATGCGCCGGCGTGTCTCTTCCGAGGCCCAGATGCCCGGACGGTCGTTCAGCACGCCGGATACTAGGCTCGGCGACAGGTTCAGTCTGGTGGCAATATCACGCAATTTGACCGTCATCGCTATTGGTAGGGCCCAAGAAGAAGGCAGAGTAAGGAGGGGTATCATCCACTTGGATGGAACGTTTCATATGGAACGTTTCATATCCCCTGTCCAAGAGTGTAACATATCTGCAGATTTGTGTCAAGAGGAAAGTTCCCATAAGGAGTCTATAGACCCCTGTACGGGTTTGTCCATCGCTTTCACCCCTGTCCCCTTCCCTGCTTGTTAGAGGCTCTGAGGATGCGATAGACTGAGAGTGTTCCTACCGGAATGCTATCTGCAAACCTTTTGGCACTTCCTTATCCTCGCAGGGTATTGACAAAACCGCAAAGCTGTGTTACTATAACTCAGGAGCGGATTTATCGGTAAATCAGTCAGGCGGAGAATCTCATGTCTCAGCGACGGGCCGTGACCATGAAGGATGTGGCCGAACAAGTCGGTGTCAGTACCATGACCGTCTCCGCCGTCCTCGGCGGCAAGTCCCTGCATGTGCGCGTTTCTGAGGCGACGCGACAGCGCGTGCAGGAAGCCGCCCGGCAGATGGGCTACTGCCCGAACGCGCTGGCCCGTTCCCTGCGGCGCAAATGCACCAACATCATCGGGTTCTATACCGGACATGGTTATCTGAATGCGCGCCTGCCCTTCCAGTCCGAGATCATTGGCGGGATTCAGGAACGCTGCGATCAGTTTCACAAAGACCTGCTGCTGCATGGAGTCTTCCGAG
>DASRGL010000497.1:0-18152 GCA_035651115.1 Chthonomonadaceae bacterium
GACGCGCAAGTTCGGCAGGGCGAGCGCGGGCGGCGTGCGGTTCTATGCGATGGATAACGAACCCGATCTCTGGGATGTCACGCATACGGACATGCATCCGGTTCGCGCCGATTATGACGAACTTTTGAAGCGATTCCTGGACTATGCGGACGCCGTCAAAGACGTGGACCCGACCGCGCAGGTCACCGGGCCGGTCTCCTGGGGATGGACAGCCTACTTCTTTTCGCCGCGCGACCGGGGCGACGACACCTATCGCACCGCCGCCGACCGCGCCGCGCACGGCGGGATGCCGTTCCTTCCCTGGTTTTTGCAGCAGGTGGCGGCGCACGACAAAAAGAGAGGACGGCGCACGCTCGACGTCCTCGATGTGCATTTCTATCCGCAGGCGGAGGGAGTCCACTCTGACCGCAGTGATGCGAAGACCGAGGCGCTGCGTCTGCGCAGCACGCGCGCGCTCTGGGACCCGGAGTATAAGGATGAATCCTGGATCGGCACGGCGGTACAGTTGATTCCCCGCCTGCGCCAGTGGATAGACAGATACTATCCCGGCACGAAGATCGGCCTGACCGAGTGGAACTGGGGCGCGGACAGGACGCTGAACGGCGGGCTGGCCGTCGCGGAAGTGCTGGGCATCCTGGGGCGGGAGCGCGTGGACCTGGCCTCCTACTGGGTTCTGCCGGCAAACGGCACGCCCGGCTTTTTTGCCTTTAAGATGTATCGGAACGCCGATGGGAACGGGCAGGGGTTCGGCGACATCGCCGTGCAAGCCAGTTCAGGCGACCCGAACAGCGTTTCGTGCTTCGGCAGCGTGGATTCCAGAACGGGAAAGCCTGCGCTGATGCTCATCAACAAGATGCCGGACAAAGCCGCGCCGGTGACGCTCTCGCTTACGAGCCGCTCATCCGTTGCGGCGGCGAGCGTCTTTCGTTACAGTCGCGCCGACCTGAAGACCATCGCGCATCTGCCCGATATTGCCATCACGGCAGGCCGGGCGCGGATGGAACTTCCGGCCTATTCCATCACGCTGTTGCGCTGCCATTGAAGGGGCGTCCGGCGTTAAAAAACCTGCTGCCAGCCTCTCCGTTTGCAGAGAAGGAGAATGATGGCGCAGAGGCATTCCCTGACGCCCAATAGAGGAGTTTGCGCCATGATCGAGTCTTCCTATCGCCGTGTCGAACTCTATGATAATGTCGCAGAGTACGCGGACGCCGTCCGTTCGCGCCACGCGCGGCTCTTCTGGTTTATGATGGCCGTGCTGACGCTGATAGCAGGCATCCTGGCGGTTGTCGTCAAGTTTGCGCCGACCGCGCTGCCCTATGCGCCTCTGCTGGCGCTGGGGGCGTTGGTACTGATCGCGCTGCCGGTCGTTATCTGGAACAATCCGCGTATCGGCCTCTACATCCTGGTCATCTCGGCCTGCCTCTTCATGCAGGCCCCTCTGAATGTGGATCGGGATCCCTTCGGGCGTATCCCGCTCTTCTGGAACATCAGTACGACGGTCAACTTTTTCACCGGGTCGAACGCGCTCGAATTCCTGCACATGAACCTCGGCGAGGTGATCATGGCGATGACGGCCCTGTTCTGGCTGCTGCGGCAGATCACCATGCGCGAACTGCGCTGGAATTCGGGCGCGTTCTTCGGCTGGTTCGCGCTCTATCTGGTCTGGTGCGGGCTGGGCTTTGTTCGCGGGATGCAGAAGGGCGGCGACACGACAACGGCCCTCTGGGAACTGCGCGCGCAAGCCTACTTTGCCCTGGCCTATCTATTGGCGGCGAACCTGCTGACCGACCGCAAGCACGCCATGACCGTTCTCTGGATGATCGCCATCGGCATCGGTTTCAAGAGTATCGTCGGCACGGCCAACTATATCAAGAACCCGGACGTCAGCGCCGACGAAGGCGTGTTGAGCCATGAAGACAGCCTGCTCTGCAACATCCTGCTGTTCGGCGCGCTGCTCTTCTCGATAGCGAAGGTCGAGCCGAAACTGAAGTGGGCGTTTCTTGCGTTCGTGCCGACGGCGCTGGCGGCGAACATGGCGAACGGGCGGCGCGCGGGCATCGCGGCGTTCATCGTCGCCTTTCCCGTCGTCATCGCGATGTGCGCTGTGCTGCTGAAGGAGCGGCGCAAGGCGCTGACGCTCTTCATGATCGTCTTCGCGTTCTGCGCGGCCATCTACCTGCCGTTGGCCTGGAAAGCGGAGGGAGCCTGGGCGCTGCCCGCCCGCGCCATCCGGTCACGCACCGCCCCGGACGGGCGCGATGCGGCCTCGGACTACTATCGCCTGGCGGAGAACAACAACCTCAAGATAACCCGCGATACCTCGCCCTGGCTCGGCTACGGCTATGGGCGGCCCTATATCGTCTTTTTCCAGCAGCCCGGACGCTTCGACCCCTTTATGAACGTCCTGCCGCACAACGGCATTCTCTGGATATGGATGCGATTGGGGAACATCGGCTTTACTATCTGGTGGATGTTCGTCGCGACGGTGCTGGTGCGCGGCCCGATGCTTCTCAAGATGATTCGTGACCCGCGTTTGCAGGTGCTGGGTATTCTGGCGATCGCGGTCTTCCTGATGCAGATCATCTATGGGGAGTACGATCTCTGCTTCGCCAACTACCGTACCATGTGGCTGACGGGAACGCTGCTCGGCATCCTCGCGGTGCTGCCGCGCCTGGTCGAACTCAAGCAGGAGGAGCGCGAGGCGCAGGGCAAATCGTTTGCCGGTCAGGGCGGAGACGACGATCTGGACGTGCGCGCGGTGGATGAGGAAGACGCAGAGGAGGAGGCTATCGAGGAGGTTCCGCCGCCCTGGAAGCGGCTGCCTGGCGCGAAGGGCGTGCCGGGCTGGACGCGGGGCGCGGACTGGTAGGAGATTCGGAAATAGAAGGCTGCCCGGCTCGATAAAATCGGCGCGCCCGAAGTTTTACCGGTACAGACTCAAGGGATCGTATCCGTATAATTTACGCAAGACTCCCATCGGAATAACGGCTCACGGCGGTTCGACGACGCCCGACGCTTAGCAGGCGCTTCTCATGCGGAACAGTGGAAAGGGTTGAACGTTTGTCTGCTTCTCTCAGGGTAAGAGAGGCGGCGGAACCGCCGCCCAGGGAGACGCCACGCCTCCGGCTCGAATTTCTCGATGGTCTGAGAGGGTTAGCCGCGCTGTACGTAGTCCTGTATCATACGGTGCAGTACGTCGGGCCGGGGCTATCGCCGTTGGCGCAGGCCGCCATCGGATGGATGCGCTATGGACACTATGCCGTCTGCGTCTTCATCGTGCTGTCGGGCTACTGCCTGATGCTGCCGGTGGCGCGCTCTGCGGATGGGCAGTTGCGGGGCGGCTTCTGGCCCTACATCAAGCGGCGGGCCAGGCGCATTCTGCCCCCCTACTATGCGGCGCTGGCGATCTCGCTGCTGCTGGTCGTCCTGGTGGAGAGCGTAAAGGGCGGCGATAGGTCGAGCGAGACGTGGGCGACGAACTTTTCGCCGGGCGTGCTGTTGTCGCACCTGTTCGTCGTCCATAATCTGTGGTTCGACTGGCACATGGCGATAGACCCGCCGATGTGGAGCGTGGCGACGGAGTGGCAGATCTACTTTCTCTTTCCGCTCCTGTTGCTGCCCGTCTGGAGGAAGGGGGGAGTGATCGCGCTGTTCGCCGTCAGTTTCGTTCTCAGCTACGCGCCGCGCCTGCTGCTGCCGGCGGATAGCAATCTGGACTGGGCCTGTCCCTGGTTCATCGGTCTGTTTGCGATGGGCATGGCGGGCGCGGTCGTCGGGTTCTCGCAGCAGCCTGCTATGCGCGCCTGGCGGGAGCGCATTCCGTGGGGGCTGTGGGCGTTCGCGCTGTTCGGGGCGATCTGCGGCATTCTCGCGTGCGGCTCGGAAGGGATGCACGATCTCTGGATCATGGATGTCCTGGTCGGCATGTTCTCGGCCTGCCTGATCCTCTACTGCGCGTTGGCTGCCGGGAGCCGTTCCGAGGCGAGGCGACCCTGGATGTTGCGCCTGCTGGAGACGCGCGGGGCCGTCCTGCTGGGAACGTTCTCCTACAGTCTCTATCTGATTCATTTTCCGGCGCTGTACAAGTTTTTCGCGGTTCTGGGTTCGCTGCGGCTGCCGCCGCTCATGGAACTGGTCTTTCGTATCGGCGTGGGGGTTCCGCTGGCGCTGAGCGTGTCGTACCTGTTCCATCTGGCCTTCGAGCGCCGGTTCATGCCCGGCCATCCGCACACCGAGCGGCAGGCCGCCAAGTCCGCCGCGCTCTCGCCCGCGCCTTAAGCTGGGGAGGAGTTGGCCCGCACCCTCGCCCCCTCTCCCACGCTGCGGGAGAGGGGAGAACGCAACCGGAGACTTTGCATTCTGACCGAGAGAGGGACGAAGACAGCAGTGTGGATGTCTTGCTCCCTTCTCCCTGTGAGGGAGAAGGGTCGGGGATGAGGGTGAGAGAGCCTCTGTTTCGCTCCCCTTCCCTTCAGGGAGGGGGCCGGGGGGTGGGTCTAAAGAGGGAGGCCGATTGGGTTCAAGCACAGCCATGAGCATTACGGAGACGGACAAGCAGGCGACCGGCGTGTCGTCAGGCAAGGGAGCCTCGGGCGCGTCGGCAGGCAGGAGCGAGCAGCCGCGTCTGCGTCTGGAGTATCTGGACGGGCTGCGCGGCCTGGCTGCTCTCTATGTCGTCTTCTTTCACGCCTACTTCGAGATGAACTGGCGCTTTGATGGCGGCGGGCTGCCGAAGTGGGCGCTGCGCGCGGCTGTCTGGATGACGCAAGGCCACTACGCGGTGGCGGTGTTTATCGTGCTGTCGGGCTACTGCCTGATGCTGCCGGTGGCGCGCTCTGCCGACGGGCAGTTACGGGGCGGGTTCTGGCCCTACATCAGGCGGCGGGCCAGGCGCATTTTGCCCCCCTACTATGCCGCTCTCGCGCTGTCGCTGCTGGTCATCGCCGTTGTGCCGGACATGAATGTGAAGCGCGGGGCCAACTGGGACTGGGCGCTGCCCGCCTTCACGCCGGACGTGCTGCTGTCTCATCTGCTGCTGTTCCACAATCTGAGCGGAGACTGGGCGGGCAAGATCAATCCGCCGATGTGGAGCGTGGCGACGGAGTGGCAGATCTACTTTCTCTTTCCGCTCCTGTTGCTGCCCGTCTGGAGGAAGGTAGGAGTGATCGCGCTGATCGGCGTGGGCTTTGCGCTCGGCATCGGCCTCTATCTTGCGTCGAATCGGGCGCTGGAGTGGGCGGCTCCCTGGTATATCGGCCTGTTTGCGCTGGGCATGGCGGGCGCTGTCCTCAATTTCTCGACGCAACCCCGGCTCTGCGCGCTGCGGGAACGGCTGCCCTGGGGCGCGCTTTCCGCGCTCTGTACCGGCGTGTTCCTCTGGGTGGCGGTCGTTCATCCGGAGTGGCTGACACGCACGCTGGGACTGGATATCGTCGTCGGCGCGGCGACTCTCTGCGCCATCGTCTACTGCACGCGCAGCCTGACACGGCACGAAACGCGCCGCCCGATGTTGCTTCGGCTGTTTGAAGCGCCCTGGATTGTCGCGCTGGGGACATTTTCCTACAGTCTCTACCTGATTCACGCGCCGCTGCTGGCGATGCTGCACATGTTTCTGCAAACGTTCTGGCTGTCGCCGCTGCTGCTGTTCGGGGGGCTGCTGTTCCTCGGCGTGCCGCTGTCGGTGGGACTGGCCTATCTGTTTCATCTGGCCTTCGAGCGCCGGTTCATGCCCGGCCATCCGCACACCGAGCGGCAGGCCGCCAAGTCCGCCGCGCTCTCGCCCGCGCCATAAGGGAAATAGCCGCCTCTGTCTGAACTATGATTTATGGGATTAGGGGATGGACTGTGATTAGATCAGGCCCAATCCTAGTCCATCCGTTAATCCGACCAATCATAGTTCAGACAGAGGAGAAGAGCCAGAGATGCGGTCGTTAACGCCCATTCTGAGGGGAACACAGGTTTGAAGGTATATCTCCGGCCTGCCGATGCGCGTGTCCGGGCGGTTTTTGCGCTGGTTGCGCTGCTCCTGCTGGCGTTCCTGGTGAAGCGCGGCGCGTTCGATTTCGACTGCTACTGGGTCGGAAGTTGGGCTGTGCGGGATGGCAAAGCCCCGCAGATGTACGCCGTGCTGGACACGCCCAACGCGCAGGGCTACTACGACCTGGCGAATGACAGCCCGGCGTGGAGCGCGCTGGCCGCCGCGCACCTGGGCAAGTCGCACCAACTTTGGGGCTTCATCTATCCGCCTCCGGCGGCGGTGATGTTTCTGCCGTTCACCTCTCTGTCGCGCACGGCGGCGATGGTGGGCTGGCGGCTCGTAAATCTGGCGGCCTATCTGGCGGGCGTGGCGCTGCTGTTGGCGCTGCTGCGTGACCGGCTCAGGCCGATGGAAGCACAAATCCTGCTGCTGGCGGCGCTGGCCTCGCCGCCGCTGCTGATGGCGCTGGCTATCGGGCAGATGACCCCGCTCGTGTTCTTCACCATCGCGGCGGGCCTCTACTTTCTGCGCACGGAACGACCCGTCGCGGCGGGCGCCTGCCTGGCGCTGGGAACGCTGCTGAAAGTTTCGCCCGTACTCTTCGCTGTATGGCTGCTCTGGCGGAAGCAGTACCGCGCGCTGGCGGCGGGCGCGGCCACGCTGATCGGGCTGAGCCTGGTTTCGATGGCGATCACGGGCGCGGAGGTCTGGCGAGGCTTTCTCGGCCACTGTCTGCCCCTGCTATCGCGCGGAACCATCAGTGATACGAACGTCTCGGCGCTGGCGCTGGTGGGGAGGGCGCTCGGCCTCGGCGATCCGCATAGCGCCTGGATTTTGCCGCAGGATGCCCGGCTGACACTGTTCAAGCTGGCCTTCTACGCGGTCGTGCTGCTGGTCTCGGCAGTCGCGCTCTGGCAGGGACGTAGGGACGCGACGGGCGAGCGGCTGGAAGGCGAATACGCCCTGGTCAACATGGCCGCGCTGCTGCTGTCGCCGATCACCTGGGGGCATCATCTGCTGCTGGCCGTGCTGACCCTGCTCTATGTCGCGGCCTGGGGGATCGCGCAGAAGCATACAGGGCCGATAGTCACGGCGCTTCTCGCCTATCTGCTGATGCTGCAACATCACGACTTTTGGCATCTCCTGCCGGGCGGGTTGGGACCAGTTCTTCTCCCGGTCGGGCTGGGAACGGTCGCGGCGCTGCTCGGCCTGCTGTTGCTCTGGGCGGTGAACTGCGCCTGCCTGCTGCGCGCCGAAGCGTCGGAGCGCGTCCTGCCTGTGCCTGCGGAGGGACTTAGCCGATAATGAACGAGGGCTGACAGGTCCACGATTTTATTCGGCGAATGAATTCGCGGCTGGAAAAGTCTGAACTGGGATTTATGGGATTAACGGATGGGCTATGATTAAGCCAAACCTAATCCTAGTCCATCCCATAATCATTCTAATCACAGTTCAGACGTTCCGCGAATTCATTCGCCGGAAAATTGGGGCTGGCTCAAAAGAAACCATGAAATTCTCGGTTCTCATTGCCACGCGAAATCGGCCTGACGATCTGGTGCCGTGCCTGCGCACGGTGCTGGCGCTGGACTACGCCGATTATGAGGTGGTGGTGCTGGATCAGAGTACGTCCGACGCCTCGGAGCGCGCCGTGAGGGAGGCGTTCGGCGCAGAGGAGCGGCTGCGCTATCTGCGGTCGGAGACGGTCGGCAAGAGCGTCGCGCTGAACCTGCTCATCGAGGCGGCGTGCGGAGAACTGCTGGCCCTGACCGATGACGATACCGTTGTGCCGCCCGACTGGCTGACCGCGATTGAGACCGCTTTCCAGGAGGTGCCGGAAGCCGACATTCTGTTCGGGCAGGTTCATGCGGACAGCAAGAACTCCTGCCTCCCGGACGCGCATATTCCGGCGCTCTATTTCCAGGAGCGGCGCTGGCTGAAGCACGGCGAGGTCGCGGGCATGGGCGCGAACATGGCGATGCGCCGGGAGACCGCGCTGCGCACGGGCCGCTTCGATACGCTGATGGGGCCAGGAACCGAACTCTACGCGGCGGAGGAGGGCGATTTCATCTATCGCGCGCAGAAGGCCGGGGCGCGCATTCTGCTGGAGCCGTCCGTCAAGCTGGTGCATCTGGCCTGGCGTCCGAGCGACGAGTGGAGCCGCGTGCTGTTCTACTACGGCACGGGCGACGCCGCGTTTGCGCTCAAGCACGTCCGCTGCCGCGACTGGCGCATGATCGGGCCGCTGGTCTGCCGGGCCGGTTACATCTTTGCGCGGCTCTGCTATCGCCTGCTGTGCCGCCGCCCGCACCAGGAGGAACACTACCTGCGCGGCTACTGGAATGGCGTGAAACAGAGCCTGCGGTATCGTATAGACCCGCGCACGCGCCTGTTCGTGCCGCCAAGGTGAGCCATGCCCTTTCTGAGTGTCGTCATCCCGACCTATAATCGGAAAGAGAGCCTGCTGCGGACGCTCAACGCGCTGGCAAAGCAGACCTATCCGCCCGATGCGTTCGAGGTCATCGTCATCTCGGACGGCGCGACGGACGGAACGGCGGAGGCGGTGAAGGCGCTCAAGATGCCCTACTGCCTGCGCTTTGTGGAGCAGCCGAATTCCGGGCCGTCGGTCGCACGCAATCACGGGGCGAAGCTGGCGAGCGGGTCGGTCGTCGTCTATGTGGACGACGATATCGAGCCGATGCCGGAGTTTCTGGCCGAACATGCCGCCGCGCAGCAGCGGGATGACAGGCTGGTTCTTATCGGGCCGCAGACCGGGCCGGAAGGCGAGCCGATGCCGCACTGGATCGCCTGGGAGCATCGGATGCTGCAAAAGCAGTACGAAAATTTCGTCAGCGGCGTGTGGGAGACCGGGCCGAACAATCTCTATAGCGGCAACTTTTCGGTGCGGCGCGAACACCTGCTGGCGGTCGGCGGCTTCGACGCGCGGTTCACGCGGCAGGAGGATGTCGAGTTGGGCTTTCGGCTGGCCCAGCGCGGCCTCCATTTCCGTTTCGAGCCGAAGGCCAACGGCCTCCATCGCCCGACGCGCACCTTTGCCTCGTGGTACAGGACGCCCTACGAATATGGGCGGCGCGACGTGCAGATGGCCCGCGACATCGGCGAGGCGCAGGCGCTGGCGCTGGCCCGCAAGCATTTCGGAGAGCGCAACCGCGCGACACAGATTTTAGCGCGTCTGTGTATCGGCATTCCGCCGCTGGAGAGCGCGGTTCTGGGACTGGGCCGCCTCGCGGTGAAGATAGGGGGGCGGCGTATCGCGCTGGTGGCGTGCAGCCTGCTGTTCAATCTGCGCTACTTACAGGGGATGTGCCGCGAATTGGGCGGACGCCGCCAACTCTGGCAGGCGATAGAGGGATGATGCTGACCGCGAAGCCGCGACAGCCGGAGACAGGGCCACAGGGGGACGCGCCGCCATTTGCGCCGACGCGAACCTATCGCTTCGCCTTCGTGATGGAGTTGCAGGCCGGGATGCGGACGCAGTATCTCAACTGGCGCCATGTCGTCGAGCGCGAGCCGAACATTGCGCCGACCTGGGTTCCCGTCTCCTACTATGAAGAGGGCGGCTGGATCGAGCGGATGCGGTTTCTGCCGTCCTCGGTGCGGGGCATCTGGCGCGGCTACTTGCAGACGAGTCGCGGCCTGGGGCGCGCAAAGTTCGACGCCGCGCTGTTCAATACGCATAATACGGCGGTCGTGCATCGGCGGGCGGTCTATGAACAGCGCGCCTTTCTGATGTTCGACGTGACGCCGATTCAGTACGACGGCATGGCGTTCTGGTACGAGCAGAAGGCGGATAGAGGCGGCTGGCTGGCGGAGCAGAAGCGGCGGCGCGTGCGGGAGACGTTCCAGGCGGCGGAGGGGCTGTTCGCCTGGTCGCACTGGGCCGCGCAGTCGGCCATAGAAGATTATGGAGCCGATCCGAAGCGCGTCTCTATCGTGCCGCCAGGCGTGGATACGCAGTTGTGGCGTCCGGCAGAGCCGGGCTGCCGACCGGACGACGGCATCGTGCGCATCCTCTTCACCGGAGGCAACTTCGCGCGCAAGGGCGGCGATCTGTTGCTGCGGTGGGCGCGCGAGACACGGCAGAAGAACTGGGAACTGCACCTGGTTACGCTGGATCAGGTCGAAGCGCCGCCCGGAGTCGTGGTGCATCGGAACCTGGGCAGCAACTCCGCCGAACTGATCGCGCTGGCCCAGAAGTGCGATGTTTTTGCGCTGCCGACCCGCGCCGACTGCTTCTCTATCGCCTCGCTGGAAGCGATGGCGGCGGGCCTGCCGGTCATCGCCGGGCGTGTCGGCGGTATCCCGGACATCGTGCGCGAGGGCGAGACCGGCTACCTGCTCGACCCGGACGACTACGACGGCCTCTGCGACCGCCTCGACATGCTGCTCGACTCGCCCGCGCTGCGGCAGGAGATGGGCCGCAAGGGGCGCGAGGTCGTCTGCGCGCAGTTCGAGCTGGCGGCGCTGGTGCGGCGCGGCCTGGGGATCATGCAGGCCGGGTACTGAAAGTACCCGGCTGGAGGGCGGCGGCGCCGCCGACCGTCCTCACGGACGGGAAAAGCAGTTTGCGTCCTACCGGACGCTTGGCCATTAGGCTCTCCAGACGGGTACTTTCAGTACCCGGATAATGAAAATGGTCAATCTCGGTTTTGTGATGGAGCAGACGCTGGGACACGTGACCCACCATCAGAACCTCGCGCGGTGGGTCGCGGAGGATGCCGACGTCTGCCCGACCTGGCTGCCAATAGAGTATCAGAAGCAAGACCGGTGGGAGCGTCTGCCGGGCGTGCGCGGCAACTGGTCGCTCAAAGCCAGCCTGCGCGCCCGCGACGCCCTGCGCGACGCCCTGCGCCAGCGCCCGTTGGATGCGCTCTTTCTGCACACGCAGACGGTCGCGCTGTTCGCCGTGCCGTTCATGCAGCGCGTGCCGAGCATCGTCTCGCTGGATGCGACGCCGCTCAACTACGATACAGTCGGGCAGGAATACGGCCATAATACTGGAAACAAGGGATGGCTGGAACGGCGTAAGTATCAGTGGAACCGGGCAACCTTTCATGCCGCCGCCGCGCTCGTGACCTGGTGCCAATGGGCGAAAGATTCGCTGGTCGCCGATTACGGTGTCGCGGCGGAGAAGGTGACGGTCATTCCGCCGGGCGTGGATATGGCGCGCTGGCGCTTCGGGCGAGAGAAGGTCGAGCGGCTGAAGGCGGAGAGCGATGCAAGACCTTCCGGCCCGACGCGGCTGCTGTTCGTCGGGGCGGACTTTGCGCGCAAGGGCGGCCCGACTCTCGTGGAGGCGTTTCGGAGTGGCCTGCATCAAAACTGCGTGCTGGACATCGTCACAAAAGAGGAGAGCGTGGGGCGGGAACTGGCGGGAACCGAGGGCGTGCGCGTGCATTACGGCCTGACGGCCAACAGCGAACCACTGCGGGAACTCTACGCTGCCGCCGACCTGTTTGTCTTTCCAACACGCGCCGACTGCCTGCCGATCGCCGTGATGGAGGCGATGGCGGCGGGGCTGCCGGTCATTGCCACCAATGTCGGCGCGCTGCGCGAGGAGGTCGAGGACGGCGTGAACGGTCTGATCGTGCCGCCCTCCGACGCCGGAGCGGTGGCGGAAGCGGTGCGCGCGCTGGCAGCCGATGGGCCGCGCCGCCGCGCGATGGCCGCTGCCGGTCGGCGGATGGCGGAGGAGCGTTTCGACGCGCAGCGCAACTATGGCGCGATTCTTGCCTTGATGAAAGCCGTGGCCCCTCCCCCGTCCCCCTCCCTATAGAGGAGGGGGAGCAAGACATCCATCAGTACGCGCGTTTATCGTTTTGGGTGTAGCGAAGGGGCATAAAACAGAGGCACAATCTTGCGCTCTTGCTCCCCTCTCCTTCAGGGGAGGGGCCGGGGGAGGGGGCAGAAGTTTATCGTGACGACTGTAGCGCAAAAACCGAGAGTCCTGATGCTCATTCCCAGCGTCGCCAAGCGTAACATCGCGGAGGCGGTGCGGCAGGACGCGCATCCGACGATGGACTACTACGCCCTGCAAGCGGCGCTGGATGCAGACCTCCTCGACTACGCCGCGCTGGAGGCGGCAGGCAGTCCCGCGCTGGTGCGTCTGGCGCGTCGCGCCGGGCGAGATGTGGCGCTGGCCGCGCTGGGCTATGCGCGCCGCCGGGACTATGACATCGTCTTTTCTAATGGCGAAAACGTGGGCATCCCGCTGGCGGCTCTGCTGAAGCGGCATCGGGCGCGTCCTCTCCATGCCCTGATCGGGCATCGGCTGTCGCCGCCCAAAAAGAAGCCGTTCCTGCGCGCGCTGCACAACCGCATGGATGCGCTCTTTGTCTATGCGTCCACGCAGCGCGACTATGCGCGGCAGGAATTGGGCATCCCGGAGGCGAAACTGCACCTGATCCCGTTTCATGCCGACCATCGTTTCTACCGCCCTCTGCCTGCCGCGCCGGAGGCGCCGCCGCGCCTGATCTGCAGCGCCGGGCTGGAGTGGCGGGACTATCCCACGCTGATCGAGGCGGTGCGCGGCCTCGATGTCGAGGTGCGGCTGGGCGCGGCCAGCCCCTGGAGCAAGCATCGCAACGAGACGGAACGGCGCGAACTCCCGCCCAATGTCACGGCGCGGCGCTACGAATATCACGAACTGCGGCAGCTCTACGCCGACTCGCGCTTCGTCGTCGTGCCGCTCTATGAAAACGATTTCCAGGCGGGCATCACCACCATCCTGGAAGGCATGGCGATGGGCAAGGCCATCGTCACAACGCGCACCACCGGCCAGGTGGATACCATTCGCGAGGGCGTCAACGGCCTCTATGTGCCGCCCGGAGATGTGGCGGCGCTGCGCAAGGCGCTGACGCATCTGCTCGACCACCCGGAGGAGGCCGCGCGCTTGGGCGCGCAAGCGCGTCATGACCTGGAATCTGCCATGACCCTCGATCACTGGGTCGAGAGAATCGCCTGTATACTACATACCCTACACGCCGAACGGCAAGTTCGCGCTGCGGCCTGAGCCGGAGTCCATCGGGCGGCGAGGGGGCGTGAAGCTGTCGTTCCTGCTCCTGACGCAGGCAGGGAAGCGCGCCAGGGGGAAGGAAAGGAATAAAGAATGCGTTTTATGAGAGTTCTCATTGTCGTTGTCCTGATCGTTTCGCTCTTCGGCAACTTCGTTATGTATATGAAGTGGAGTGGCAAACGGCCCATCTTTACGGTCAACGGTCAGCCGGTCTCCAAGCGAGACTTCCAGAACTATGTCGAGATGCGCGCCGGGCCGCAGGCCAAAGTGGATATGGTGCAGGAGTTGCTGGTACGGCAGGCCGCTCAGAAAGAGGGGGTGACTCCTTCCGACAAAGAGATCAACGACCTGATAGACGAGCAGAAAGAACGGGATTGGCAGTTCGCTCAGCAGCTTGCCACCAAGCCAGGGGCGCTCATGGATGCGAACCGCATGTTCTTCATGGCGCTTGCCAGGCAGCGCCTGCTGACCAAAGGCATCACTGTCACGCCGGAGCAGATCGAAGAGGAGTATAAATCCCATCCGTTCGCTTACGATGCGCCCAATAAGGCGCGGGTGGAACTGGCCGTCATTCTCGATGGCAGCCGCACGAACGATGTCAAGGAACTGCTGCAAAAGCCGGTCAATCCGACGGTCATCATGCAGCAGTTGTCGCGCAAGGCCGTCGTCTTCCTCGGCGATCAGAATAAGCTGACCATCACCCAGCCCTTCGGCACCCAGCAGAACGCGGCCATCTTTAAGATGAAGCCCAATGATGTCATCGTGCTGCCCCCTGACCCCGGTCTGGCGCGGCAGGGCGCGAAGGCGATGGTCATCCGCATGATCGAGATCACGCCCGGTCACAAAGCCGACCTGAACGATCCCAAGACCAGAGAGAAGATCACGACGCAGGTGGCGCTGCGCAGCGCCAAGCCCTGGCAGGAGTACCTCTCCAAACTCTGGGCCGACGCCAACTTCCAGAGCGAAGACCCGAGCGACAAGAAGATGATCGAGCGCGCCTGGTTCCCCGATCGGGCCAGCGCCGACGCGAAGTAGAGAGAAGTCCGATCATCACGGCCCCGCGATTTCGCTGTCCAGGAAGGCGCGGGAGGACAGGGAGCAAAGCGAAAGATGAGGACACCGAAAGAGACCGTCGCCTGGTATATCCTGCCCTTCGTCGCGGCGCTGGCGCTGATCTGGGTTCTCTATAAGGATATGTTCCACGACTGGTGGGGCCTCTGGACGGAACCGGGCAGCTTCTACGCTCATGCCGTGTTCGTGCCGTTTTTTGTCGGCATCATGATCTATCGCAATCGGGAGAAGCTGGCGGCAGCGCCCTGGAAACCGTCCTGGACCGGCCTGCTGCTGCTGCTCCCGGCGATGCTGCTGCTGCTGCTTGCCAAGCGCGCGGATGTGACCGTCGTCAAGTCCATCACCTTCGTCATGCTGCTCCTGGCGGCTTCGCTGCTGATTGCGGGGCCGGCCAAGACCCGTGTGCTGCTATTCCCGCTGATCTTCATCGTGGCGATGATCCCGCTCTTCCCCGATCAGCTTATCAACGTCATCGCGTTTCCCATTCAACTGAAGTCTACGCAGATGGCGACCGCCATGCTGAACCTGATGACGCTTCATGCCGTGCGGGAAGGCACGCTGATTCAGATGGACAGCTATAAGATGGCGGTCGAAGGCGCGTGCAGCGGGTTCAAAACGCTGGTCTCGCTGCTGACGTTCGCGGCGGCGTTCGCCTATATTGTCGAGGGCGCGCTGTGGAAACGCTGGACTCTGTTCCTGACCACGATCCCGCTGAGCCTGTTCATCAATGCGCTACGCATCACCTTCATCGGTGTCGTCGGGGAGCTTTTCAGCACGAAGGCCGCGCAGGGCTTCCACGACTATAGCGGCTTTATCGTGCTGATCCTGGCGTTCCTCTTCCTGTTCAACTTCGCGCGGCTGCTGCGCTGCCAGAGTTTCCTGGGCGTGCCGCTCGACGAGGAACCGGAGGCGCGGAAGGACGAGAAACCGGAAGCGGAGGAACCCGCGCAGGCCGAGGAAGCGCCTCCCGGTTCCGCCACTCCCTGGTGGCGGTCTGTTCTGGAGTGGCGGCCTACCGGCAGCCAGTTGCGGCGGGTGCTGCCGTTCCTGCTGGCGATCAATCTGGTGTTCCTGGCGACCTACGCGGCGCAGGGCATGTATAAGGTCAAGGTAGAGCCGGAGCCGCCGATAGCGACCTCCCAGGTTCCTGTGGCGCTGAGCGCGAACGGCGTGAGCTGGACGGCCGATCCGAACCCGTTCCAGGATCGGCTGACAGCAGCTATCCAGGACCAACTCAATCCGCGCCGCGTGATCAATCGTACCTACGCCGGAACAGACGGCTCGCATCTGGAGTTCTTCATGACGGCGGGCAACGGACGCTGGACGTTCCACGATCCGCACAACTGCTCTCTTGGCAGCGATGCGACGCTACAGGATGTGGGCATCCTCGACATTCCGACGAAGCGCGGCGCACTCAAGATTCTGGAAGCCCGCTACAAGCGCGCGGGCAGCCCGGATGAGTTCGAAATGATGTTCTGCTATGTGGTCGAGGGCGGCGTCTTGCAGCGGACGGAGCAGGTGCATAAGGCGCTGGTCTGGCAGACCTTCTTCGGGGATGCGGGCAAGCCCTCTTACTTCCTGCGCTTCACGCAGAGCGTCTCCGGCAGAGATGAGGAGAAGCGGCAGCAGTTGATCCGTTTTATCGGCGCGATGTGGGAGCAGATCAGTCCGGTGTTGCAGGGTGAAGTCAAGGCGATCCCAGAGCCTCCGCCCGTTCCCATCGGTGAAAGGAACTAACGGTCCGGGTACTGAAAGCACCCGTCTTGGTGGCCTGCGGCCAACTGTCCTTCGGACGGACACTATGATAAGCCTGTGCCTTTGTATCCATGCCTACTCGATACAAAGGCACAGGCTCTCTTAGCGAGGGCGTCCGTGAGGACGCTTGGCGGCGCAGCCGCCCCAAAGCCGGGTACTTTCAGTACCCGGCAGATCAGAGTGGACAGAGAAAGAAGTAGGGACACTGCGCGCACTTGCGGTCATCGGGGGCGGGAGGAAAGTCGCCGAGACGGATGCCGCGCAGCGCCTCGTCGTATTTGGCGACACGGGCCGGTTCATAGCGGGCTTTTTCGGGGACTTCGCGCTGCTGGCCGTCGTTGAGATAGTAGAGGGTGATTTCGACCGGACGATCCGGGTCTTGCTGCCTGGCGGCATGGCGCATCAGAGCCAGGCGGGGAGCCGTGTGATCGTCCTTTTTCGCGCGGCCCTTCATATAGCGTCCCAGGCGCAGCGTGCCGTCCGGCAGGGACTCGGCATGGTCGCAGGTGAGCCGGACGCGGCCATTCGGCAGGTCGGCGACCAGTTCCATATCGTGCTGACTATGCGCCGTCTCCTGTGTCGAGGCAGGCACATAGACCCGCAGATTTTCCAGTTGCTTTTCCGCCTCGCGCCGCAGCAGGCGCGTCTGCGCGTTCGCCTCCGGGAAACGCTCCGCCCAGAGCGCGTCCAGCCGCGCGGCCTTCTCCTCCTCGGTCGGCGTGCGACCGGCAGCCTGCTCCGCCTTCACCCATCGCGTCATCTCCTGAACGCAGTCATGGAAAACCAGGTACGTCGAATCGATCTCCTGCGCGGGCAGTTTGACGATACGCTGGTAGTAGAACTGGCGCGGGCATCGCTGGTACTGTTCCAGCGCGCTCAGCGAGACCTCCGGCTTGTCGTCCCTTCCTCCTGGAACCTCCCCCCTGCCCCCTCCTTCGTAAGGAGGGGGAGAAGCCGTTGCTCCCCTCTCCTTGCGAAGGAGAGGGGTTGGGGGTGAGGTCGCTCCCTCCCCGCGAAGGAGAGGGGTTGGGGGTGAGGTCGCTCCCTCCCCTTGCGAAGGTGAGGGCTGGGGTGGGGTCTGCACGGGGATGAGGGTTTCCCAGCGCACCTGCTGCGCCCCGCACGCACTCAGCATCGGCTCGATCTGCGCCAGCAGCGGCGACGGCTGGATGGCGTTCCCGCGCCATGTCTCCGGGCGGCACAGCACCAGATGATCGCGGGCGCGCGATAGCGCGACGAAGAACAGGCACAACTCGCCCTCGGCCTCCTCTTCCTTGCCGCTCGCCTGCGCTACTTCGTCCGGTTCGACCTCGGAGAGCAGGTTGGGCGGAGGCGTCGCCATCGCCGCCTGCCCGCGCGGCGGGAACTGCCCCTTGACCAGGTTGGGAAGATAGACGACCGGGAACTCCAGACCTTTCGAGGCGTGGACTGTCATCAGGCGGACGCCTTCAAGCGCGTCCGAGCTGGCAGGGAGGCGCACATTATCTTCCCCGCAGGCGCGCAGGCGGCGGATATGGTCGAGCAGGGCGCGATACGGCGAATCGGCCCCCACGTGTTCCAGCTTTTTGGAGCAATCCTGGACAAAGGTGAGCAGTTGGTAGAGCGCGAGGCGCTTCTGGCGGTTCGCTATCGTGTCGGTTGCCAGCAGGGGGCGCAGATAGCCGCTCGTATCGAACAGATAGCGCGCCAGCAGCATCCAGGCGTTGCCGCGATAGAGGAGCGGTTCCAGGTGCGCCCGGAGCCGCCGCAGTCCTTCCCGTCCGGCTGTGGAGAGATCGGGCAGATCGGCGGCCAGAGTCAGCGCGCCGGGAAACGCGCTTCCGGCCTGCTTTGCCGCCTCCAGCAGCCGGGCGACATCTTCGGGCGGAATCTGGTACTCGGCGAACTGCGCCACCCGCGCCAACTCCCTTCCCGTCGGGCCGCAGGCCAGCGCCACCAGGGAGAGCATGTCTTTGATTTCGGGCCGGTCGAACAGGTCGCCGAGGTGCAGCATCGGGACGCCGCGCGCTTCCAGCCGCTCGGAGAGATCGGTCGCCTGCCCGTTCGTGCGGCAGAGAATGGCCTGTTCGCGCAGGCTCACGCCGCGCGCCTCCCACTCCCGTATCTGCTGTGCCAGCCCATCGGCCTGCGCCTCCTCGTCCGCAGCGACGGCCAGCGTGACCGTCGGGTGTCCTTCGTCCTCCCGCTGGGAGAGCCAGGCGCGGAAGTCTGCCGCCTCTTTGTCGCCCGGAGCCGCCGGCATCTGCGCCGCGACCGCGCTGAACAGCGAGACCAGCGAGGGGCGCGAGCGGTAGTTCGTGTCCAGTTGCAGGCGGC
>DASRGL010000498.1:0-4335 GCA_035651115.1 Chthonomonadaceae bacterium
ACGGCGTCCGCGAGCGCGATGACCGGCAGAGCGGATTCCGCCAGCAGCGCGATCAGGGGATCGTTCGTGGGCGCATAGAGTACCAGGCCGTCTATGCGTCCATCCGCCAGTTCCATATAGATATCCGTGATCTCTTTGCCGCGAAACGTGCCGTGAATCAACAGGTCTTTCCGGTGGGCGTCACAGCCCTCCTTAAGCCCGCCGAGTATGGCCGCGAGAAAAGCGTTCTCCGGGTTGATGTAGCCGTGTCCGGCATAGAAACCGATGATGTTGGTACGGCGGCGGCGCAGGGAACGCGCGTTGGCGTTGGGGCGATATTTCATCTGCTCTATCGCTTCCAGCACCCGCGCCCGCGTCTCTTCGGAAACATGTCTCCGGCGTGCCTGGTTGTTGCTCAGGACGTTGGAGACCGTCATCATGCTGACCCCTGCACGCGCCGCGACATCGCTGATGGTGACTGCCTTCTTATCGGCCATGCTCTCTTCTGTCCCTGCGCGCCTCCACGCGGCCCCTGCCGTGCAGAGCCAACCATGTCGGAAGCGAGAAGGGCAGTGCGCCCGCCAACAGTTCTCGCTGCGTCCGGCCATGTTTATCGTTAAACACGATGGTTCATAGTAACATGCTCTTGCGGGACTGTCAAGCCCCGCCAAAACGATTCTGAAAAATATTTTGGAATCTACGCGGAAGGGGAGGCCGGTCGCACGGCGAAAGGTCCTCTGGCGGGAACCGAGCTGCCAGAGTATAACGGCTACGAGTCGATGGCGCGCAGGACAGCGCACACCCGCACCTTTGTCTCCGTCTCTCTGTACCGCGCCAGAGCGTCAAAGTCGCCCCGCAGCGCTTTGAGTGTGAAGACGCCGGTCGGAAGTAGCCAAGTCCGCCTTCCGACCGGCCTTCTATAGCCGCGCACAAACCTAACCCCGCTTTGCGTCACAGAACCGATTTTATATCAACTCCGGTGGAACAGTTCCCGTTTGAGATTCTTCGCTGCGCTCAGAATGACAAGACTGGAATAGTGACTCATTCACCGGAGTTGATATTAGAACGATCTTCGGTCCAGAATGTCCGCAGGCCCCTCCTGGCGAAGCGATAGTGCATAACGAGGCGCGGCGTCCTATCGCGGAGGAAGCGAAGCAACGCATTGAGCGCGTATTGCAGGCGCTTGAGTGAGTATCCGCGGCGTTTCTCACGTCATCGGCCGGTACGCATTCAGACGGCCCCGGCGGTCTGGCGGTCGGCCTGGCTCGGCGTGACGCGGTCAATGAGTTTGTTCAGAGCGTGCATATAGGCTTTGCCGCTGGCCACAATGATGTCCGTATGCGCGCCGCGCCCGGTGTAGATGTCGTTGCCGCGCCGGATGCGGATGGTCACGTCGGCCATCGCGTCTATGCCCTCCGTCACCGCCTGGATGCTGAACTCAATCAGTTCGTTCTCCATGTTGACGATCCGGTTGATGGCGCGATAGACCGCATCCACTGGCCCTGTGCCGTGACAGGAGTCGATCAGGTCGCGGCCCTGCGCGTCGCGGATACAGACGGTCGCTGTGGGGATCAGCTTATCGCCGCAGGAGACCTGCACGTGCCGCAGTTCGTAGGTCTGCTTCACCGCACTCGTCTCGTCCGCCACGATCACCTCTAAATCCTCATCGTAGACCTGCTTCTTGCGGTCGGCCACGTCCAGGAAGCGGGCGTAGACTTTATCTATCTGCTCCTCGGTGATGTTGAAGCCCAGTTCGCTCAGCCGATGCTGCAAGGCGTGCCGCCCGGAGCGCGCCGTCAGGATGATCTTGCTCTCCAGGATGCCCACGTCGCGCGGGTCTATGATCTCGTAGGTGGTGCGCTCTTTCAGCACGCCGTCCTGATGGATGCCGCTCGAATGGGCGAAGGCGTTCGCGCCGACGATGGCCTTGTTCGGCTGCACCAGAATGCCGGTCGCCGTGCTGACCATGCGGCTCGTCTTGTAGAGTTCCTGCGTGACGATGCCCGTCTCGCAGTCGAACTGATCGCGGCGCACCTTCATCGCCATGACAACCTCTTCCAGCGAGGTGTTGCCCGCGCGCTCCCCGATGCCGTTGATGGTGCATTCGATCTGCCGCGCGCCGTTCCGCACGCCCGCCAGCGAGTTCGCGACCGCCATGCCCAGATCGTCGTGACAGTGGACGCTGACGATGGCTCTGTCTATGTTCGGCACATGCTCCATGACATAGCGGATCAGCGCGCCGTACTCTTCGGGCGTCGTGTAGCCAGTCGTGTCCGGGATATTGATGACGGTCGCGCCCGCCTTGACGACCTCCTCGATGACCCGGCAGAGATAGTCCCTGTCTGCGCGGCCCGAATCCTCCAGGAAGTACTCCACATCGTCCACAAACTTGCGGGCGTGCTTGACCGCCTCGACACCGCGCTCCATCGCCTGCTCGCGGGTCAGCTTCAGCTTGTGCTGCAAGTGGCTGTCGGAGACGCCGAGGCCCGTGTGGATGCGAGGGCGCACGGCGTCTTTCAGCGCCTCGCCCGCCACTTCGATGTCCTTCTTGACGGCGCGCGTCAGGCCGCAGACCGTGCAGTTTTTGATGATACGGCTGATGGACTGCACCGCCTGGAAATCGCCGGGGGAGGAGATGGGAAAGCCCGCCTCGATCACGTCCACGCCGAGCCGCTCAAGCTGCCGGGCGATCTCGATCTTCTCCTCGACGTTGAGGGAGGCTCCGGGCGACTGTTCGCCGTCGCGCAGGGTGGTGTCGAAAATGTGGATTCGGGTTGCCATGATTCGTGTTCCTCTCTGCCTGATTTGCCTTGTGGGCTATGGCCGGACAGTCCTATAGGGTGAAAAGGCTGCCAGGCCCGATGATGTTCTCCAACGCCGAATAGTCGGTAATTCCTCACGCAGCCACAGTCACAGGCTTCGCTTGCGTGGTAGGCTCCGGCACAGGCTTGCCGTCCTCACGCAACGCCTCGATATAGAGTTCGATAGCTTCTTTCATGTTGCGCTCGGTCGCTTCCAACGTTTTGCCTGTCGCGATGCAGCCCGGCAGATCAGGAACGTAAGCGGAATAGTTGTTGCCTGCCCACTCGAAGATGACAAGATACTCTTTCATGGTCTGTCCTCTAACTGCGCCTGCGCCCAGATGCTTTTCAGCGTGCCGATTGCAAGGTCATCGGAAGGATGTCCGACAACGACGACAATTCCCGGCTTGGTATCGTGCTTCAAGACTCGATGGTCGCCGCGCATCCGCACCTGATACCAGCCATCTGCTTTCAACCGCTTGAGAACATCGCGAACTTTCATAGGCGTCCATTGGCGCATCAAAACGCGGGATCCAGCCTGGACGAAATGTTGATCGAAGTCAGCGCGTCTGTAATTCCCATTTCCTGCATCACGACAGAGGAGATGCAATCTACCATGCCCCATTCTTTGTCACGATAGGCTTTGTATAGCGCAAAGGCTCTCTCGAATAGCTCTTGTGTAAGGCGAACGACCTCTACGTTCTCAGCCGTAAGAAATCCCTCGATAGCCTCGACCGCCTCTAATTTGTATCTACGCGCGAGAGCATTGCCAATCTCAAGCAACACGGCATCCGTTACCACGAGAGGCTGGCCCTCATAAAGATCGGCGCATTCAACGGCGCGTGCATGATACTGATCACGTTCGTTGATAAGCGCAACGGCGAACAGCGTATCAACGAATATCTTCAATCCGTTTTTCTCCGCTCATGTAGAGATCGAGGTTGGCGGCGAAATCCTCCGGGGCATCTATCTTAATGCGTCTCAACTTGGCGAAAAGACTCTCTTCGGGAGCCGGGGCTGGAGTCTTCGTGAAAAAAACTTGATTACGCTATAGAGCGCATCTAATTTCTCATCAGGGACTTTCTCTATTTCCGTCTGGATTATTTCTCTGGTTATCATAATGCCTCCCATCAGGCGGCGAGAGCCAGGTCTAAGTCCTGTTTCAAATCTTCGATATGCTCCAGGCCGACGCTCAGGCGCAGGAAGTTGTCGGCGATACCGATGGACTGGCGAACCGATGGGTCAACGGGCGAGTGTGTCGTCGAGGCGGGATGGATGATGAGCGATTTGCAGTCGCCCATGTTGGCCGCATGGCTGAACAACTGCGTGCGCGACACGACCTGCTTCGCCGCCTCGTAGCCGCCTTTGACATAGAGGCCGAGCATCCCGC
Organism: Chthonomonadaceae bacterium; assembly: GCA_035651115.1. Classification (GTDB taxonomy): domain Bacteria; phylum Armatimonadota; class Chthonomonadetes; order Chthonomonadales; family Chthonomonadaceae; genus DASRGL01. The sequence continues at coordinate 4,171 of DASRGL010000498.1, forward strand.
CGCCGCGTTTCAGATAGCACTTCGCATTGTGCGCGGTCGGATGGTCGGCGCGGCCCGGATAGGCCACCTGCTCCACCTGCGGATGCCGGGACAGCCATTCGGAGAGCGCGGCGGCGTTGGCGCTATGGCGTTCCATCCGCAGCGGCAGCGTCTCGATACCCTGCA
>DASRGL010000499.1:0-12332 GCA_035651115.1 Chthonomonadaceae bacterium
GACGCTGGGCTATCAGAACGTTAGCGGCCTGCCCGCCCTTTGCCCTCTTCCAGCACGACCAGGCGATCTATCGGTAGGTTCTGCACGCGATCCTCATGCCCGCTCGGCCATCGGATAACCGCTTCGTCCACCTGCGTCGCCTGGCCCAACCCGAACAGAATGCGCAGGCTGCTGGCGCTCAGGAAGCTGCTGCCGCTCTTGACGCACTGCCTCTGCGTCATACCGCGTGCGCGCACGGTGACGATAGCGCCGATGCCGTCCCGGTTGGAGGAGTGGCCGATCAGTTTGAAGCGTATCCAGTGGTTGCCGTTCCCGCCCAGATTGCGCCACAGATGCGCGGGCTGGTTATTGTTCGGCACCACCAGGATGTCCGGAAAGCCGTCGTTATCTATGTCGCCATAGGCGCAGCCCCGCAGTACATACTCGCTCTGGAACGGCGGCCCGGCCTGTAATCCGACCTCCCGAAACGTCTGCCCCTGTTCGTTATGATAGAGCAGCGGCCGCTCGGCATAGGTGATACTGGTCTCGAACTGATGCACCATATCGTCTATATGGCCGTTGGCAATAAAGGCGTCCTGCCAGCCATCGAGATCATAGTCGAAGAAAAAGAGGCCGAAGGTCAGGAAATGGAGGCTGGTCTCTCCCATCCCGACCCTATCGGCCATGTCCGTGAACAGCCCGCTGCCATCGTCGCAGAACAGAGAGAGCTTCTCGTTGGAGAAGTTGCCGATCAATAAGCCGCACCGCCCGTTGTTCTGCCAGTCGGCGACATCAATGCCCATGCCTGCCTTCGGGCTGGCGTTGTCGCCCATGGCGATGCCCGCCTGCAGTGCGGTCTCCTGGAATCGCTTGCCCGCCTGGTTCAGAAAGAGGAAGTTGGCGCTCAGATCGTTGGCGACCGCCAGGTCTACCCAGCCGTCCCCGTTGAAATCCCAGGGAACGACGCCCCAGCCCTTGCCGATAGACCCTGTCAGGCCGACCTGTCGGCTCACGTCCGTAAAGGTCCCATCCCCGTTATTGCGGTAGAGCGTGTTGGGCGTGCCGTCGTAGGCGCGGGGAGCGCAGTACTGCTTCTCCCCGCCCGGACGTCCGCAGAACACGTCGGTTTGAGGCGACCATTTCACGAAGTTGCAGACGAACAGATCGAGTTTGCCGTCGTTGTTATAGTCCACCCAGGCGCAGGACGAACTCCATTTCCATCGCAGCGTGCCGCCCATGCCGACGGGCGCTCCGGCGACCCCGGCCTTCCGGGTCACGTCCGTAAACGTTCCGTCATGGTTGTTGTGGAACAGGTGGTTCGGCCCGATGCAGGTCAGATAGATGTCCTCCCAGCCATCGTTATCGTAATCGCCGATGGCGCATCCCATCCCGTATCCCTTCACGGTCAGCCCCGCCTTCTCGGTGACCTCGGTAAAGGTTCCGTCATGGTTGTTGTGGTAGAGCGCGAGCATCGGCGCGACCGGCGCATACGCCCGGCTGTCTATGAGCAGGATGTCGTCCCAGCCGTCGTTATCGTAGTCCAGGAAGGCGCAGCCGGAGCCGGTCGTCTCCGGCATCATCTTCTTGCCCGCCGCCCCGTTATGATGCGTAAAGCGGATACCGGCGGCAGCCGTGACATCCGCAAAGCGGACAGGCGCAGCGACGGAAGCCGCCGGCGCGGCGCCCGGAACATGACAGCCGAGAAGGCCGGGCGCGAGTAAAAAGAGAGGAGCCATCCATCTGGTCGAACGCATCTTTCTTTCCTATGACACCGGGTACGTTCCATATCCATCGAACGGGTCGCAAGTGACTCAGGCGTGTAGCGCGGGGAGGAGGCGCGACGATCACTCTCTGCGAGAGACGGTCTGTTTGGCGCGCGACGCCAGGCTCAGCTCGTCCTGCTCGTCCTGCACACGTCCCTGCGCGGCATAGATGGCCGCCAGGCGCGCGTGGGCCAGGGGCGAATCGGGCTGAAGGGCGGCCATGCGCTGAAACTCCTGTTCGGCGGCGGTAAGGTCGCCATTGCGCAGGTAGAAGGTAGCGAGCGCAAAAGCGGCCCTGGAATCTTTCATGTTGGCGCGCGTGCGCCGGAACAGCATCTCGCGATCTGCGGAGGCGCGCTGGTAATCCTGATAGAGCCGCATCAGCGTTGCGGCCTGCGTTGTCTTGCCCTGCTTCTGGTAGACCTGGTACAGCTTGAGATAGGCTTCGCCGAAGGTGGGCATCAGGCTGATGGCCGCGCGGAAATGGGAGGCCGCCTCCTCCCAGCGCCCGGCTTTCTGGAGCAGAATACCCAGTTGATAGATCGAGTCGACATGGGTCGGCTGGAGGGTGAGGGCCTGGCGAAAGGCGTCCATCGCCTTTTCCATGCGCCCGCCCGAAGCGGCGCGGAGAGCGTAGAGCAGCCCCTGCGTATAGTAGAAATCCGGCTCCCGCGAGTCGAGCGCGATCGCTTTTTGAATGTACTGCTCCGCCTTGTCGTATTCGCCGGTGCGCTCCATGGCGATGCGGCAGAGTTCGCGATAGGCCACGGCCGCCTGCTTCGGCTCGATCTGAAGCATTCGCTGCAAGCAGTCCATCTCCTCTTGAACGCGCTGCAGCCCTTTATAGAGCGTTGCCATGCGGAAATAGAGCGCGGCGGGCTTCTGCACGCGCGGCAGCGCCTGCTGAAGGACGCGCAGCGCCTCTTGCGGGCGCGCGCCCGTCTGGTAGGCATCGGCAAGGTCGAGCGCGGCCAGTTCGCTGTCCGGTTCGAGCTTCCACCGGGCCTCGAATTCGCGGATCGCGCCCTGCGTGTTGCCCTTGTGTTTCCAGTAGAGGCCGCGCGCTTTGTGAGCGAGCGAGCGATTGCCCAGGCGGTCGTAGACGCGCGCCATGTCGGACAGCGCCTTAACGGAGGCGGGCGGCGTTTCATAGGCGCGCAGGTAGGCGCGCACGGCGTCCTGCAAGCGTCCCGCGCGCTCATAGGCCCGGCCCAGATCGTAGTACGCCAGGCCCATGCCGGGATTCAGCCGAACGGCCTTCTCCCAGAGCGGGATCGTGGTCTCCGCTTCTTTGCCCGGCGACAAGGCCGCGCGACAGACCCCCAGAAAATAGGCGAACTCCGCGCGGTTGGGGTCGCGCCGGAGGGCCTTCTCCAGCGTCTTTTCCGCCTGCTTCCACTGACCGGAGCGAAGCTGCCCTTTGGCAATGATCCACAGCGCCTGGAGATCCTCAGGATCGGTTTGCAGTTGCCGGGCGCAGAGGGAGCGGGCCTGGGCGTAGTCTCCGGCCTTCTCATAGGCGAGCGCAAGCGGAACCAGGAGGCGCGGCCCGATCTCGTCGGCAGGGATATGGCGCAGCACGCGCCGCGCCCAGTCCTCTTCGCCGATGTCCACGTAGGCGTTGCTCAGGCGCACGTAGGCGGCGACCTCGCGCGGATGCTGCTTCACGTTCTGCTTGAACCAGAGGATCGCCTGTTCGCGATTGCCCAGGTTCCAGTAGGCTTCGCCCAGCGTGTTCAGGGTCAGCGGATGCGTATCGCCGGCGCGCACGGCGTCTTCCAGCGTCTCGGCGACATCCATCCAGAGGCGCAGGCCGAGAAAACGGGCCGCCAGTTCCTGCCGCCAGCGCGGATTGCCGGGGTCGGCGCGAATGCGTTCCCGCAGTTGCGCGACATCGCTATCGAAACGCTGGATGGATTCGCTGCGCGCGATGGCCTGGCGCTCTTGTGCAGTAACGGCCACGCGGCGCTGCGGCTTGACAACGAGGTAGACGAACAACAGCAGGACGAGAAGCGCGGCCAGGAAGAGGAGACGCCGCTTCCGGGGCAGGGGCGGAATAGAAGGCTTCATCGGTGTGTTTCGCGTGCGTACTCTCCTCTCCGGCCAGATACCTGGAGGCTGCTTCCAGAGATGCGCTCCACGCCAGGAGTCCGGGCGGAGGGGATAATGTATCCAGTTCGGCAGGGGCGGGGGACAAGTCCGCGTCCCCCGCCCTGATCTTCTGTTCCCACGAAGGGAACGCTTACGCTACGGCCCCCACATATCCTCCGGGCCGAGGCGTTTTTCGGGATGGCACATGATCGGGATCCAGATTTTGCTGGGCTTCATGGCCTTGGCATGTCCATCGTAGAGCGAGACGCTGCCCACGCGATTATGGCGGGCCTGGAACACGGTGATCTCCGACGCATCCGGCGGATTGGCGCAGCGGTCGGTGAAACCGGGCTGCTTCGGGCCGTTCATCCAGAGGAGAAAGTCGCCCTGAACCTCATTCCCTGCATCCGGGTTCTGGATGTAGAGCCTGTCGGTCTTGGTGTAGGCGGCGTCGGCGAACTCGACGGTTTCGGCGGGGCGATCCAGCGCGGCCTCGCTCAGGAACGAGCTGGTCCATTCCGTCTCTTTGGTGGTGCTGTTAGTGATGACGCGTGCGACCCACAGGCCGTTCCCGTCGTTGAAGTCCCAGCCAACTCCGTAGGTATTGTCGTTCAGCCCGATGCCCCCGGCATTGCCGCCGGGGAACAGGTTCCCCGGTTCGCCTTTGGCAGTGGGGCCGGAGTTGGTGGGCGACCGGTAGCTGGGGCATTGCATGAGCTGGTAGTTTTTGACGTAGGGATTGATCAGTTGCGGCCACCAGCCGTTTGCCCCGTCGCCTATCGGTGGAATGATACCGCAGGGCAGCGTCATCTGGTCGTAGTCGGATGCGTACATCTTCGCGCCCAGAGAACACTGCTTGATGTTGGAGAGGCAGGTGATCGCGCGCGCTTTTTCTCGCGCCTGTGCAAAGACAGGAAAGAGGATCGCGGCGAGAATCGCGATGATCGCGATGACGACGAGCAGTTCGATCAAGGTAAACGCTTTGCGGTCTGTGCGCATAGCGGAGCGCCTCCTCTGAGTCTCGCGGCTCCCTAGAGCCGCTGATTTGAAAAACCTGGTCGCTTGTTACAAGAAGGCTTGGGTCGTATTGAGTTTCGTACGATGCCGGGGTTCGGCATCGCGCTTTGATGCCCGCTTACCGTGATTCCTGTCCCTTCCGCATCTGCTGCATGGCCGACTTCATCATATCCATCTGGCTTTTCTGCGCAGCTTTGGTCTGTTCAGGCGTCACGTCGGGCGCAGGACTGCGGAGTTGCAGCCAGCCGAAGACCCCCACGAGTACCAGCGCCACTGCGACCAGAGCAATCACCAGGGGCCGGCTGACCTCTTTCTTCACGGCATCTCACCTCCTTTCTGTCATTTTCGAGGGAAGACAAGGCCATCGCAGCGCGCCCTTGCTTACTCGCCCTGTTTCGCGGGTTTTTCGGCGCTGTCAGGAGCGGGCTGTGTCGGCTTACCCCCGCCGGACTTTTCGGCTTTTTTAGCCTCTATCGCCTGCTTGGCCGCCATCATCCCCTGCCGCATCGCTTCCATCTGCTGCCGGTTCTCTTCGAACGATCGCTTCCGGGTATTCACCATCGGGGGTTCGGAACTGAAGTACATCACCGCGCCCACAGCGCCGATGACCAGCAGGATCACCAGAATAGCGACGACAGGATTGATCTTCTGCTTCAAGGCGACACCTCCTTTCTTCAAAGAAAGGATGTTCTGGCTCAGGCGAGATAGCAGAGTGACTACGTAGAGAGAGGAACTGTTTGAGGAGTTCTACTATGACCTTAGTATAAGTCGCCTTTACCGCGCCTGTCAAGAGGAAGGCGCGAAATTTTCATCGCGAAGCAATAATCCAGCCTGCCGGGGACTTTGTCGGGGCGTCTGCTGTGCGCGCCCGACTGCCCACGAAAGTTTCTGCTTCGAGCGGGGCGCGCGCGGATAGAAAGCCGTCTCTGCCGACCTGAACAGAAGCGGCTGCGCGGAAAAGGCCGTCGGGCGTTCCGGCCTCCAACGAAACAGGGAACACAGGGGGGCGCGGATCGGTCATGCAGGGCGGAGGGACACCGTTGGCCTTCCATCCTGATGTGTTTCCATACCGGCAGTGCGTGGACACATCGTCAATTTGCCGGATTTTCGCGGCAGGGGTCAAGCTGGCACGCTGAATGCCCGACGATAGAACGCACTGACTACTAAATTGAGGGGATCAACTCATGGCCGATATCAAGTCCGCGAACCCGGCGCGGCCCGCCGTTTCCGCCCATCGCGGTTGGATCGTGATAATGTGGACGCTCTATCTGCTGTCGCCGACGCTGTGTCTGATTCCGCTGGCGAACCGGGTGAACCTGTTTCCGGCAGCGATGCTGTTGAGTTTCGGTTCCTTCGTGATCGCGGTCTGGCTCGTGTTTCAGCGCAGCCTGACCGACATGCTGAACGGCGGCATCAAACTGACGATAGACGCGGCGGTGACGATGGCGCTGCTCTTTTTTCTGCTGCGCAGCGGCATCCTCACGACGGCGCTGGCCTCGCTGAGCCGTTAAAACAGGATTTTACACGACGGCCTGCGGAACTTCTGCTCCGCAGGCCGTTTTTGTTTGCTGATCCTGCCGCTTGCTCGTTACTTCCGCAGTAGGGTGGATGTTCGTGTATAATAGAATGCAGCGCGCAATTCGCTGCCCAAGACAATAGGGGAGAGGTGAGCCAGAATGTTAACGACCGTAGAAGGAGTTTATAGCGGCGGAACGATCACGTTACTGGAAACCCCGGCCAACGTGAGAGAGGGGCGTGTGTTGGTAACGTTTCTTGGCAATGAAGAAAAGAAGCCTGCTCGTCAGATGGTTTTCGGGCAGTTCGCCGGGAGTGTATTGCCAACCGAAGAGGATTTCAAGATCGCAGAGTGGCACGGAGAAGAAGAGTTCGAGGTGCTGAATGGCGGATAGATACGTTCTCGACACACACGCCCTTATCTGGTTCCTTTTCCCTGCTGACCTGCGACGGCAATATCACCGCTTCGGGTCTTGTACCGATTATATGGTAGGCATCCCGGATGCGGACCTACTTCTCCAGGGTGATGGCCGCGATCTTGATCTCCGGCGCATCCGGCAACTGAATGGCGATGAGTTTGCGCGGCTCCCGAATGCGGATCGTGTAGTGGTAGAGGGCGACCGCGCCCGGTTCCAGGCCGCTGCGGGCGTGATGGCGGCGGGCCAGGAACGCGATCTCATCGTTCCCGGCGGGAGGGCGATCCCAGCGGCTCACCCCGAAGGCATAGACGTCTTCGGACTCGCCGTTCGGCTCCTGGAAGATCAGCTTCACATTCGCGAACGAGTCTTTCCCCGTGCTGGCCGCAACCAGATGCAGCAGGCGGCACTGATCCCCCGATTTGCCCAGCAGCACTTTCTGCCCGCGACAGGCGATGAAGTTCGGCGACTTGCCATCCTTCGGCCCCCATCGAAAGCTGATGCGCCGCGCCGACTCCGGCCCGGTCTTGCCGACAGGCAGCCAGACGCTGGCGGGCGCGTAGTCGGTGCTGGCAAACGGCGGAATCAGCATGGCGGGGAAGGTGTGGCCCGCGCCGTCGAAATCGCCCCCGGCCAGATCGTAATCGTGCGTCACGCCGTTGAGGTTGTAGGCTTTGGAAAGGTCGGCGAAAGTGAGATGTCCGCGCACGACCTGCACCTGATTGACGACCTCATCGAAGACGCGCGTGCTGGCGGTCGTCGAGGCCCAGGTATCGCCCACCTTCACGTCCCACACCAGCCAGTAGGTTCCGTCGTTGGGCGGGGCCGTCACCCAGACCATCATATCCGTCACCTTGCCGCCCGGCGGCACGTCCTGCGGAATCCCGGTCGTCTCGTCCTCCCACAGATACTCCGTGCCGTCCAGATAGTACCAGTGGTAGCCGACGCGCACGGTGTCCTTTTTCCAGGTCTGCGGGCCGACGTTTTGCAGGCTCAGGCGCACAGGGATACGCTTTTCGGCGGGTAGCGTAGAGAGCGTGCCGTCCGCCGTGAAGCGCACGCCGAAATCGAAATCTACGATGGCGATAGGAGTCGGGGCGAGGCTGACGCCCTGCGCGGCGGGCCGTGCCTCTTCCGCGCCGCCTGCCGCCACGACCGGCTGCACGGAGGCCGCGCGCGGCGCGTCCGCCGCCACCTCCCACGCCGCCGCATAGGTCCAGGGCTGCTCCTGGTTCCAGGCGGGCAGCGGGTTGCCCTCCGGGTCGGTGAGCGGCAGCAGCAGGCGCACATTCGCCTCCTGGCCCGGCAGCACGTCCTGCGTCAGCATGGCGGTCGCATCGGCGGCGGCGACCGGCGTCTGTGATAGCCCTCCGCCGCTGCGCGGCGTTGTCTTATAGAGGCGCAGCGTGACCCGCGCGCCCTCGGACTTGCGCCAGGGCCGCGCGCCGTCGTTGCGCAGAGTGGCATGGACTTCGTAGACGCCGCCCGCTTCCAGCATCCGGGGCAGATCGGTACGGACGAGAGCCGCCGCCCATTCCGGCGTCTCCTCCCCGTCTGCGGCGCGCAGGCGTACCGGTATCTGAAGGCGCGCGCGGCCCTCGTTCGACAGCCCGTTCGTGATCTCGCCTTTCCGGTTGATCTCGACCGCGCCGATCTCCAGCGTGTAGTCGCCCGGAGGCAGCGCCGCGCCGCCCGGCCCGGTCGTTGCGACCGAAAGCGCGCCCTCGACATTCTGCCCGGCCAGAACCGGAGCGGAGAGCGGAACCGCCGCGCCTGTCGCGACCACCTGATCGCCGCGCTTCCACCGATAGGCGAAGCCGACAGGCGGCAGGTCGGAGGCGCTGGTCGGCCCCCAGCCCTGCGCGCCGGTGTTCTGCGCGCGGAAATGGACGGTGTAGGCGGCCTGCGCCCGCATGACGGCGGGAACATCGTGCCAGAGGAACTTCGCGCCGCCCGGCCTGGCGCTGCCGAACATCCGCGAGTAGACGCGCGTCAGGTCGGCGTAGCTGAACCCGGTCTCCAGCGTCGAAGCCACCTCCGCGCCGTTGGTATAGTCGTTCCAACTGCTGATCAGCACCCAGTCGGGCTGTTTGCCGAGGGCGGCCATCCAGTCGTCGCGATAGGTCTGGCCGTCGCGCCGGGAGCGGAAGAGCGGCTTGTCGCTCCCGCTGGTTCCCGCCAGCGTGTTGTCGTAGCCCGCGCCGACGCTGGCCGTTTTGATCCAGCCGCCGCCGTCGAACTGCCCGCCTTTCTCCTTCGCCTCCGTGAAGTAGCCGTCCAGCGCGGCTTTCGGCTTGAATCCGCTCTCGCCCAGCAGAACCAGATCGGCCCCGAAATCGGCGGCGAATCGGCCCCGCACGGCGGCGGCAAAGGAGGCGTCGAACGCCGTGAACGCGCTGGCGTCGGAGAGAAAGACGGGATAGGCGCGGCGTCCGCCGTTCTCCGCCGAGAGCGGCACGACACATCGGAACGGTTCCGGGATGGCGCGATAGAAGTCGCGGATCATGCCGTAGAGCGCGGCCTGCGCTGCCGGATCGCGCAGGTCGGGCCGGTCGCCGAGCGTCTCGATGAGCGAGTTCGTGTCGAGATAGAGGGCGACCTGCGGATACTCCTGCCCGGCCAGGCGCAGCGCGTTCAGGGCTTCCACCAGCGTCATCAGCCCTTTTTCGGCGTAAAGCTGGCGGTCGCGCGGCGAGCCGCGATAGATGGGCAGGATTACGTCAATGCCCGCGCGCCGTATCTCCATGAGTTGGCGGCGATGCCACCCGGCGCGGTCGAAGCTGAACCAGGGGCCGACGCCGTCCATCGGATGGTGGATGAGCGCGGTGCTGCCATCGGGGCGCTGGACCTGCTGCAACGGCGCGGCCTTGCGCGAGTCGGCCTGGAACCAGTAGGCATACGGAGCCAGCACCAGCGGCGTGACGCGCTGTGGGCGATGCGGCGGCAGCGCCGGAGGTTCCACGCTGGCGGCGGGAAGCGGCACGACCGGGCGCGGCGGGCGGGGAACGAATTCGGGGCGGAGGCGCGCGGCCAGCGTGTTGGCGAGGGCGCTCGTCCCCGCGCCCGCGCCGAGCCGTTCGCCGAACTCGAAGGCGGTCGCCGTGTTCCATTCGCCGGGCGTCAGTTCGCCGTCTACGACGGGCTTGCTGGCAAAGACGCGCGGGCAGAGGATCGCGCCCGGCACGCCGGCATCGGGCGTGTTGCTGAAGACGATCTCGCTCCAGAGCGAGGGATTGTCCAGGTCGGAGCTGCCGCGCACCTTCGGCGACAGGCTCTGCAGGGCGGGGCTGCCGGGCGCGATACTCTGCGCGGCGACCAGGAAGCCCATCTTCGCGCCGGACTGCGGCCTGCCGCCCAGGTGTGTCCAGGGAATAGCGACTTCGAGCGTGTAGCCGGAGACGCGCGCGCCGCCGGGCAGCGAAGCGCCGAGCGGCACGACCTTGAACTTGATCAGGCTGGAGAGCAGAGCCGCGCGCTTGGCCTGCTGCGCCACCGGGTCGGTCTCGTCCTTGCCGATCTGTTCCAGGCGGCTCTGAATATCGGCAAATCCCTTGAAGAGCGGTTTTTTGTCCGGCCCGGAATAGAGCTGCGCGCCTCCGGCGGCGCTGACGGCGACCAGTACGGAGCGGGCGGTGCGCTGGCTGCTCTTGCGGTCGTCGTCGCTTTGCAGCGAGATGAGCGCGGCATCGTCTTCGAGGGGATTGGAGAACGGTTCGCTGTTCTTGCCGTTGAGGGTCGGCTTGTTGATCTGAAGGGCAATGTAGAAATAGTCTTCATCCCAGGCCGTGTAGCCGACGACGCGGTTGAGCGCCTGGGCGGACAGGATGGCGTTGGAGGCGGGATTGGATTGCGGGGAGGACGGCGTCTGCGCCGGGGCAGAGGACGCCGCGCGCAGCAGCGCCAGCGCCGTTGCGAATAGCAGGGCAATCTTGCCCATCAGACTCTCCTTTACTCACCAGGCCGGGAACTGAAAGTACCCGTCTCAATGGCCTGACGGCCAACCGTCCTTCGGACGGACAATGCAGTGCGCGTCCGTGAGGACGCTTGGCGGCATTGCCGCCCCATAGACGGGTACTTTCAGTACCCGGCAAAACTGCGCGATAGTAGCACACATTTTGAGGCACTGTCAAGGGAAATGGCCGTCGAAAGAAACGCCGTTCAGGGGCAGGAAAAACCAGGAAGATGTCGAATTGGGCAGCCAGAAGGAAGCACAAACGAGCAGCCAGAAACGAGGCCGCGCCCGCGCTTCCCGCCTGCCATGAAGGAGCCTTCTCTATGCCCGATATGCTCGTAGACCTGCTCAAACTGCCGCCTGTGGAGTCGCTTATCTCCGACCTGCGCGCGCAGGGCGTCATCATCCGCCGCGCCCATCCGTTCGAGATCACGCCCGTGCGCGAGTTCATCCAGAAGCATTTTAGCTCCGGCTGGGCGGACGAGGTGACGCCCTGCTACAGCCGCCAGCCCGTCTCGCTCTACATTGCGATCCGCAACGGCAAGATCATCGGGTTCGGGGCCTACGAAGCGACCCGGCGCAACTTCTTCGGGCCGACGGGCGTGGCGGAGTCGGAGCGGGGCGCGGGCATCGGCAAGGCGCTGCTGCTGGCCTGTCTGTGGGGACTGCGCGAGATGGGGTACGCCTACGGCATCATCGGAGGGGCCGGGCCGGTCGAATTCTATGCAAAGGCCGTCGGCGCGACCGTCATTCCCGACAGCGTCCCCGGCATCTATGCCGACATGCTCTCCAGAGATTGAAGGCACTCCTCCGCGGGGGCAGAGGAGTGGTTATCTGGATCTGTCCGCGCCCCAGGCTTTCTGCGCCCACACGTCCATCGCGTCGTACTTGTCCTCCCAGGTCGTATACATCGCGCCCACGATGCCGGGAACGCCTTTGGTATTGGCAAGCCACTTGGCGATGGCGGAGCCGTCCTCGTCGCCGTCGTAGTAGCCGGAAAGTATCTGCTTCAGGCCGAGATCGGCGAAGAACTGGCAGTTCTTGCCCATCAGCCCGCCATGCCAGTTCACGATACCGATGCCCTTGTCGAGACCCTTCCAGGAGCCTTTGAGCGAGCCGTTCACCGCATAGTAGTTGTCCACCGCGTTGTGCATCGGGTCGAACATATCGCTCCAGACCCAGATTTCGGCATCGGGGCGAATGTCACGGATGATCTGCGCCGCCTGATGCACGTTCCAGGCCAGCAGTTGACCGGGCGTCATCCCCTTGCTCTGGCACAGGGCGCACTGGTTCATCACCCGCATCTCGTCGTGCGACATGAAGAAGGCGGCGGGATGGAGCAGCGCGTTCGCCTGCTTCACCTCTTCGCGCCAGTCCTCAAAAATCTTCGGCTCGCTGATGCAGCTTGTCACCCGATCCTCATAGACGATGATGGGATGATAGTAGCTCACCCGCAGCCGCTCGCCCTCCGCGATGCGCGTGTTCGGGGTCAGCTTGATGTCCATCGGCGCGTGGTAGGCCCGCCAGGGGTGCAGTTGCGGGTCCACAATCTTTTCATAGTCGCGCCCCTCCTCGTAGGCCGTGCCGTTCTCCCCGCGC
>DASRGL010000500.1:0-4357 GCA_035651115.1 Chthonomonadaceae bacterium
GACGGGCAGGCGGCGCGTATTGGCGGCCTGCATCAAGGCGCGCGCGCCCGCGTGCGTGCTGTCGTAGCTGTGATAGTTGGGATGGAGGCGCACGGCAACCGCCGCGAACTGCTGCTGGCAGGCCGTCAGCGCGCGCTCCCAGTTCGGCAGAGTCGGATTGAGGACGGGGACGAAGCGGAAAAATGGCAGCGACTTCAGGCGTGCGCCGAGGGCGGCATTGGCGGGCTGCGGGTCGTAATCGAACAGCCCTTCGAGCGGGGAGACGCAGGCCGACGTAATGCCCTCCCGGCGCAGCCGCGCTTCCAGGGTCTCCGGCGTGCTGTGCGGCAGGCGGCGGAAGGGCCAGTTCCCGATAAAGGCGCTTGCATCCAGCATCTCAGTCCCCCTCCTCTATTCCCAGGATGCGCAGCATGTTCCCGCTCAGGATCAGGCGGCGCTGCTCCTCGGTCAGGTCGGCTCCCAGAACTTTGCCTAGCTGCACCGAGTAGTCGCGTCCGGGGGCATCCGAGCCGAAGACGATGCGTTCCGCCCCCAGTTCCGCCACCGCGTACTCCAGCAGGCCCGCCTCCGGCTCGCCGCCGGAGGTGTCCACGACGATATTTCCATAGGGCGCGATGTCCTGCACGCCGCGCTCCCCGGCCCCGTTGAGATGGGCCATCTGGATGGTCACATCGGGATGCCGCCGCGCCATGTCGGCGACATCGGCGGGCGTGGACTCGTCGGCCATGTTGCCTGTCGTCTTGTACCAGGCGTGCTGCAAGACCGGCACGCCCAGCCGCGCCGCTTCCCGCAGGATCGGGTCTACCGCCGGATCGGAGGCTTTCGCGGCGATCCAGAGTTTGATGCCTTTCATCGGCCCCTCGGCCACGCAGCGGCGTATCTCTTCCAGCGACTCGTTTGGATGCTTCGGGGAGACATAGCAGTAGCCGATGACCTCGCCGGGGAACTGCGCCATCAGTGCGATAACGTGACTGTTGGCCTCGCGCAGTTCCTGCGGCGTGGGATAGACGATGTAGCCCGTGTTGCCGAGCGACATGACGGTCTGCCGGGTGATGCCCCAGCGTCGGGCCGCCGCCACCATGTCCGCAGGCGAGTCGTCGCTGCGCCAGGGCGCGACATGGCGCGCCATGTGTACGTGCGCGTCGTAGATGTTCATCGCGTCTGCGCCACCTCCTTGCAGGCGGTTTCCAATCGTTCGAGCGTCTCGGCGATGTCGGCGTCCCGATGGCTGAAGTTGACGTAGGAGACATCGTAGAGCGAGACGCCGTTGCGGTAGGCCGCGCGGAAGAAGGCTTCTCGCGTCAAGCCCGAATCGGAACCGGAGAACGTGATCTGCGGGCAGGGCCAGAGGCCGCGCGCCTGCGCCGGGAGGCTGTACCGGGCGAACAGCGCGTTCAGGCCGCTCCACAGCGTCTCGCCCTGCCGCCACAGATGCCCGATGACATCCTCCGTCTCGTAGGTGCGCAGGGACGCTTTTGCCGCCGCCAGCGAGAGAGTCTCGCCCGCGAAGGTGGAGGAGACGATCATCTTATCCAGCGCGGCCATGATCTCGCGCCTGCCGACGTAGGCCGAGAGCGGCATCCCATTGGCGATGCCCTTGCTGAAGACCGCCAGATCGGGCCGCACGCCGAAATACTCCTGCACGCCGCCGACCGCGACGCGGAACCCGGTGACGATCTCATCATAGACCAGCAGGCTGCCCTGCTCCTGCGTCCATTTGCGCAGCGCGGGATAGAACGTCGCGCCTGCGGCCATACTCGCATAGTCGGCGGCGACCACGACGGCGGCGATCTGGTTCGGGTAGGCGGCAAAGAGGGTTTCCAGCGCCGCTATATCGTTCCAGGGGGCGCTATGATGCAGCGCGCTCAGCGCCGCCGGGATGCCGGGAGGCGCGGAGGCCGTCTGCTGGCCCGGCAGCAGCGCGCCGCCCGCCGCCAGGCTGTTCAGCCAGCCGTTATAGCCGAGTTGGACGATATGCTCCCGCCCGGTGACATAGCGCGCCAGGCGGATGCAGGCGGCGAGGGCTTCGCCGCCGGTCTTGAGGAAGCGGGCCTGCTCCGCGCAGGGGATGGCACGGCACAGCGCCTCGGCGACCTCGCACTCCAGCGGGTGCGGATGGCCGAAGACGATGCCGCTGTCCAACTGCTCCCGGATGGCGGCGTCTACTGCCGGAAAGCCGTAGCCGAGCGTAATCGGGCCGAGCGCGTTGCGAAAATCTATGAACTCGCGCCCGTCGGCATCCCAGACGCGGCAGCCTTTGCCTCGCACGATGACCCTCGGCTCTTCCGGGGCGAAGCGCGGCGCTTTGGAGCAGGTACTCGATCCCCAGGGCATGACCTGCTGCAGCCGCTCTGTCCAGCACGCATTTTGTGTGGTCATGAGAAAACTCCGCCCGGCGGTTGAAACCACCGGAAAAAAGAAAATCGTCCTTTCCCGCCCATTTCGCGCTGCCATCGGTTATATCCTGCGGCAAGAAGGCATTTTCTGAGGGAGTTACGGCGCTGCGCGCTGCCGGGCAGACTCCAGTGCCTGAATCTGACGGCGGGCCAGGTCTGTCGTCGCTATGTCTTGCTGCGCTTCCGCGCGCTGCGCCAGCCTGCGCCAGAGAGCCAGGTTCTCAGGGTCGGCGGAGAGGCGCAGTTGCAGGGCCGTCCGATCCCGCTGGTAGTCGCCGGCGCGCTCGAATCGCTTCCGGGCCAGCGCGCTCTCCTCCGCGCGGCCCGCGAACGCCAGCGACAGGCTCAGATTGTAGAGAGCGTCGGTGAAGTTCGGGTTGCGTTCGAGGGCGCGCTGGAACTCCCCGATGGCCTCAGAATGTCTGCCCTCTCTGGCCCGCAGCAGCCCGCGCTGATAAGGGATCATCGGCAGAGCCGGAGTGAGACGCTCCGCACGGGCCAGCGCCTCTTCCGCACGGGCGAACTCTTCTGGGGTACGCGCGCTGCGCACCCGCGCCGCCGCCAGCAGCCGCCAGGCGCGGGCGTCGTTCGGGGCCGACGCGACCGCGCGCGACAGCGCCTCCAGCGCCTTCTCCGTGTTGCCCGCCTTATCCTCCACGTAGCCGAGTGCAGTCCAGGCGGCGCAGGAGTTCGGCGCGGCCTCCGCCGCGCGCCGGGCGAGTTCGCGCGCTTCCGCATCGTTGCGCTTATCCGTCTCCAGAATCGCCAGGCCAGCCAGCGCCTCCGCATGGCCCGCGTCCGCTGCTATCGCCGCGCGGAAGTGTCCCTCCGCCGCTTCGCGCTGATCCAGCATCGTGTACGCCTCGCCGAGCGCGGCATGGGCATCGGCATCGCGAGGAGAGAGACGCAGCGCGCGCTCCAGCGGCGCGACCGCGTCGGCGGGATGGCCCGCCCGAACCAAAGCCCACCCTAACGCTGCCAGCGGCCAGGCCGCCTCCGGCTCTGCCTCGGACGCCGCCCGAAACGTGGTGACCGCCTCCTCCGCGCGCCCGTCGGCCAGCAGACGCTCGCCTAGAATGCGCTGCGCGATCCTGTCCTTCGGATTCGCCAGTGTCCGCGCCAGCAGGTCGCGGGTCGGCGTCCGCGCCAGCCGCCAGGCCCGCCCGGAGTCGGTTCCATAGAGCCAGAGCGCCGCGCCGCCCACGCCCAGAAGCAAAAGCAGAAGCAGGATACGCTGAGACCGTTTCATGGCAGATCTGGATCGGGGACAGGCGCCTCGCCTTCCCGCAGAAGATAGTACCGGTCGGGCGCAAGCGGGCCGAAGGTCTGCCTCCTGCCGCTCGGCCAGCGCACGGTCAGTCCGGTGACCTTCGTTTCGGCTCCCAACCCGAACAGGAGACGCGGGTCGCACGCCGCCAGATAGCTCCGGCAGGTCTGCGACTCGGCCACGCGCTTGCCGCCGGGAAGTTCCAGCGTGAGGCGCGCGCCGAGGGCGTCTCTGTTCCCGGTGCGGCTCACCACGCGCACGCCCAGCCAGTGGCTGCGGGCCGGACTCTCGTTGTGCAGGAGCAGGGGTGCGCCCTCGGCGTCCACGACGAGCGCATCCATCTTGCCGTCGTTGTCGTAGTCGCCGATGGCGACGGCGCGGCCCACGATGGGTTTCTCAAAAGCCGGTCCCGCCTGCGCGCTGATGTCGGCGAACAGGCCGTTGCCCTGATTACGGAAAAGCTGCATGGTCTGCGCATAGGTGATGGGCGGATGGATGCGCAGGATCGTGTCCTGGACATGCCCGTTGGCGAACAGCAGGTCGGAATGCCCGTCGTTGTCGAAATCGGCGAAGCAGACGCCGAAGGCCAGCCGTTTTTTCGTCGCGTCGCCGATGCCTGCGACATAGCTGGCGTAGGTAAAGAGGCCGCGCCCGGCGTTACGGTAGAGGCTTTTCGGCTCGTTCTGAAACGTCG
>DASRGL010000501.1:0-6146 GCA_035651115.1 Chthonomonadaceae bacterium
GGCAGCCAGGCTATCGGTGTGCAGAGTCTCACCGCGCTCTCCGTGATGTACTGGTTCAATCGCGGCTACCGCTGCCATCCGATGCCCAACCAGTTGGAGGCGATGAAGATGGCGCAGGGAGCGCGCATCCGGCAGAGCAGCCTGATCTGGGTGCTGATCCTCGCGTTCGTGTGGGGAACGTTCGCGGCATACTGGGCCAATCTGCACGTCACCTTTACCGAGGGCGCGTCGGCCAAAGCGGTCGGCTTCAAATCGTGGGTCGGCGCAGAAAGTTACGACAAGTTGCAGGGATGGTTGCAGACGCCCGCGAAAGTTAATGTCACGCAGCTTTTCTATCTGGCGGGCGGCTTCCTGCTGGTGCTGTTCCTGCGGGTGATGCGCGGCGCGTTTCTCTGGTGGCCGTTCCATCCGGCGGGCTATGCGCTGGCCGTCTCCTACGCGATGGACTACTTCTGGTTCTGCTTCTTTATCGCGTGGGCGCTCAAGGCGCTGATCGTGCGCTTCGGCGGGATGAAGGCGTATCATACGGCCATTCCCTTCTTCCTCGGCCTGATACTGGGGGACTACGTCGTCGGCTCGTTGTGGGCGCTCTACGGCCCCCTCAACGGCTTGCAGACCTACAAAATCTATATTTGATTCTGCATCTGGGGGTGTCAGGGTAGATTCATAACTTTTGAGGAGATGAGACCATGTATCTCTCGATTCGGGATGACATCGTGTTCGCGGCAGGATACGCCACGCTTGCGGAAGGACTGCGCGATCTCAATATTCCTGGTGTCGAACTGTTTGTCCATGAGGACGACACCGTTGCCGCCATCGCGCCGGAAGGGGACAAGAAGCGTCTCAAGCTGACCGACCCTGCCGATCTCGCTGCGCTGCAAGCGCAGGCGAAAACGAACAACGTGCGAATCTCTGCGCTCTGCATGGGCAACGACTTCAACGCCGACGATAAAGAGTTTCAGGTGGCGTGGGCCGTGCGGACGGTGAAGGCGGCGCAGCAGTTGGGAGCGCCCGCCATCCGTATAGATGCTATCATGCACGGCGAGCGCGATCTGCCGCTGGAGCAGCGTTACGCTCTCGTCGCCAACGCGGTCAAGGGCATTCTGGCGGAGACCGCCGACACGGGCGTAGACCTGGGCATCGAGAATCACGGCTTTCAGGGCAACGATCCCGAATTTATCCGGGGGCTGCTGGCTGCCGTCGGTTCGCCGCGCCTGGGGCTGACGCTCGATTCGGGCAACTTCTACTGGCGCGGCTGGCCGCTCTCGCGCGTCTACGAGATCTTCGAGGAGTTCGCGCCGAACGTCAAGCATACGCACATCAAGAACATCTGCTATCCGCCGGAGATGCGCGAGACGCAGCGTGAGGTCGGCTATGAGTACGGCAAATATGCCTGTCCCATCCACGAGGGCGACATAGACCACAGCCGCTATATCGCGATCTTGAAGAAGGCCGGATACGACCGCGACATCTGCCTGGAAGACGAGTCCATGGGCAAGTACGATAAGGCGCAATACCGGGCCAACCTGAAAGCCGCCGCCGACTTCTTCCGCAAGCTGATGTAGTCTCTATGGGCCGGGTACTGAACGTACCCGTCTGCAGGAGGGCCAACGGCCAACCGTCCTGCGGACGGACTTACATTCAAAGCTTGCTCCCTCGTATGCAGACGATTAGGATACGAAGGTGCAGACTTTCTGAGATAGGACGTCCGCGAGGACGTTTGACGGCGCGGCCGCCCACCAGACGGGTACTTTCAGTACCCGGCCCACTTGACAGACGGACTCCAAAAGTGATTTAATAGAGCAGCTTTCGGGCGAGCGTGGAGAAGACCCTCAGCACGCTCGCCATGTCCGCGCTGTCCGTGCCACGCCTATGATCGAACTCCGCGATGTCAGCGTCGTCTACCACAAAGAGGTTCCTGCGCTCTCGCACATAGACCTGCGGGTGAGCAAGGGCGAGTTCGTCTTTATCGTGGGGCCGACCGGCGCGGGCAAATCCACGCTGCTCAGACTCCTCTACCGCGAAGAGAAGCCGACCCAGGGCCATATCACCGTCGCCGGACACGACCTGAATGCCATGCGCCCCCGCGAGATCCCCTTCTTCCGCCGCAAACTCGGCATTGTCTTCCAGGATTTCGGCCTGCTGCCCAACAAGACCGTCTACGAGAACGTTGCGTTCGCGCTGCGCGTCATCGGGGCGGGGCGCAGCGTCATCCGGCGGCAGGTTCCAGCGGCGCTGGAGATGGTCAGCATGGCGCACCGGCCCGACGCCTTCCCGCACCAGTTGTCCGGCGGCGAGCAGCAGCGCGTCGCCATCGCCCGCGCCCTGGTCAACGATCCGCCGCTCCTGCTCGCCGACGAGCCGACCGGCAACCTCGATCCCGATACCTCGATGGGCATCGTCCAACTCCTGAACCATATCAACGTGCGCGGCACGACGGTGCTGGTCGCCACGCACGATTCCGCCATCGTGGATCGGATGCAGCGGCGCGTGATCGCGTTCGCGCGCGGGCGGCTGGTGCGGGATGAGGCGCAGGGCGCTTATCGGGAAGAGGCGGTCGTCGTGCCGCAGGAGGCAAGCCTGTGGCGCTGAACAGCTTCGGATTCCTCGTCAAGGAGTGTTTCCTCAATATCCGGCGCAACGGCCTGATGTCGCTGGCCGCGCTGGGAACAGTGACGGTCGCGCTGACCGTGCTGGGAGCCTCCGTCTGGACAGCTTACCGCATCCACGAGTTCGCGCAGCAGCAGCCGCAGAAGTTCGATCAGATCGAGGTGTTCCTGGATGTCTCCGCCGAACGCGCGCAGGCGCAGGCCGTGCAGGAGCGTATCCGCCAACTGCCCGGCGTCAAATCCGTGCGCCTGATTCCGAAAGAGGACGCCTGGAAGCGGATGCAGGCCAATGAGCCGCCTCTGGCCGATGCCGTGCCGGACAATCCCCTGCCGGACGCGCTGGAGATTGAGCCGACCACGCCCGGCGACGTGAGCCGTCTAAACCGCCTGTTTAATGATAAGGCGCAGTTCCCGGAACTGCATCATGTGGCTGCGGCCAGTCAGGAGGTCAAGACGATGCTTGGCGTGGCGCGCGTCATCAAGGTCATCGGCGGCTGCGCGGCTATCGGGCTGTTCATCGCCACGCTCTTTATTGTCCACAACACGATCCGACTGACGGTCTTCGCGCGGCGGCGTGAGATACGCATCATGCAGCTTGTCGGCGCGACGCCCAGCTTCATTCGTTTCCCGCTGCTCCTGGAAGGGCTGTTTCACGGCATCCTCGGCGCGGCCATTGCGGGCGGCATCATCCTGCTCTGCGGGCGCGAAGTCTCCCGGTTTATCGGCAGCCTCAACTCGCCGCTCATCGGCGACGTGCCTTCGGTGATCCGTCCGGCGGATGTCGTTTCCGGCCTGGTCGCTGTCGGCGCGCTGATCGGTTTTACCGGCAGCTATCTGGCGATGCGCCGGTTCTTAAGGCAGGTGTAGCCCCTCTGTCTGAACTGTGATTTATGCACCCTCTGAACTATGATGAAACTGATTTTTGGATGGACATGATTGCGTCTGGCCTCATCATAGTTCATCCGATAATCCGACTAATCACAGTTCAGACAGAGGAGGGGCCAAAGGTCTGGACATGCGCTTCATCTCTCCGAAACTCTGTCTGCGACTCGCTCTCGGCGGCGCGCTGGTGGCGCTGCTGCTGGGAGCGGCGATCTCCGCGCCGTCTCATGGTGCGAAGCATAAGAAGCCGGGCAAGCGCGCAACGAAGCGTGTTCTCTCTGCGCAGGAGGCGCGGGTCGCCAGCGTGCGCAAAGCGCAGCTGCGCCGCAAGCTGCGAGGAATGAGCAGCCACATCCATCAGGTGCGCGCCAAAATCCACCACGCCAAAGTCCAGGAGAACCAGATTTCCGAGAGCATCCAGACGGTCGAGGCCCGGCTGGAACGTACCCGGCGCAATCTGGCCCGCACCGATGCACGGCTGGAAGTCCTCGACGCGCAGCATACGCGCACAGTGAAACGTCTGGAAGCGACGCAGCAGCGCCTCGCGATGCGGCGGCGGCTGTTGGGGCAGCGCATCCGTTACAACTACGAGCGCGGGCAGACGACCTACGCGCAGGTGCTGGTCGCCTCGCGTTCGGTGCATGAACTGCTGTCGCGCGGCTACTATGTGCGCCAGATCGTGCATAGCGAAGAAGAACTGATCAAAGGCGTGCGCGCGGACATCAAACAGATCGAGGCGGACAAGCGGGAACTCGAAGCGCAGGAGCGGGAGCAGCGGGCGCTGGCGGCGCAGTTCCAGGCAGAGAAGGAGCAGTACGCCGCCGACCGGGAACGCAAGCAGGAACTCCTTCAGGACGTGCATGAGGCGCGGGTCGAGGCGGAGGAGGAACTCGACGAACTGGAGAACGAGGCGAACGCCATGACCGACCGTATCCGCGCGCTCTCCGAGGCGCTGCAACTGCGGCGGGAAGCCATGCGGCAGGCGCGGCGCAGCCGTCCCAGGCTGCCGCACGCTCCGCGCGAACAGGCCGAGGAACCGATCCCGCCCGTCTGGCGCGGCGGCTTCATCCGGCCCGTCATCGGCCCCATCACCTCCGGCTTCGGTTCGCGTTTCCACCCCATTCTGCACCGCCGTAAGATGCACACCGGCATAGATTTCGGCGCAGGCTACGGCGCTCCCATCCATGCGGCGGGCGGCGGAACGGTCATCCTGGCGGCGTACACGCGCGGCTACGGCAACTGCGTTATCATAGATCATGGCAACGGCGTCACCACGCTCTACGGTCACTGCTCGGCGCTGATGGTCTCTGAGGGACAGGTCGTGCATCAGGGCCAGACGATCGCCCGCGTCGGCTCTACGGGTATGTCCACCGGCCCCCATCTACACTTCGAGGTGCGCCGCAATGGCGTCCCTGTCCCGCCGTTTTAAGTAGGGTGTAGAAAAACCTTGCCCGGCGAAGGAATTCGCGGCTGCAAAGGCACCAGGTCGGCCTGCGCCGACTCAAGGCTCCCTCTCCTTCGCAAGGGGAGGGTTGGGGTGGGGGCTGGAGTCCGCGCAGGCGGACTCCGTGCTTTTGCAGGGGCAGTTTTAACTGCCGCAGCGGGGTTTTTATATACCCTTTTAGGGCCTGTCTGACAGATGCTATCTCGTCCACAGGATTATCGCCGCCAAGGTCACCATCGCCAGGTAGTTGACTGCGCGCTTCTCGTAGCGGGTCGCCACCCGACGCCACTGCTGCAGACGCAAAATGCTGCGCTCCACCCCGTTACCTTGGGCATAGTCGGCAGCCACAAAGACCACCGGACGCCCGCCAAGACGCCCTGTCTTCTGGCGCTGCTCCCGCTGGTTCCGACGCTCCGGGATCAGAGGCGCTCTCCTCCGACGCCCCAGCGCCCGACGACAACGCGGGTCGCGGTAGCCTGTGTCGGTGCGCAACCGCCCCATTCCACGTGGGCCTGTGCGTCTTGCTCGGCTCAAAAAGTGTTCGGTAGTGAACAGGCATAAAGCAGTCAGAGCAATTTCAGCAATTTTCCCCGCTTAGCAAAGAGGGGGTGCCGCCTCCAAACCGGCTGAACAGGTTGTGGAGCTACAAAATAAGCAACACGAGTAGAATACAAGACGGAACCTTTCGTCCGTTGGAAAGTGGGAGCATTCCAGCGCGTCGTGTTACTCGGTATCTTTGCGCAGCTTTCTCGCTTGTATTGCTTTCAATGACCACTCCGCCTGCTCCCGCACCAGAGGCTCCTCGTGGCTCAACGTCTCAATGAGCGCGGCTTCCGCTGCCGGGTCATCGGAAGCCGAGAGCGCGGCGGCGACATTTCGCAAGAGACCGCGCCATTTCGCTCGTTTGACCGGGCTGCCCTTGAACTGCTGCCGGAACTGCTCTTGCGTCATCTTCAGCATGTCCACGAGAAGGGGAGCCTTCGTCGCTTCGCGGGGCTGGAAAGCGGGTTCCTCGGTCGGGACGGAGCGGCGGAGGTTGAAGGGGCAGACCTCCTGGCAGATGTCGCAGCCGAAGATGCGGTTGCCCGATTCGGCGAGGGCAGGGCGGAACTCTTCCGGAATCGCTCCTTTGAGTTCGATGGTGAGGTAGGAGAGGCAGCGGCGCGCATCGAGTTGGAACGGCGCGACGATGGCTCCGGTAGGGCAGGCGT
>DASRGL010000502.1:0-2456 GCA_035651115.1 Chthonomonadaceae bacterium
CGATGCCCTCCAGCCGCGCCGGGTCTATCTTGGTTGGATTGTAGACCCAGTCGGAGAGAATATCCCAGGGCGTGCGGCCCATTGAGGTGCGCCAGCTATCCACGTGCGCCGACGCCGCGCCGTAGTGATAGTAGCAGGCCAGCAGCCCGATCCAGGAGGCCAGAACCCCGACGGCCGCCGCCAGCAGCATCACGCCGGACGCCTGCCTCTGCCGCATCCGCGCCTCGCCCGCCAGCTTCATCGCTTCCAGTTGCGGCGGCATCATCGTCGGGCGATAGTCCAGGTCCATCCACTGGAACTGCGTCAGCCCGACCAGGTTCTGCGTACCGAGCGCGGCGGTTCCGTGCGTCGCGGCAATCATCTGGTGGGGCGTCATGTCCGGCCCGAAGGCCCAGGGCAGGCCCGCCTCGGCCCGAATGCGTGTGTAGGTCAGCACGACCAGGAAGTAGAGGACGAAGAACGTCAGCCCCAGCCGCCACGACAGCCCCAGCGCCCAGGCGAACGCGACCAGCGCCGCCGTGCCGCCTGCAACGCCGAGCAGCGCCGCTCGATAGGAGAGCGGCTCCTCGCGGTCGTCGAGCGGCCCCTGTTTCGGGCGCAGCGCCGTGCGAACGACCTCATGGAGATAGCCCCGCATCCCCCACAGCGAGAACAGCGCAAACCCGATGAACGCGCCGCCCGCCTGCTCTCCGTAGTACGGCATCCGCGACAGCGCCAGGCTCACGCCCGGATCACGGAAGCCGAGCGCCGCCATCAGCACGTCCTCCAGCTTGCGCACCAGGAAGAAGAACCAGCAGGAGAAGGCCACATCGAGCGGCAGGAGATAGACCAGGCCGATGACCACCGGATAGAACGACAACTGCACCTCTCCGACGGCGTTCCAGGGCGGCGTTGCGAACAGAGAAGTCAGGTTCAATCGCGGGTCGAACGGCTTGAGCGGCAGGAACGGCAGCGACGGGTACAGGTAGGCGATCCCGGCGATATTCTCCAGCGCCGCCGCCAGCAGAAACCCGGCCCACATCCCCCGGCTGGTGAAGAAGGCCCGGTTGCCGCCGTCGCGCGTCAGTTCCAGAGGCAGCATGACGATGGGAAAGGTCAGCCGCTCCTGCTCCACCCAGCGCCGCCGCAGAATCGCGCTCAGGCAGAGCATGACGCACAGCAGCACGACGACGAACGCCGACCAGACCAGGATGGGCGCGAGCCAGGCGCGCAGGTGCGCCCTGGTGAAAAAGGAGGACTGGCCGAGATAGAAGCCTTTCAGCGCCGCCGGGTCAGGAAAAGCCCAGGAACGCAGCAAGGGATGGAACTCCTCCGCCCAGCCGTTCTCCGGCGTTGCATACCGGAACACGCCCGTCAGCATCATATTCAGAAACTGCACCATCCCCACGCTGCTGATGCCGATAGAGGCGGTCTGCATCACGTAGATGAACAGCAGTTCCGCCTGAGTCAGCGCGTAGCGCGGCAGCCACCGCTTCAGCGCGAGGTTGAGGGCCAGCAGGACGAGCAGCGCAAAGACGACGCCGATGCTCAGCGACGTGACCGCCAGTTCGGTAGACTGCGCCACGATGTCGCTGTAGACGTTCCAGAAGATGAGCGCCGGAATCAGCAGCGTGCCGAGGAGGAGGGCGCGCGGCGTCAGGCCATACGCCGCCAAACGCTGCGCCCGCCCGGTCGCAGCGTTTGGCGGCTGTGTTGTGGCGAACGGCTGCGTGGAAGGCATCGCAGGGTCAATCTGTGCTAATCTGTGTCAATCTGCGGATTCTAAATCTCCGCGACGGGCGGCGGGTTGTTCTCCCAGTCTAGGACCACGCCGAGGAACGTATCCTTCTGATGCAGCAGGCCCTGATAGGCGTCGTTCAGTTGCGCGGGCGGCAGGACGTGCGAGATGAGCGGCTGCACGTTCAGCTTCTTTTCAAGGAGCATCTGATAGATCAGTTCGGCGTTGGACTCCGTCGTCACGCCCGGACTCTGGCGCTTGAGCAGCGGGATCGTCCACTCCAGCGCGCCGATGATCTCGACCCCATGGAAATGGGCGCGCTTGTAGCTGCGCGTCGCATCCGTCTCCCAGGGAGCGCGCGGCGTGCCGAGCATGATGACCTGCCCGTTATCGGCGACGCGATGGATGGCCTGCTCGACGATGCGCGTATCGCCGACCGCGTCCACGATGATGGGCGGCAGCGCGCCGAAGTTGAATGCGCGGACTTTTTCCCAGGTCTCGTCTTCCGACTGCGCGGCGGGGTCAATGGTGAGCGGAATGCCGACCTCCTCGGCCAGCGCGCGGCGCTTGGCGGAGAAGTCCAGACCGACGACGCGCTGCCCGGCCTGCGTAAAGAACTGCGCCGCCAGGTTGCCGACCAGACCCAGCCCGATCATCACGACCGTCTGGCCGAGGGTGGCGCGCGTGCGCCGGTAGGCCGTGATCGCCACGCCGCACATGCGCGCCATCACCGCCGTCG
>DASRGL010000503.1:0-3865 GCA_035651115.1 Chthonomonadaceae bacterium
CTGGGCATAGACATTGCCAGCACGCCCGTCACGGATGCGTTAGGGCGTCCGCACTATCTCCTCGATGGACACGAACCCATCCAGGAACTCATCTGATAGAAAGTCCCGCGCCCCGCTCCTGCATCGTAGGAGCGGGGCGCGTTTTGTTGGAGGCTATTTCCTGCCGGGGATGAAGACGCCGCCCGTGTTGACCGGAAGCCAGGAGCGCGCGACCTGCAGGCGGTCTGCCGTGCGTTCCAGCAGCACGTCCTGCGGAGAGGGCAGCGTCAGGGGCGGCTGACCCGGCATGGTCAGGGAGCGCAGGCCGACCATGCTGGCCCTGGCGATGCGCCCGCCCTCCAGCGCCACGACCGCCGCCTTGCCCTCCAATCGAGAACCCTCGTATTCGAGCTTCCCTCCGCCGTCATCGAGCGCCAGAACGTACTCTTTGCCCCCTATATTCAGAAGGACGAGCCTCCCGCCCGGTATCTCCTCGGTCTCCAGGCTCACAGGGCGCGTGTCGCCCGCGCTGCGGATCGCGCTGACATAGGTCGTCTGCGTTGCGTGCCGCCGCGCCAGCAGCATCGGCATCCGCGCGTCCGGCGTGTTCGTCGGCCCATCGCAGAGGATGAACTGCGTGTCCGGGACTCCGGCCATCGTCACCTTCAGCCCCTCCTTCTCTCCTCCGAACGCGCAGGTAAACGAGGAACCGCTCGTCGCGGCGCGCAGGTTGGAGAGCAGTTGATAGCCCTGGTCTTTCGCCAGCGGCGCGGAGAGCGGCGAGAGCGCGGCGTCCGCCCGCGGCGTCCCCGGCGAGCGGATGACCCAGTCGTAGGTATGCGCCTTGTCGGAGCGCGCCGAGAAGACGTCTATCGTGATGCCATCTACCAGGCAGACGGTTCTGTCCAATAGCACGCCCGCATAGACGTTATCGCACCGGGCGCGGACGATCTGCGCGAACGGATCGGCATGGAAGCAGACCAGTTCGCCCATCGCGGGCTGCTGCGAACTGTCGTGCCGCCATTTGCGCTGCGGGTACTGGGTCTGCATATCCACGACAATGGTGTTATGGCTGATCGTCTCCATCGTCCAGGCGGCGTGCAGGTCGGAGTCGTAGGAGGCCGTCTCCAGGTCGGGAAGCATCTGCTGGCCGTGCTGGTAGAGGGAGAGGCTCAGCTTGTCCTTATGCCCATGCCCGCCGCCGAAGGGGCCGTAGGTCAGGACTGCCGCCAGGCCGTCCGGGTCTCTGGGCTGATGGCGCAGCAGCGCCAGGCCGGTCGCGGGGAAGAGGCTGCTGCCGCTGCGCAGCGTGCCGGTCGTGGCGAACTTCTGATCCGTCTGCGCCGTTCCCGGCTTCAGGGGCGACTCCAGCGGCGACTTGCCCGCCGGAAGGCTGTCCACGACGTTCCAGGGCAGAACAGAAGGCAGGATGCCGCCCGACGCCAGCGCGGGCCGCACGGTCTGCCCGCTCTCGAAATCGCCGTTGGCAAAGAGATCCGGCTTCTCTCCCGCACGCTGCAAGGTCACGGCGTCGAAAAAGACGCGCCCCTTGACATGCCAGGCGAACATCTCCACGCCGACCTGCGCCACGCCCTCCGGCACGGTAAAGTCGTGCGAGAGAACGCGCCACGTCACGGTCGGCCCGCCGTCGAGATAGTGTTCCAGCGCGGGCGTCGGCTTGCCCGCCGCGTCATAGAACTCCAGGCGCACGCGGCAGGGCGTACTGTTCACCGCAACCCCTTCCGTCCGGTAGGCGAACGAGAAATGGAACTTCTCTCCGGGCTTGACCGCCACCAGAGGGCTGATCAGACCGCCCCGGCTCCGGTCGTCGGGGCAGGCGATCCAGGCGGCGCGCTTGCCCTGATAGGCGTCGTGGTCGGTGACGCCGAAGGCCGGATCGCCCTCCGCCTGCCAGGAGCGCCAGGCCAGCGGCACGGCGGGCTGCTGCTTGTAGGCTTCCTGCAGCAGCCAGGCGTAGCGCGGATCGCGATACCGGGTGTAGGCCAGTTCGTACAGTCCCACGACGTTGCGCAGCGAGCCGATGCCGCTATCCGCGATGCTGGTCAGGGTCAGGTTGCCGAACGTGAAGTAGAGCGGGGCGTCGAAGAGGAACTGCACGCTTTTGGGGCCGTTGTCGCCGTCGCAGGTGTAGTTGCCGGAACCCTCTTCGTTCTCCGTGCTGTCGTCCGCCAGACGCAGATGCCAGAGGTCTACGCCCTGGCGCAGCGCGGCCTCGCAGAGTTTGACGGCGTAGTCCACCACGAAGAAGTGGTAGCCGGAAGAGCGTTCCCAGAAGAAGCCATCGTCCCGGATGTCGTGCTTGACCATGTGCCGGAAGCCGTAGCCGAAATCGTAGATGCCTTTCCCGTCCGGCGGCAGTTCAATGCGCTTGACCTCGCTGGTCGCCCACTCAATATAGCGCGGGTCGCGCAGCAGGAAGCCGACGCGCCCGACCGCGCCGCACTGGATCGTCTGAAAGTTGTAGCACTGGTGATGCCCGTCCTTGCGCTGGGGCGTGCTGCGCCGATCCTGCATCAGTTCGTTGGCGGCGGGGCGCAGCATGTCCTGCTCGATATGCTTCTTCTCCGCCTCGGTCAGCACATCGGCGGCGTAGAGCAGGTCTACCGCTTCCGCCATCTGCGCCAGCCACATCCCCTCCGACAGAGAGTAGGAGTGGAGCCGCGCTTCCGGCTCGCAGGGATAGCTCAGATAGGCATCGGCATAGCGCAGAACGATCTCTTTCGCCTTCTGTGCGAACCGTTTGTCGCCGGTGAGCAGCGCGCCGTAGCCGAGCGCCGCCGCCTCGCTGGCGATCTCGGCATGGCGACCGTTGTCTTTGGCGGGCAGCGTCGCGACATCCACCTGGAGCGCCTGTTCGGCCTGCGCCACCATGCTGTCCAGAGCGGCTTGCAGCCAGGGTATCTTTTTCGCCCTCTCCTTGACCTGCGCGATCTCTGCGCGCGTCACGGTCAGACAGGGATGCTGGCCCGCCGGAACGGGAGCGCCCGGCGGCAGGGCTTGCGCATTTGCCTTCACAGAGAACACCTCCAACCAGAGAGAACAGGCCAGCAACAGCGTTCCATACTGTCTCATCCTTCCTTCCTTTCCTGATCCCTATTCCAAGCGGCGCAGCGCCTCACGCCCGCAGGGATCGGTGAGGCTGTCCGTATTATCGCTGATCTGGTCTTGGCTGTCAATCAGCCGCCGGTTGGTGATCTACTTGGGGACGGATTTGGAACGCCCAACAAAACGGTTCCCTCCCCTAACGAAGAGGAAGATTAGAGTGGGGCGCTATGCGGAGCAGAGGAACACAGGCTGAACCGGCGTCCCGTCCCCTCGAAAATCTTTTTTCAGACCCCCTTGACAGCAGGGTGGGGAGCATGTATAATATCAAGGCTTCGCGAGACACCCCGTTTTGAACCCCGTTTCGCTGTGCGGGTGAGATTGACCTCCACCACACAAGGCAGACGCGAGTGCAGAAACAGAGAGGTCTTTGCGTGTGCCAGGGCGGACGCTCCCAGAGTCGGAACGTCGGCCAGTTTCTGATCCTTGAGAGTCGCGTGTGACGTTTTGTGAGGGCTTTGCTTTTGGCAAAGACTTCGAGTTTCATGGCGCTCGCTTTTCGGAGCGGGTGAGGATTGAAACGTCAACTGCGAGCCATTATGAACTTTGCGTCACGAACGTAGTTTTGTGACGATGGGCCAGGGTTTGCTTGGTTATTGCGCTGCGGATGCCTCGGCGTCGGCAGCTTCACATCAGTGTTTATCTGATGGAGAGTTTGATCCTGGCTCAGGACGAACGCTTGCGGCGTGCCTAAGAAATGCAAGTCGAGCGGACGCCCTCTCCACCGAGCCTCTGCTGGCCCGTGCGGGCGCGGCTTCTTGGG
>DASRGL010000504.1:0-11488 GCA_035651115.1 Chthonomonadaceae bacterium
ATGGACTGACCGAGCAAGTCCTGGCGGAGACCGATGTCCTGACCTGGTGGGGCCACATGGGGCATCATCTGGTGCAGGACGAGATCGTAGATCGAGTCCACAATCGCGTCCTCTCCGGCATGGGCCTGGTCGTGCTGCACTCCGGCCACTGGTCGAAGATATTCGTCCGTCTGATGGGAACGACCTGCGCGCTGCGCTGGCGCGATGACGACCGGGAGACGGTGTGGACGGTCAACCCCGGCCATCCCATCGCGCAGGGCATCCCGCCGGTCTTTATCATCCCGGAGCAGGAGATGTACGGCGAGTATTTCGACATTCCGCAGCCCGATGAACTCGTCTTCATCAGTTCCTTCAAGGGCGGCGAGGTGTTCCGCAGCGGGTGCTGCTTCACGCGCGGGCAGGGCCGCATCTTCTACTTCAGCCCCGGACATGAGACGAACCCGGTCTACCATCAGGCGGAGGTGCGCCGGATCATCGCCAACGCCGCGCAGTGGGTCTATTCGCCGCCCAAGCCGCGCTATGCGACTTCGACCTGCATCAACTCGCCGCTCGGTTGGTACGAGACGCAAAAACAGTAGAGGCGCGGGAGGAGAGAGATGGCAGCATTCAAGGCGCTGATTGTCGGGGCGGGCGGCATGGGCCGCGCCTGGGGCCGCAATCTGAAGGACTGCGAGGAGACCGAGGTCGTCGGCTGGGTGGACATCCGGCCCGACGTGGCGGCGCGCGCCGCCGACGAGCTACAGTTCTCCGGCATCCACACGGGCGCGGATCTAGGCAGGGCGCTGGCCGAGACCCGGCCCGATTTCGTCGTGGATGTGACCGTGCCGGAAGCGCACCGGGACGTGACCGTGCAGGCGTTGGAGGCGGGCGTGCCGGTCCTCGGCGAGAAGCCGATGGCCGCTTCGATGGCGCAGGCGCGAGAGATGGTAGCCGCGTCAGAAAAGGCGGGCAAGCTCTACATGGTCAGCCAGAGCCGCCGCTACGACAGCCGGATTCATGCCTACAAGAAGCTGATAGACACCTTTATCGGGCCGCTCGGCATCCTCAAGTCGGATTTCTTCCTCGGCGCGCACTTCGGCGGCTTCCGCGATGAGATGGCCCACGTACTGGTGCTGGACATGGCGATCCACACCTTCGACGCCGCCCGCTACCTGAGCGGGGCCGACCCGGTCGCCGTCTACTGCGAGGAGTACAATCCCGCATGGAGTTGGTACAAAGGCGATGCCTGCGCCAACGCGCTCTTCGAGATGACAGGCGACCTCCGCTATACCTACTGCGGCTCCTGGTGTTCGGAGGGGCGGCATACCTCCTGGGAATCGGAGTGGCGCGCGGTCGGGCCGAACGGCACGGCGACCTGGGATGGTCACGAACAGATCGTGGCAGACCGCATCGTAGAGAAGGAGGGCTTCCATCACAAGACGGAGACGCACGCCGCCGAGATCGTTCCCTCGCCGGGCGGCATTGCCGGTTCCCTGCGCGACTTCCTGAACGCCCTCAAAACCGGCGCGACTCCCATGGGCGAGTGCCACGACAACATCAAGAGCCTGGCGATGGTCTTCGGCGCTATCGAGTCGGCGACCACCGGCAGGCGCGTGCCGATTTCTGTGGATTGACCTGACCGAGGGGTTCCTCCTCATCCCCGGCCCTTCTCCCTCGGAGGGAGAAGAGAGCCATGCAGTCACGAGACAGTCATGCCTTACGATCTCGACAATCCGATGTCCGGCGTCGTGGACTGTCCGAAATGCAGGCATTCGATGACCTACCTGCGCCACCACAACGCCGTCGCGCGCAACGAGGGCTACCTGCTCGACGACGGCACGGATCGCAACTATTTCACCTACCTGCTATGGGGCTGGGAGGGCGTGGTCCTCAAACTGATCTACCGCAACATCATTGAGCCGTTGGGGTCCAAGTTCTTCGGCAAGCGCCGCCAGGATCGCTACGCTCGCCTCCTCCGCGACTACCCCTCCAGCCTCATCTGCACCCACTGTCAGTATATTTTGCGACGGAAGTAGTCAGAGCGTATTCGCCTACTGGCGCAGGCTGCGCGGTTCCCTGCGCAAGATCGGCGGGAGGAAGCGGCGTGCGGCCTTCCGCCTCGATGAGCCGCTCGAAGCGCGCCTTGATCGCAGGCTCGCCGGTTTCGCGCAGGGTATGCGCCAGGATGACGCTCTTCGCCAGGCGGATAAACCGCAGCAGGCGCGACTCGGCGAGTTCGGCGGTATACTGCGCCTCCATCGCCCTGCCGAGCGCGGTTTCGGCGTCCAGCAGATCGTCCCACTTGCCTTCGCCTGCCTGCCGGTTCAGGAGCGCGATGGCTTCCTTCTTCGCCCGCTCATACTCCGGCGTCCCCTCCCGTCTGAGATCGGGCCAGCGCGCGGTGATCTGCTGCCATCCCTCCTGCCGCGCCGTCTCGAAGCGCCGCGCCGCCCGGCGCACGGCGCTTTTCTGCCCCGCGCCATCCTCGCCCTCGTCCCGGAACTCCCGGTTATAGGCGACCGAGAGCCGATCCTCGCCGCTCAGCTTCAGCCGTGTCGAGAGAGCGTCAAGCGCCATGCGCTGCGCGGGCGTGGCCCAGGAGCGCGCCTCCGAGTAACGGGCCTGGAAAAGTGCGGCATCCTTCCGCGTGACGAAGCGGCGCAGAAACACATCGGAGGTGCAGACCGGAATATCAATGGATTCGTCGTTGGCAAGGGCGTAGCAGTAGGCTTCGTCCATGCCCACGCGCCCATCCCCGTTGTAGTCCGCCCCGGTGACGCGCCGCCCGACGCGATCCCGCCCGGTCAGCGCGGCAAAGAAGTAGGACGTGAAATCGTGGTATTCGGCCTCGTTCACCTCCGGCGTGCAGCCGGCAGCGGGCCGCTCTTTGATGGTGGCGAAGAATCCGGCGATGTCCCGGTCTATCACCTTGCCCTTCGGATCGCCGCCCTCGAAGATCAGGTTGCCGAACGCGCCGGAGAAACACTGCACCATGACCAGCGTGACCGGCACGCTGGCGGGCAGGCGCGCGATCTGCGCGGCGAGGTCTCGCACGGACAGCCGCTCGTCTTTGCCCCAGAGATCGTAAGCGTTGTTCTCCCGGTCGCCCTCGTCCGGGCTGCCATGCCCTGTGAAATAGAGAAATAGCGGGCGGTTGGCCGTCGTGCCGTTCGCCTCCTGCTGCAACTGCGTGAAGACGCGCGTCAGATCGGCGCGGCGCGAAGCCCCGTCCAGAGCGCCGCCGAGATTCGGCTTCCGATAGTGCAGCGTGGCGGCGCTGCCGCCCTCGCTTCCCTTCGTCAGCAGGCCGAACACGCGCTCCCCCTCCGAAAGCGGCTTCGCCTCCTCTTCGTACAGAACAGTCTCGCGGGCCGCATCGCCATCGGCGAACAGCGTCGTCCGCACGGCCCCTGGCGGCAGCAGCTTGCGCACATAGCGGACATTGCTTTCGATCGCGACCTGGTTGTGTTCGGGACTTGGCCCGCCGCCCACGATCACGATACGCGGGGTCGGCGCAAGGGGCGGGCTATCGGCGCGCGTGGCGAACGGCATCAGGAGCAGCAGGCCCCAGAGCGGCCACAACCGAGACCGCATCGGCCTGCGGCGCAGGCGCGCGAAGCATCCCACCGAATCTATACGCTCAACCGGGCAGCATCTTGACATAGCACGGCCTTTCTTTACCGAGGGAGCCGGGATAATGCTCTCTTCCTTATGATGACAGTGATACGTTGGAAGGCCCCCGCTCGGTTCCACAAAATACGCCATGCCGGGCATTGAAATACCCGTCTGGAGGGCCACTGCGGAATGCGGCTAAACACGCGCCAGACGATTGGCGCAGCCGCTTCGCGCGACAGCCAACCGTCCTCGCGGACGGGAAATGCTGTGCGCGTCCGGCAGGACGCTTGGCGGCGCAGCCGCCCCACAGCCGGGTACGTTCTGTACCCGGCATGGCGTCGTTCCAACGGCTCAGTCCGGTTCGGAAGGAGCGGCGGCTTCAGCTTCCGCCGCGCGGGCCGCTTCCGCCTCCGCCTGCCGCACGGCGGTTCCGGTCGCGGCGTAGAGATCGGCGCCGGAATGGGCGCGGGCTTCCGCCGCGCGCGGGCCGCGCCGGATAGTCTCATAATCGGCAGCTATCTCCGCGCCCAGCAGCAGAATCGCCATCGAGTAGTACATCCAGACGACGAGAATGACCAGGCCGCTGAGGGAGCCGTAGATACGGTCGTAGCTGTGAATGTAGGTGAGAAAGACGCCGAAGCCCAGCTTGGTAAGCTGCCAGAGCGCCGAGGCGACGAAGGCTCCGAGAAATGTCGCCTTCCAGGAGGCGTCGCGGTTAGGCAGGAAATGATAGAGCAGGGCGAACAGCAGCGTAGTCAGCAGCACCGGCACCAGGCCGACGGCCAGGCGCAGCGCAAAGGAGGTCACCTGTTCGGGAAGGAGTGACTGGTCGAGATTTTGCAGGTAGGTGAAGAGAGCGGAAGCGGCCAGGTCAGCGCCGAGCAGCACCAGCGTGTAGAGGGTCGCCACGCCCGCCAGGAAGCGCAGGCGGAGCCAGTGGCGCGTCTCCGGCACGTTCCAGATGATGTTCAAAGCGGGCTGCATCGCCAGAAAGGTCTGGTGCGCGGCATAGAGCAGCCCGATCAGGCCCAGCAGACCGATCAGGCCGCGATCTTGCAGGACATGCCGCAGCGTCTCCTTGAGAAACGCGGCTTTGATCGGCACATAGCTGTTGATGGCCGCGACGACCTGATCCAGCGCGCGCTCCGAGCCGCCGACGACATAGCCGAACGCGGAGATGCCGACGACCAGCAGGGGAACCAGCGACAGCAGCGCGCAGTAGGCGCAGGCGCAGGCCATAAGGCTGCACTGGTGCGTCGCGTAGGCGTTCGAGAGGCGGTGCAGGTAACAGAAGAGGCGCTGCAACAGCGTGCGGTGGCGTGTCGGCGTCTGGCAGTCTGTCAGCGCGTAGAAACTGCGCCGCACATGCCGCACCGACCAGCGCCTCCATCGCTTGCTCTGCTTTCTCACCTTACCGACCCGCGTCTGGGTTTGTCAACCGCCCTCGCCCCTGGCTCCCTCTCCCACGCTGCGAGAGAGGGGAGAGTTGAGCGAAGCGAGCGCGGCTTAGTAGATCAATTCGCGCAGCGTCTTGATGGCGCAGGCGAGCGCCTTCCCGCGATGGCTGATCTGATGCTTCTCTTCGGGCGGCAGTTCGGCCATGTGTTTGCCGCGTTCGGGCAGGTAGAAGATCGGATCGTAGCCGAAGCCGTAGGTTCCGCGCATCTCATGGGCGACCCGGCCCTCGCAGACGCCCAGGCAGTCGAAGGTCTGGCCGCGCGGCGTGGCGATGACGACGGCGCACTGGAAGCGGCAGGCGCGGTCGGCGTCGGGAACGTCTTGGAGCATCTCCAGGATGCGGGCCATCTTGTCGGGAAAGGAGGTCTGTTCGCCGAGGAAGCGGTGGGACTGCACGCCGGGCTGCCCGCCGAGCGCGTCTATGACCAGCCCGCCATCGTCGGCGATAGAGAGCAGGCCCGTGTGTTCGACGGCGGCCAGGGCTTTCAGGCGCGCGTTCTCCAGGAAGGTCGCGCCGGTCTCTTCGACGGGCGGCGCGTCCGGGAAATCGGCCAGCGTCACCAGTTCCAGGCCGAGGTCGGCGGCGCGGAGAATCTGCATCATCTCCCCGCCCTTCTTCGGGTTCGTCGTCGCGATGAGCAGCTTGCGGGGCGGGGTCATAGGATACCTTCCAGCGCGGCCTTTTGCAGCCGGAACAGTTCGTCCAGGCCGATCTGCGCCAGGTCGAGCAGGCGGTTGAGGCGGGCGCGGTCGAAGGGCGTCTGTTCCGCGCCCCCCAGCACTTCGATATAGCGGTTCTTGTCCGTCGCGACCACGTTGATGTCGGCCCCGGAGTGGCTGTCTTCCTCGTAGCAGAGGTCGAGGACTTCGTCCGTGCCGACGACGCCGACACTGATGGCGGAGACCATCGCGACGAGCGGCAGCCGATGGATGGCGCCCTGCTTGACCAGCCTATGGCAGGCTTCCGCCAGCGCGACATAGGCTCCGGTGATGGAGGCGCAGCGCGTGCCGCCGTCCGCTTGCAGCACGTCGCAGTCTATCCAGATGGTGCGCTCGCCGAGAACGGGCAGTTCGGTGACGGTGCGCAGGCTGCGTCCGATGAGGCGCTGAATCTCCATCGTGCGCCCGCCGGGGCCGCTCTTGGTCTCGCGGGGCGTGCGGGTATGCGTGGAGCGCGGCAGCATCCCGTACTCCGCCGTCACCCAGCCCTGATTCTGGCCCTTCAAAAAAGGCGGCACTTTGTCCTCGACCGAAGCCGTGCAGATGACGCGCGTGTTGCCCATCTCGATCAGACAGGAGCCTTCCGCATTGGGCATGAAGCCGCGCGTCAGCTTCGTCGGGCGCATCTGATTGCTGCCGCGTCCGTCTACTCTTGGCATAACGTCCCCTCTTCCCCTCTCTCTTTACGGAGTGTCGGGGCCGCTTTTGCGCCCCGCCTCACCGTCGCTCTGCGCCTGCGCACACGGCAGTTTTCGCCAGGGACAGGGGCGATTCCTGCCCGGCCTTCTCGGCCTGGTGTCGGGCCGTGAACGACCCGCCTGAAGAGCCTTCGGCTAACCGCCCTGCGGGCGGGAATTCGTTTTTCCGGTCGCAGACCGGTTGGCGGCGCAGCCGCTCCCTAGCCAGGTCGTTCACGACCTGGTATTTCCGCATGGCGTCCCTTCCTCGGAGTAGTGTGCTATTCTATGGAGAGAACCGATTTCTCCATATCCCAGGCGAGGTCATCATGCAAATCCAGGTAGAGCGAACCGAATACAAAGAGATCGAGGCCCTGCGCGACCTGTATCGTCAGGAAGCCAACTGCCAGATCATCTGTGACTCCCTTCTGAGGCGCGAACTGGCGGATGCCTACCTGATTCTCGTGGACGGTCGGCGGGCGGGCTATGGGGGCGTCAGGAACAAGTACGATCCGGGTCGGCTGATGGAGTTCTACACGCTGCCGCACGTGCGCAGCCAGGCGCAGGCTCTCTTTCGCGAACTGATTCGGGTCAGCGGGGCCATCGAGATCGAAGCCCAGACCAATATGCCCTTGATGGTGACGATGCTCTACGACTGCGCGACCGACATCACCGAGGGAAGTATCCTGTTCCAGGACGCTTTCATTACCGATCTTCCCTGTCCGAACGGCGTCTTCCGGCGCGCTACACCCGAAGAGGCGGAGGCGAAAGGCGCCTGGGTCGTGGAGGCCGGGAGCGGGGTAGTGGCGTGGGGCGGCTTTCTCTGTCACTATAACCCGCCCTACGGAGACATCTTTATGGAGGTCGCGGAACCGGCCCGACGACAGGGTTACGGCAGCTATCTGGTGCAGGAGGTCAAGCGGGTCTGCTACGAAGCGGGCCGGAGACCGGCGGCGCGCTGCAATCCGACCAATCTCGCCTCGCGCCGGACGTTGCAGAAGGCGGGCTTTCTGCCGTGCGGGCGCATGTTGGTAGGGAAAATTGTTCTCGGCGGTTGAACTGCCCCTCTTTTTCTCGGCGGTTGAAACCGCTTCTGGAAAAGCACAAAGTCCACCTGCGTGGACTGAAAATGCAGTCGGCGGAGGCCGACTTTGTGCTTTGGCAGCCGCGAATGAATTCGCCAGGTAAAACTCGAAAACTATGCCGTATTCCCGGTCTGTTCGCGGAGGGCGAGGAAGCGGGCGTAGGCGGCATCCCAGGCGGCGCGGTCGCCGGACGGAGCGTAGGTATCCAGGTCGAAGGAGTGGCGCACGATCTCCCGCGCCTGCTCCAGCGAAGCGATATAGCCGCGTCCCATCGCCTGCATCAACACGTTGCCGATGGCGGTCGCCTCGACCGGCCCGGCAATGACCGTGCGGTTGGTGGCATCGGCGGTAAGCTGGCAGAGCAGCCGGTTCTGCGTTCCTCCGCCGACGATATGGATGGCCTCGATACGCGCTCCTCGGAACTCCTCGAGCCGCTCCATCGCCCACCGATACTTGAGCGCCAGGCTTTCCAGGCAGCAGCGCACCGTCGCGCCCACGTCTGCCGGTTCCGGCTGGCCGGTGCGGGCGCAGAAGCGGCGCAGTTCCGTCGGCATGTCGGTGGGGGCGAGGAATGCCTTATCGTCCGGCTCGACAATGGAGACGAACGGGGCGGCGGCAGCGGCCAGCGCGGTCAGGTCGGCATACGAGTGTTCCGTTCCCTGCCGCGCCCAGCTTCGGCGGCACTCCTGCACCAGCCACAGGCCCATGATGTTCTTGAGCAGGCGGATCGTGCCGCACGCGCCGCCCTCGTTGGTAAAGTTAGCGGCAAGAGTCTGCGCGGAGAGGCGCGGTTCGGGCGTCTCGATGCCCATCAGCGACCAGGTTCCGCTGCTGATATAGGCGTAGTCGGGCATGGAGGCGGGAACGGCGACGACGGCGGAGCCGGTGTCGTGTTCGGCGGGCGCGACGACCGCAATGGGGCCGCAGCCCGCCTCCTCCGCGATGTCCGGGCGCAGCGTGCCGATAGGAGTGGCGGTCGGCACGATGTCGGTGAGCAGGTGCGAGGGCAACCCCAGGCGTTCGAGCAGGTCGGTCGCCCAGGCGCGGCCCTGCGGATCGTAAAACTGCGTCGTGGTGGCGATGCTGAACTCGGTGGACTTCTGCCCGGTGAACCAGAAGTTGAGCAGGTCGGGCATCATCAGCAAAGTCTGCGCGTTTTCCAGTAGGGGCGAGTGCTGCGTCTTGAGCGCGAGGAGCTGGAAGAGGGTGTTGAACTGCATGAACTGGATGCCGGTGCGGGCGAATATCTGGTCGCGCGGGACGAGGGCGAAGGCCGCTTCCATCATACCGTCGTTGGCGTGATCGCGATAGTGACGCGGGTTGCCGAGCAGCGTGTCGCCGCGACCGAGCAGGCCGAAGTCCACGCCCCAGGTATCTATGCCGATGCCCGCGAAATCTCTGCCATGCGCCGCTACCGCCAGGCCGAGGCCGCGCTTCAGTTCGGAGAAGAGCCGCAATACGTCCCAGTGCAGGGTATCCAGCACGCGCACCGCGCCGTTGCCGAACCGATGCGCGTCCTCCAGCCGCAGCTTCTCGCCATCGAAGAAACCGACGACCCCACGCCCGCTCTCCGCCCCCAGGTCGAACGCCAGAAATTTCGCCTCTGCCGCCATCGCTCGCTCGCCTCCATCGCCCCGATGTTGTCTTGCTCTGACAGGGGTAGAGTTCGCGATAGACGGCCCGATTCCTTTCTGGAAAGCTCCGCTTTCGCGGAACTAATCCGAACGGGCGTCCGTCTGAACTTTTGTCCGGCAACCATCGTATTCTCCCTTTTAGGGTATATTTTGGATAGAAGCAGTAAGAGGACGCGCTCCCCACCCTCAGAAAAGCATGTTCTCCTCCTCCACAAACCGGCTGGCTATCCCAGCAGGGTCGCGACAGGAGAGTGAGTTCGATGAACGGGCTTAGAACTGGTCACAAGCCTGGTTCGCACCGATCTGGGGGACAGGTCCAGTTCGAGAATCGCCCGGAGAGAGGAGCCAGAGTCCGGGTCACGTTTGCCCTGCCTGCGCCCGTGGGATAAGCACGGCATCTTATCGAGCCGCAAAAGCCTTCTGCCGAACGACAGAAGGCTTTTTTGTGTCCGGGCGAGCGGCACAGCGCCGCCGTCCTTCTCCCGGTGCAATTATTCTGCCCGGTTTCCTGTCATCTCCGATGAGCAGGAGGCTCTGTGCCTCGGCGATAGTCTCCCTTCTGCGGCATGAGAAGGGAGGCTTCGCTTTGAGGCCAGGGTTGCAAAAAAGACCTTGACAACCGCTAACAGGCATGATACCATCAAGCAAACAGAATCCTGTTTGCCAGCATCTTTGTCTTGTCCACGAGGTACGGTCGGCCCGGCAGGTTGCTGCGGGCTAGAGGCCAGAAGCCGATCGCTGCCGTACCTCGCGCGCCTGCTCCCGCAAGGGGCCATCCGCTCCCTTGTGACGGCGCCGCGCAGAGGAGGCGCGGCGTCCCGGCGATACGTTCCCCTCACCGTCTCACCTTAGGCTCTTCTTCTCAGGCGACCCCGAGGGAAAGGGACATGGTACACATTGATGAGATGCTGCGTCTGATGGTAGACGAAGACGCCTCCGACCTGCACCTGCGGGTCGGCGAACCCCCGGTGATGCGGGTGCATGGTCATCTCATGCGCCTCGACCTGCCCCCGCTGACAGACCACGACCTGTTTGAACTCGTTCAGCCCGTTATGAACGTGGAACGCGAGTTGCATTTCACGCAGATGATGGAACTGGACACCTCCTATGAAGTTCCCGGCCTATCGCGCTTTCGCATCAACATCTTCCGGCAGCAGGGCCATATCGGCGCCGTCATGCGCCTCATTCCGTTCCGTATTCGTTCCATAGACGAGTTGGGAATGCCGCCTGCAACCAAAGCCATCGCCTCGCTGCCGCGCGGGCTGGTGCTGGTGACCGGGCCGCACGGCTGCGGCAAATCCACCTCGCTCGCCGCCATGATAGACTATATCAACGAGACGCGCACCGGCAACATCATCACCATTGAAGACCCCATCGAGTACGTGCATCACGACAAGCTCTGCACCATCAATCAGCGCGAGATCGGGGTGGACACGCACAGCTTCTCCGCCGCGCTCAAGCACGTCATGCGGCAGAACCCCGATGTCATTCTGGTCGGGGAGATGCGCGACCTGGAGACGATGAAGCTGGCAATCACCGCTGCCGAGACCGGCCACCTGGTGTTTGCGACCCTGCACACCACCGACGCGCCCCAGACCATTGACCGCATCATTGATGTATTCGAGCCGGATGCCCAGCCCCAAATTCGGATGCAGCTCTCCGTCGTCTTGCAGGCCGTCTTCTCGCAGCAGTTGCTCGTGCGTAAGGACGGACAGGGGCGCGTGGCCGCGTTCGAGTTGATGGTCTGCACGCCCGCGATCCGCACGCTGATCCGCACCGGCAAGACCTATCAGATCTACATGGACTTGCAGACCGGGCAGGAGTTCGGAATGCAGACGCTCGATGCCTCGCTGCTGGACCTGGTACAGCGCGGCCTGGTGGATTACGAGGACGCGCTTGCCAAGACCTCCAATCCCGGCGAGTTCCAGGAGCGCGCCGAGCGGATGGGCCTGGTCACGCCGACGGCTCTCGCAAGCGTCTGAACCTGGGTGTCCGCAAAGCAGCCTCGCCATCGCAAAACAGGGTCTTGGAAAAGCGATCGGAGCCTCCTACGTCCTGGCAGGAGGCTCCGGTTGCGTGTGTCCTATCTTCCCCGCCCTCGACGGCCTTCCCCGTTGCAAGGAGAGGCGGGAGAGCGGGGTTACCGAGTGAGCGGTACGGTTATTGTATCCCTCCGGCAAGAAGAACGCTATCAACCACTTCACTCCTGCTCTGTGCAGTTTGCGGTAGGCTCGCTGCAACCAGCGTCACAGCCGTGCGGACCTCCCCCAACCCCCTCCTTATGAAGGAGGGGGAGAGCCAGACTGAACTCCCTCCCCTT
>DASRGL010000505.1:0-2200 GCA_035651115.1 Chthonomonadaceae bacterium
GTGAAGGGCCGCCAAGTGCAGCGGATGACGCGGATCATCCTGGCTCTTTCTGGGCGCACAGTGCGCTGCGCCGTAGACTCCCGCCGCCTGCATCTTCAGTTCTGCGACGACTGCCCGCTGCTGGAATCGGCCGCAAAGGAACCCGAATAAAAAAAGAGGACGACGGTGTTTTCCGTCGTCCTCTCCATGATTACCCCGCGGCGCCGTGTGCGTCAGAGTGCTTGAACCCGCGAGACACGGGCGGGTAAGCGCCCACAGGCTTACGCGATTCCTGGCTTGCGCCGGGCTGCCACTCCACCTGCGGAGACGCCTACCACTTTAATGAGTGTTGGCTCAGCACTCCCGGAAGCATCACGCACGCCTGCAGGGTACAAGGAAAGAAAGATTACCTCATACCATTCTGATTCTAGCACAAGATGGGCCTCCGCGCAAGGGCTAATTTGCGCTTAAATCGTCTCAAGCGGTTCCAGATGGGCCGTGAAGTGGCGGAGGAAGGGAGCCTGGTAGGTCAGGCGCAGCCCCCGGATAGCATCCCGGCTGGCGAACGTCTCCAGCACGACTTCAGCCAGATAGTCCACATGGCTCTGCGTGTAGACGCGGCGCGGGATCGCCAGGCGGACGAGGTCCATCGCGGAGTAGGTCTCGGAGCCGGTCTCCGGGTCGCGCTTGCCGAACATGACCCCGCCGATCTCCACGCCGCGCACGCCGCCGATCTCATAGAGCGCGCAGACGAGCGCCTGCCCCGGATACTGTTCTATCGGGAGATGCGGCAGGAAGGCACGCGCGTCTATATAGATGGCATGGCCTCCCGGCGGCTCCACGATCTGCACGCCGCCCTCCCGTATCTTGCGCGCGAAGTACTCGATGCAGGCGTGCCGATACTCCAGATACCGCTCGTCCAGCGCCTCCTGCAGCCCGACGGCCAGCGCCTCCAGATCGCGCGCCGCCAGCCCGCCGTAGGTCGGGAAGCCCTCCGTCAGAATGAGCAGGTTGCGCGCCTGCTCCGCCAGGCGGTCGTCGTTGAGGGCCAGGAAGCCGCCGATGTTCGAGAGGCCGTCCTTCTTGCCGGAGAAGGTCGCGCCGTCGCAGTAGGAGAACATCTCCTGGGCGATCTCGCGCGGCGTCTTCTGGGCATAGCCCGGCTCGCGGCTCTTGATGAAGTAGGCGTTCTCGGCGAAGCGGCAGGCGTCCAGGAAGAAGGGGATGCCGTGCCGGTGCAGCGTCTCGCTGACGGCGCGGATGTTCTCCATCGCGACCGGCTGCCCGCCGCCCGTGTTGTTCGTCACCGTCAGCATTCCGAGCGGGATGTTCTCCGCTCCCACGCGCGCGATCGTCGCCTCCAACTGCGCGATGTCCAGGTTGCCCTTGAACGGATGCTGCGCCGAGGGAACGCGCCCCTCCGGGATGACCAGGTCCAGCGCCTCCGCGCCGGAGTATTCGATGTTGGCGCGAGTCGTGTCGAAATGGTTGTTGCTCGGCACGGTCTTGCCCGCGCCGCCGACCAGCTCGAACAGAATCCGCTCCGCCGCGCGCCCCTGATGCGTCGGGATGATGTGCTTGAAGCCCGTCAGTTCCCGCACGACCTTCTCGAACTTGAAGAAACTGCGGCTGCAGGCATAGCTCTCGTCGGCGACCATCATCGCGCCCCACTGCGCCGCCGACATCGCCGACGTGCCGCTGTCAGTGAGCAGGTCAATCAGGATGTCCTCAGAATGGATGAGGAACGGGTTGTAGTAGGCCGCCTGCAATATCTGCGTCCGCTCCGCGCGCGTCGTGAAGCGGATCGGCTCGACCATCTTGATCTTGAACGGTTCGATAATCGTTTGCATCGTCGCTGGCTCCTCGGTGGTGGCCCATTATAGCGCGGCGCAGGGACAAAAGCAAGAATGTGCGCGGTTTCCGACGCCGGGTTCTCGATAGAAAGAAACCATCGGCTATAATAGATAGTTGGTAGAGTCAACGAGAGACAGGAGGGTGCGAAGAGATGGCTCCTGCCGCGAGCCGTAAGTCCTGGGATCCACAGACGTATGCACGCCAGCGCATCGCGGAGACCGTTCCCGCGATGGCATGGAAACTGCAAGCCCCCGCAGCGATGAAGGCATGGCAGACGCGCCTGCGCGCCCGCCTGCGCTCGCTTCTCGGCGGT
The DNA here is from genome assembly GCA_035651115.1 of Chthonomonadaceae bacterium. Taxonomy (GTDB): domain Bacteria; phylum Armatimonadota; class Chthonomonadetes; order Chthonomonadales; family Chthonomonadaceae; genus DASRGL01. The sequence continues at coordinate 2,147 of DASRGL010000505.1, forward strand.
CTGAACGGGCCGCGCTGCCCCTTGCAGGCGCGAGTCGAGGCGACGCGCGATTTC
>DASRGL010000506.1:0-4189 GCA_035651115.1 Chthonomonadaceae bacterium
CAGCGAACGGCGTGTAAACTGCGAGATCGCCAGCACGCCCGTACATTCGCGCAATGCCCAGGTGGTCGCCCGCCCGATTTCGGGATACCACTTGATGTGGACATGGATGACGTTGCGCCGCCCGGTCAGCTTTGCCAGCAGCGTCGAGAACAGCGCGTCGCGTGGGCGGTCGGTGGCGTGCAGGATGTCAATCTGATGCCGCCGCACATACCAGGCCAGGCGCAGCAGCGAGGCCAGCGCCCCCAGGTTTTTCAGCCCGCCCGCGATCTTGCCGAGTTTGCCGCGCCCCTGCCCCGCGACCTCATGCCCCAGGTCGCAGACGACGATCTTCAGGTGCGGCACGGCGCGCAGGATGCCGAGCGTCTTCTCCAGATCGCTTGCGTTGCGGTTGGTGGCGGTATGGACTTCGACCTGCGCCGGATCAAAATTCTGTATCAGTTCCAGATGAACAGCGACGTCCGCGCCGAGTGCGCTGCGCGTATTGACAAACAGCACGCGCGGCTTGCGCGCGGACTGCCGCCCCGCAGACGCACGGGACGGCTCGGGCATACGGCTCACGACAGCCCTCTTCTTTCCAGCACGGCAACGCCGCGCCGCGCGCGGCTCCCTTTCGGCTCCCGATGACGACGCCCTCCGGGGCGCGCAGTCCACGTCTTTGTGTCCGTAGTGGAGATTATGGCGACACCCGAAACTGACTTAGGGCGTAAAAATACCGGAAATGGCGCACCGTTCCCGATTTTGCCCGGCCCATCGCTCCGCACCATCTCTTGCATGTTCCGTGCCAGACCTGGAAAATGTCACCGGCAGCCTACTCCTGTTGTAGCATAAATCGTGCCAAGATTGTTTAGCTATGCTAAAAATCTTCGACTTTCTTCATCGCCGCAGCTTTCCACATCGTCTCGACAAGATGCACGGCCTCTGCCTCCAGTTCCGCTCCGCGCCACAGGCGATACTCTCTGGCCGCATGGACGAAAGCCCGAATCTCTCTGGGAATTTCGGGGCCTAAATCAAGAACCTGCGCGATCTGCTCGACGGCATACTCCGTTGACGCCGACTGCCTGTAGATGACCTGGGCATAATGCCAGGCAATGTAGAGAGCGGCCTCCCGGCGCGTGGGAAAGACGGAATCCAGTTCGTAGATGGCGCGCTCCAGCAGCGCATACGCCTCCGACCAGCGCGGTTCCGTTTCACTCGCAAGAATTGGATAAGGCAGGCGCGTCCGTTCCCGCCTGGACTGCTTTCATCGCAATACCCGGCAACTCCTCGCGGGGTCTCTGCCACATCTGCCCTAACTTCAGGTAGGCCGCCGCCAACCGTATATCCATTTCAGTACGGCTTGCCGTTGCGCCAGAGAGGGAGTTCCGCGAAAGCGCAGCGATTGCCCCAGAGGTCGCGCGTCTCCATCGTTTTGTACTCGTTGATGATGGCCGAGCGATTGCGGGTGGTCGTGTTGGGCGTGGCGCGATGCACGATCTGGACGTGGATGATGGCGACAGAACCGGCAGGCACCGCCAGCGGGACGGGGGCCACGCCGAACGCCTCCACATCGGCCTGCGCGATAGCGTTCTGCTCGTCGTGCGGCCACTCGCCCTGCTTATGGCTGCCGGGAATGACCTCAGTAGCCGCCGCGCCGACCTCCGTATCGTCCAGGTAGAAGAGGGCTGCCGCCAGGTCAGGCGACGTATGTTTCTCGTAGGGCCAGTCCTGATGCCATATCTGATGGCTCTGATAGCCGGGCGGTTTGATGCGCGCCTTGCCATTGTGGAAATTGATGTTGGGGCCGAGCAGATCGCTCATCGCGCCGACGATGCGTGGGTCGCGAATATTGTCGTACCACCAGTCTCCGGCCAATGGCGTATCGAACAGCATCCAGACATGGCGCGGATTGTCAGGGTCTTGCGGGCGTTGGGACGCTTCCTCCGGCGTCTCGAAGCTGAACTTGACGCCTGGCGGCGCGTGTTCGGGGTCACGCAGCACCGCGTTCATCTGCCGCCGCGCCTCGGCCAGTTCCGCCTCGGACCAGACGTTTTCCAGCACCAGATAGCCGTTCGTATCGAAAAAAGCTTTCTGTTCCTGCGTCAGCATGAGTTTCCTCGCCGTAGAGAAGTTCGAGCGGACTGGGCGTCCGTTCTTCTGGCCTCATTTCGGCGGGCAGGCGGCGCGCTCCTGCGCGTTTTTGCTCCCCTTGTCCCGGTGCGCCGCAAGCGGCGGCCCTACTGCACAGACTGGTCTTGCTATCGAAGCGGTTCGGAACGGCCCTTGCGCCCCGGTCGTGCGCCCACTGTGAGAAGGCGGCTGGACATACGCCGAACGATGGGCGCAGCCACTTCTCGTGGGGCCGGATGCAGGAGGTAGAAGCGCGCGATGGCGCCAGGGCGTTCCAGGCCACGAAAATGGCTCGAAGCGATGCGGCTTCGAGCCAGACTCACTGCTACAGAATCGCGCGTTAAGCGTGAATATCTACAATGCGCCCCGTTCCGTCCGGGGACGGCGGGTTCGGCTCGATGGGCGCGGTTATCTGCGTGCGGATGTGGGCCAGGCGCCCGGATAAGCGCGCGTCCAGTTGGCGTACCAGTTCCTCCTCGCGGCTGCTCGAAGCGGAGCCGACCGAAGTGGAGACCGAAGAGCGGCGGTCTGCGGAGGCATACCTGGAAACGCCCGAAGAGATAGCGGACATAGGCGGTCTCTCCTTGCCATGAGCCGGGACGCCTTCGCGGGCGATTCACCCGGCCTCTCGTATCTGCTCAAGCCGCCGCAGGCTCCCGGCGGCTGCGCGGAACAACGCACGACCCGCCGGATCAGGGCGGGCCGTCTATGTTCCTCATCCTACAGGGATCGCTGCTTGCTCTCGGCACACCTGACGGCGTCTCTTTTCATTTTCGCGCAAGAACCTGGTTTTAGGAACTCGTAGGAACGCCGGATTTCCCGCGCAGGTCCTGCGTCGCGCTGCTGTCGGCCGCAGCCTCCTGCGGCGCTTCGACCGCCTCGTTTTCCGCCTCCGCTTCTGCCGTCTCTTCCATCCTCTGCACGCCCCCGGCAAAGTCGCCGGGCCGCCGGATTTCGACGCGCGTGTTGCGCCCGATGAACAGATTGTCGCCGAAGCGCAGGGGCGTCGGGCGCAAGGGCGGCACGAGCGCGCCCGCCGTGCGCCCGTTGAAACGGATGCCGTTGGTGGACCGCAGGTCTACGACGACGGGACGCCCGCCCTCCATGCGTATCTCGCCGTGCAGCCGCGACATGCCCGCATCCTCGATCTGGATGGGCAGCACGGAAGACGCCGCCCTGCGCCCGAAGCGCAGCGGCTTGCCGGTGAAGGGAACGGCGAACCGCTCCCAGGTCGGGTAGACATAGCCCGCTTCGGGCTGCTCATCCACGCTCTTATCGTTGATGAACACCAGTTCCAGCAGCGCCTCCTCCGTGTCCGCCTCCGGTTCCGCGACATAGGCGGGCAGCGCGTTCACGTCCGGCCCGTCCACCAGGCGCAGCGCGTTGAACGTGACCAGCAGCGCCACGCCCACATCGCCCAGCACGGCCACCCAGAGCGGCAGCGTCACCAGCACGGCCCCGACCAGCAGCGCGGCCTTCGTCAGCAGCGAGAACGCGACGTTCTGGCGGACGATGTTGCGCGTGCTGCGGCTCAGGTTCACCAGGAAGGGCAGGCGGGAGAGGTCGTCCTGCATCAGCGCGATGTCGGCGGCTTCCAGGGCCACATCGCTGCCCGCCGCGCCCATCGCGATGCCCACATCGGAGGCGGCCAGCGCGGGCGCGTCGTTGATGCCATCCCCGACCATCGCGACCCGCCCGTAGCGGCGCTGCAGGTGGCGGATACGCTGTAGCTTCTGCTCCGGCAGCAGGCCGCCCTCATACTCTTCCAGATTGGCGGCCTTGGCGATCTGCGCGGCCACGCGCGCGTTGTCGCCGGTCAGCATCGCCTGGTAGACGATGCCCATGCGATGCAGCGTGGCGATGGCGGACTGCGCCTCCGGGCGCGGCTGATCGCGCAGCAGCAGGATCGCCTCCAGCCCGCCCGCATTGCCGAGCAGCACCGCCGTGATGCCCGCCGCCTCCGCTTCCGCCAGCGCCTTCTCCGCCGCCGGGGTCAACGGGACCTTCTGCATCTGGAAGAGGCGGGGGCTGCCGAGCAGGTAGGGCGTGCCGTTGACGGTGGCGCGCACGCCCCGGCCCGAAA
>DASRGL010000507.1:0-3627 GCA_035651115.1 Chthonomonadaceae bacterium
AAGCAGACCGGCAACGGCCACCGCGAGGCGGGCTGGACCGCGATGGACTACTGCACTGAGTGGAAATCCCTCTACGTCAACTACGCCGAGACGGAAGAACTCGTCCGCGCACAGATAGATACGCAGCCCGCGTAAGGCGCATGTCAGAGGAGGATGTAGCCGCGCCGCGCTCCCAGTGTGACGGCCTCCGTGCGGCTGGTCGCGCCGAGTTTCGCCAGGATCGAGGCGACGTGGAACTTGACCGTATGCAGGCTGATGTTCAAGCGGGCCGCAATGACCTTGTTCGGCAAGCCCTGCGCCATCCGTTGCAGCACTTCCCGTTCGCGCGCCGTCAGCGCCTCGCCGGGCAGGACTTCTTCCGTCTCCTGACCGATCTGAATGAGCGGAGGTTCGGCCAGGAGCGGAGCCAGGCTGCGGTCGAGAACGATCAGTCCGGCAGCGACCGCCCGCGCCGCGCCGATCATCTCCGCCCCGTCCGCCTCTTTGCGCAGATAGGCCCAGCCGGGCAGAGGGCCGTCCGCCAGCCGCCGGTAGTCCGTCCGGCTGTCGCCCAAAACCACCAGACCGATCTCCCGGTCTGCCAGCGCGTCGAGCAGGCGCGCGCTGTCTGCCGCGTTGTCATCGGCCAGCACGACATCGGGCCGCGCCTCCGGCAACAGGCGTTCCAGTTCCGCGCTGCCGCTGGCCTCGCCGACGATAGTGATGTCTTCGGCCTCGGCCAGCAGCACATGCAGCCCGGCCCGCACGGAGGCGTAGGCCGCTACGATCAGAATGCGGATCATGCGGGACTCCTTTACCCACCCCCCGTCCCCCTCCCCCACAGGGAGAGGGGAGGCTAGAGCGGCAGCTTCTACCCTCACCCCCGACCCCTCTCCCTGCAAGGGAGAGGGGAGAGTGGAACGCAGGACTGTACCGTTCAATTCAAGCCGGTAGAGAGCGCACTCGTGACGGTCTTGCTCCCCCTCCCCAGCGAGGAACGAGCGACCGGGGTCGCAAGGGCCGTCCCGAATCGTTTCGGAATCAGACGGCCCTTGCAGTGGGGACGGGGGGGGTGGGTAAATTACGCCGTCTGCACACGCTTTCCGGGCAAGGCAGCCACAAAGCGGCGGGCGACATGGCTGGGAACGGCGAGCGTCAGGCCCGTCTAGTTCCCGACGCCCAGCGTGACGTTCAGATCGAGCGGCTGCCCGCCGCGCAACAGGTGAATCGCGACCGTCTGGCCCGCCAGCAGGTGGCGGCGCAACTCCTCCACGTCCTCCAGTGCGCTGCCGTTGATGGCGAGCAGCGTGTCGCCGAGCAGCAGCCCGCCCTGCTCTGCCGGGCTGCCCGCCTCGACCTGCACGATGAGCAGGCCGCGCTCCTGTGTCAGACTGAGCGAACTGCGCAGGCTCTCCGGCAGGCCGACCAACTGCGTCCGCACGCCCAGATAGCCGCGCCGCACGCGCCCGTGCTGGAGGATCGCGTTGGCGATGGCCGTCACGATGGGCGAGCCGAGCGCCACGCCGATGCCGCGCCCGAACATCCGGTTCGTCATGCCGACGACGCGCCCGCTCACGTCCACCAGAGGCCCACCGGAGAAGCCGGGATAGAGAACGGCGTCTGTGTTGACAATATACCCCGGCTGGCCGTTGGTCTGCGACTCCTGCCGCGCGCTGACGATGCCGACGGTCGCCTGCAGGCCGGAGTTGCCGGGCCGTCCGAGCGCCAGAACCAGATGGCCCACCTTCACGTCGGAGTCCGGCGCGCTCTGCACGGCGGGCAGGCCGGTGGCGCCGACCCGCAGCACGGCCACATCCGTATCCGGATCGCGGCCTACCAGAGTGGCGGGCAGCGTCGTGCCGTCGGCCCGCTCGATGGCTAACTCCTCGTCCCGCTCGACGCCGTGCGACGTGGTCACGATCACCCCGTCCGCCGTCCAGAGGATGCCCGTCGCGGTCAGGCGGCTGCCGTCCTCGATTCGCACCACCGACGGCGCGACCTGCTCGACCACGCCCGCCAGTTCCGATGAAAGCCGCGCCAGGAGGCCCGGCGATTCCGGCTGTGTCATGGATTCGATTCCTCCCTAAAAGATGTGTGTTGCCAACAGGATACACCCGCGCAGCGCAAATGCGCATCGGCCAAAAGGCGAGCGTGGGAGCCTATTCTTGTGGCTAGGAGAAGCAGGAAATCGGGGGGCGTTGTCGGAAAAAGCAGAGCAAGGGACGGCCCGCGAACGGGGCTGCGCCATTGTGCCAGGGAAGGAGAGATCGCATGGAATACCGGTCATTGGGACGCACGGGCGTGCAGGTCAGCGCGCTCTGTCTGGGCTGCATGAATTTCGGGGACGACACCACCGAGGCGGATTCGATCCGTATCATCCACCGGGCGATGGACGCCGGAATCAACTTCCTCGACACTGCTAACGTCTATAGCCGGGGCGTCAGCGAGAGCATCACCGGCAAGGCGCTGGCGATGGACGGGCGGCGCGACCGTGTCTTCCTCGCCACCAAGTTCTACAACCGCATGGACGACAACGATCCGAACGCCTGGGGCAGCCATCGGTTCCATATCATGAAGGCGTGCGAGGACAGCCTGCGCCGTCTGCAGACCGACCATATAGACCTGTATCAGATGCACCGCCCGAAATCGTCCATCCCGATAGATGAGACGCTGCGCGCCCTCGACGATCTGATCCGGCAGGGCAAGGTGCGCTATATCGGCACGAGTACCTTCGCGGCCTGGCAGTTGATGGAGTCGCTCTGGGCGGCGAAGGAGCTGGGCCTGAACCGCTTCGTCTGTGAGCAGCCGCCCTATAACCTGCTCGACCGGCGCATCGAGCGGGAACTGCTGCCCTTCTGCCGCACCTACGGCTTCGGCGTCATTCCCTGGGCGCCCATTGCGGGCGGCCTGCTGACGGGCAAGTACCGGGTCGGGCAGCCGCGTCCGGCAGGCTCCCGCTATGAAAAAGGCGCGTGGATGAACCGGGACAACGACCGGGCGCTGGCGGCGGTTGAGCCGTTCGTCACGTTCTGCGAGGAGCGCGGCGAGACTCCGGCGCATGTTGCGCTGGCCTGGTGCCTGGCGCAGCCCGGCGTCACCAGTCCTATCATCGGGCCGCGCACGATGGAGCAGTTCGAGGACTACCTGAAGGCGCTGGAGATCACGCTGACGGAAGAGGACGCGAAGCGCCTGGACGAACTGTTCGAGCCGGGAACGCACCTCAGCAACTACTACAGCGCCGACTTCGGCCCCAACGCGCGCTGGCAGTGACACGACTCAATCGTAAAGGACTCTTCGCCATGCCCATTCTCAGCCCGGACGATCACGCCTTCTTTGCCGAAAACGGCTATGTCATCGTGCCGAACGCCGTGCCGCAGAAGAACCTGGACGCGGTCATTGATGCCATCTGGGAGTTTCTTGGGATGGATCGCAGCGACCCGGAGGACTGGTATCGCGAACCGCACCGCACCAACGGCATGGTCGAGATGTACCAGCATCAGGCGCTCTGGGATAACCGGCAGTATCCGCGTGTCTATGAGGCGTTCACGGAGATCGTGGGAACCGCAAAGCTGTGGGTCAGCATGGATCGGGCCTGCATGAAGCCGCCGCCGCATCCGGCCCACCCGGAGTACGACCACAAAGGCTTTA
>DASRGL010000508.1:0-2428 GCA_035651115.1 Chthonomonadaceae bacterium
CGCCGACTCCCTCCTCAGACTCTCCCCTCTCCCGCAGTGTGGGAGAGGGGTCGGGGGTGAGGGCGCTTTTGCAGGTGCAGTTTCAACTGCCACTGCCTTGCGCGTGCTTATCTTCTTCCGCATAGATGCCCGCCGTGCGCAGCGGAACCTGCGACAGATCGAGCGGAGGCGTAAAATCCTGAACCAGCCGCACGTTGCGGTCAACTTCTTCCGGCCAGCGCGCCCCGACGAGCGCCGTATGGACACGCGGATCGGACAGCACGAATCGGAGACAGACGTCGTAGGGATCGCGCGCCGCCAGCCACTCTGGGGCCAGGTCGCGCAGGATACGCTGTAAGATGCCGCTCGTCATCGGGCGCATCACGGCCACCCCGACATCTCTCTCTGCCGCCTTCGGCAGAGCGTGTTCCGCCGCCTGAAAGTGCAGCAGGTTGTAGCGCAACTGCACGACATCGAACGCGCCCGACTCCAGCAGAGGCAGCGCCGTGAACGGGTCTTCGCACGTAAAGCCGAGAAAGCGCACCTTGCCCTGCTCTCGCAGCCGCGTCAGGCCGTCCATCGGGCCGTCTTCGAGGATGTGCCGGGCGTCCGCCTCCGTAAACATGCCGCCGTGAAACTGCACGACATCCACCGTCTCGCGCCGCAGCCGCCGCAGCGACTCCTCCACACTTGCGATGACCTCCTCTGCGCCGATGCCCGACCAGGGGCATTTCGTCGCCAGCGCGTAGGATGTCGTCACGCCTTCCAGCGCCTCGCCATAGATGCTTTCGGAGTTGCCGTCGCCATAGCCCGGCGCGGTATCGAAATAGGTGAGGCCCTGCTCCAGCGCGTGGCGAATCGTCGCGATGGCCGTCCTGCGGCCATCGGGCGTGAACGGATTCCAGCCCGCCGCCTCGTTGACGCCGCCGAACGGATAGCCGCCCATGCCAAGTCGGGTCACGGTGAGGCCGGTTCTGCCGAATCGCGCGGTCGGTATCATGCGCCCTGCCTCTCCGTGAACGGCGTCGCCGAGACGAGGAAGTAGTTGTCGTGGCCGGGAACGACGATGTCCGCCAGCGCCGCCAGCTTTTCGATGGTCTGTGAGGCCAGATCGAAATCCACCGAGTTGAAATAGCCGCGCCGGTCGCGCCAGAAATCGCGGGTCATGGCGGCGTCGGCGGCGATGACGACCGAGAGGCCGTCGCAGTCGAATCGCAGGCTGTGATGGGTCAGTGTGTGGCCGGGCGTGGGGAGAATATCTATGGAGTCGAAAATCCGCTCGCTCGCCGGCTCGATGCGCCGGTCATACTGGCCGGAGGCGTTGAGGATTTCTGCCACCGGCGGCGGGGCGAGCCACTGCGCCTGCGGGAAGTGTTTCAGTCCGAAATGGTGGTCGCCATGCTCGTGCGTGAGGAAGACGGCGGTCACATCTTCCAGCTTCGCGCCGGTGCGGCGGTCGAGCTCGGCGACCATACGGTCGGCTTCTGTCAGAGACGGGTCTACTAGCAGCCGGAAGTCCTCGCCGGTAATCAGCGTGCAGGTGCAGATACCCGGACGGTACGCCTTATCATCGCTTTCGCCCCAGTAGCGATTGCGCGAGATGTTGCCGATGGTTACGATGTCCCAGCGGTGAACGCGCCCCATGCTTCTCTCCTCGCGGCCCGTGAAGTGGGCCGCGTTTCTATTCGGAGAGACGCCGGGGTTTTCCTGCGGATTTTGAAAGGAGGCGCGGCCCACGCCCCTGCCTCCATGCCCTGGAGAGGGGGACTTTATCGCCCCGGCAGATAGAGCCGCCTGTTGCGCACGACAGGAATGCCGTTGGCGATGCTCCGGTTTTTCGGGCCGAGGTCGAGCGTGTCCTTGCGCGTGTAGTTGTAGATGAGGCCGGTGCGAGAGGTATCCGTCTTGTTACCGCCTGCTCTGTGCAGGGTGCGGGCCAGAAAGAAGAGCGCATCCCCCGCCTGGAAGCGAAAAGTGACGGATTTATCGTCGTACTGACGCTTATCGGCGACTTCCAGGTGTCTGCTGGAGAAATCCTCCGCCGGAGTGACGTGCGGCAGCGTGCCGTTCTTGTGGCTGCCGGGGACAACGCCGGTCGCGCCGGAGTCTTTATCCATATCATCGAGGTAGATGACGACGGCGCAGTTGCGGTCGTTGGTCTGCGGATCGAAATAGGCCGAATCCTGATGCCAGTCCCGGTAGGTTCCGGTGAAATGGGGCGTCTTCGTGACGAAACAGGTCTCGTAGAAGTTGATGTCCGGGCCGATGAGCGCGTCCATCGTCAGCGCGATCTTCGGATGAAAGATGAGATCGTAGAATCGGTCGTCGAAGAGCGGCAGGTCGAATCCGTTCCAGAGGGCGCGTGGGTTGCGCGGATCGCGCTGCTCCGGCGGCAGATCGTTGCTGAACAGGCGGTCGGCATACGGATGATCTGCCGGGGTCAGAAACA
>DASRGL010000509.1:0-8029 GCA_035651115.1 Chthonomonadaceae bacterium
ATTCGGCGCGTGCTGCTTTCGGGCTGGGGCGCGCTCCTGCCGGGCGAGGTGGATACCTCCGTCGCGGAGTTGATCCTTGCCAAGCCGATGCGTCAGGAGGAGTTGGTCAAAGCCCTGTCCAACCTGCTTGCCACGCCGCCATCATCAGGCAAATGAGACCGGAGACGACGAGCCGCTTTATCGAACTGAAAGCGCGGTGTGAGGCGCAGATGCAGATCGCCGTCTGTGACGGCTGCGACTCCTGTGGGCTGCGCTGTGCGGCGGGCGTCCCGGCGACGCGAGCGGAGTGGGAGACGCTGCGACGCTATCTTGCCGGTCTCTCCGATGCGGAGCGCGCCGATCTGGAGCGCGTACTGGCGCAGGATAAGGCGGTCTCTCTGGGCGACGGCGTGACCGTGCCGATGTGCCGTTATCGCGACATGGAGCGGGGGCGCTGCGCGGTCTATCCGGCCCGGCCCCTGGTCTGCCGCCTGCTCGGCCATGTCGAGTGGATGCCCTGTCCCATCGAGAAGGTCCCCCGCCGCATCGCCACCGAGGACGCCGTCGCGCTGATGCGCGCCTATGCCGAGCAGGAGCGTCACACTTTCGAGGAGTGGGAGGAGCGCGACGCTTCCTCTTGAACCGGAGCGGGTCTCAGAGCGGCGCGCTCAAAAAGGCGATGCCTTCGTCCGCGTCGGCGAGGCCGAGTTCGAGGATGGCCGGGAGCGGCGCGAAGAACGGATGGGCGATGAGGCGGCGCAGTCCCGCGCCGATGGTTCCCCGGCCCGGCACGGCGTGGCGGTCGCGATGGCTGCCGCAGGGTTCGCGGGCGTCGTTGAGGTGCAGGGCCATCAGATAGGGCGTCAGGCCCGCCGCCTCGATCTCATCGGCCAGCCGTTCCGGCGCTTCCGGCGCGGACAGGTCGAACCCGGCGACGTGCAGATGGCAGGTATCCAGCACGACGCCCAGTTGCGCCGGGTCGCCCGCAACGGCCCGCACCACCTGCCCCACCTCCGCCACCGTCTGCCCCAGTTCCGAGCCTTCGCAGCCGTTTTCCAGCAGCACCCGCGCGCCCGGTTTCAGGCGCGACAGCACATCGTTGAGCGTGTAGGCGACCGCGTCCAGCGCGGCCTCCTGGCTCGCGTGTCCTTTCGCATAGCCGACATGAAAGCAGACGCCCGCCAGTCCGAGCGAAGCGGCCAGGTTCGCATCCGATGCCAGCGCGCTGGCCGAGCCGTTGCGGATGCGCGGGTCAGGGGAACCGAGGCTGGTGAGCATAGAGGCGTGCGCGAGGCCCCACCATCCACCGAGGGCTGCCGCACCCGCCTGAAACGCCGCCTGATCGTCGGCTGCGGGAACGCCGTCCTTGGAGAGACGGCGCGCGTCGCGCAGAGTCGTCTGGAAGAGGGTCAGGCCGCGCTCGGCCAGTAGCGGCGGGATCCGGGCCAGGGGCGGGTCAATATGGGGGCCGAATGGCGGCATGGCGTCTCCTTCCTCATTCTGTTTGCCATCCGAGCGTTTGTACGCTTGGAATGGCAGCGGTTGCAGACGGGCCGCAGTTGGTACGAGAGCAAGAAAACAATTGTGCGGGAGGCGATACGCATCTATCGGACTAGTCCACTTTGCACACTCCCAACAACTGCGTATGTCCTAGACTCTCTTAACCCTGGATATGCAGCGTATACTCGGTATCCGGCAGGACATCGAATGTCGCCGCATAGAACTGGAAGCCCCACCGTGTGACCCTCTGCATAGGACGTTCCTCGCCATTGATCAGGAGCTGCCGGGCTGCCGGTGAGAGCCATAGCACAGTCACATCGCTGAGCGCTTCGTCCGTGCGCAGGCAGGCGATAGCTCCGTCTGCCCTCTGCCGATAGTCGCTCCAGTGTATGCGCCGCCGGGCGCGTTCCCAGGCGTTCAGTTCCCAGGCCGTCCACCACTCCAGCCCTTCCTGCTTCGCGCAGGCGACGATCTCCAGCAAGGCTTCACAGACACCGGCCGTACTCAGACGCGCCGGGTGAAACAGCAGGTGCAGGACGCCATAATGCCGTTTCACCGCATTCAACAGCCGCTTGCCGAAAATGGCGGGCAAGAATGCATTCAGGTCCTGCACGGGCGTCGGAAGTTCCAGCACGTCTATCATACGGCCATCCGGAGCAAAGGGAAAGAAGGGATGGCAGGTGCCGAAATTGAACCCAGCCTCTCCCATCTTGGAAGCGCCCTTGGACTGATCCATCTGAATATCGCGCCGGGTACACCAGTCGAAAAACTCCGTATCGCCTTCCCAGCGGAGATAATGGTTCTTGTTCGTGATGGGCTTTTCGCCGCTGAACAGCGCCGTCAGATGTCGCCATTGCGCATCGAACTCCGCCTCCGTCCAGGGATGGTCCAGGGCATCAAAATGCATCGCCAGTTCATGCCCGGCCTCGCGGATGGCCGCGATGATCTCCGGGGGATAGCCCGGCGGGATCGTACACCAGGTAGAACGGACCCGTGCAGAGCGAAGGAGTTGCAGGAGCTGCTCTGCATTCGGCACGAGATTGCCGTCGGTATCGTGCGAGAGGTGGGCGATCGCGGGCAGGTTGCGTGGATAGAACCACAGAACGGGCAGAGCTACCCCCTGTTCGGTCGCCACATGGAAGAGAGCGCATAAGAGCAGTTCGCGCCACTGATCGGCAATCGGCTCCAGAAACGCGCTCAACCCCGGCAGTTCTTCGACGGGCTGACGATCCAGCAGCCAATCCAGGGTCATGCCATCGTCCGATTTCAATACCTCATCACTGACTGGCGCGGTGCCATCCGGCGAAGGGATCCCATCACGCGTAACCGCTGTTCCCTGCTGGATATGCACGATAGACCCCGGTATGTCTGGCGCGATGAGCACGCATCGTCCTCTGCCGTTTTGTGCCTCCAGCAGCGCCGCGCGCGGAGTCGGGCGCTGGTGCGCGTCCAGAACTTGGGCCAAGCGGCGCGCGCCTGCCGGGCGCACGCCGATGCCATTGAAGAAATGCAACGGGATACGCAAATTCCTGGTAATCGGATGCGATTCCGGATCGGCATACAGATAACCTTCCCCCAGAGTTGCCTGATCAACGCCCCATCCCGTATAGGCGGGAGGGACAATCTCCGCGCCAAACAGGTCTTCCGCTCCGCATAATCCGGCAATGCTTATCCAGGCTCCTCCTGCATGAACCCACTCTCTCAGCCGGGCATGGAGGGTTTCAGGGAGGACCGCTTCCCCAATGGTCAGCAGAAGCCGAAGATCAGGCAGCGTATCCGCCAGTTCGTCCCAGGCTACCGGGGTATAGCAGAGACCTGCATGGCGGAGTATCTCATGTGCATAGGAGGCGTAACGTGTCGTTTGTGCCGCATTACGGGCGAGCGGCGGCAAAATGCAGACGCCAAATGGAGAGGAAGGTATGCCGTTCATATTAAGGTTCTCTCACTGTTCTGGATTTTCCTACAACCTTGCGACGGAAAGGGCTTTGTCAAGGCACGCAGACTTGCTACTCTTCCCTGGCGGTGCTGCATTCAGAGTGCGTGGTTTCCCGATACGAAATCACAGCGGCGACCAGCTTAGTATAACAAGATCAAGCCCTGTCCACATAGGACAAAATAGGCGGATATAGCATTAACTGCGCATTTGGGACTAATTTCAACCGTGTTCTAGCGTGACGGTGGAACATCAATCGGCGACCGTATCTGTGGTGGTCAGATATCGAAAAGGAGAAGGCTGACATAACACGTAAGTCTATTCAGTTTCGGTAGTCCTCCCCAACGGTAGGGACCCCTCTCGAACCGCCTGTCGCTGCGGTTTGCGAACTCCTGCGGCATCTGCGGCGGCGATCCTGTTGCGTCTGTTGCCGGTGGATGGAGCCTCTGGCGGTTCCCTGGTAGACTGGTTTGAGACGTTTGCGTGGGTACTTGCGATTGTCAAGACGCCTGCGGGCCAGCAAGGGTCTGCCGTGTTGCCCAGGCGTTGGATTGTCGAGACGGCATCTCACTCTCTTCCAGCGCGGCACGGCTTCGTATCTCCCGCACACGTGGAGGGTGAATCGTTGAACTGGCAATAGGTGTCGAAGACGGGATCGTATTCCCCGCACACGCGGGGTGAACCGTCCGCGAAAGAAGATGCCGATGCAGGCAGGCCGCGCATCACGGCCAGGGATTGAACGTGCGGATATTGTAAGAAGCTCCGATGACGGCCCAGAAGCAGCCGATGACACAGTCCCCCAGCACCATGCCGAGCGCGAACTGCACCAGTTGCCCGTAGCGGTTGCGCCCGCCGTACCGGAGGAAGAAGTACTTGACCAGCCAGCTAAACATCAGGCTCGACCAGGTGCGGAACATGAACCACGAGCCGGTCATCGCGATGCCGACCGGATGGAAGGGACACCAGACGCCGCGTGTGCGCAGGGTCAGCATCAGGATAGACAGCGCGCCCCCGATGCCGCGATAGGTCAGAGAGACCCAGTTCGGCCCGGTCGGAGACGAGACCCAGTTTGCCAGCCGCGCCCAGGTCTCTTCCGTCAGATTGGTGCTGACCGCGACTTTGCCGCTCGCCGCCCCCAACTGATACATCACCGTCAGCATCACCAGGAACGCCGAGAGCGCGCCCGCCACCGTTCCGAGCAGCATCAGCCCTGGCAGCGTGCGCAGCGACATCCCGCCCTTCTCCCCCAGTTTGAACCCTTCGATCTGCTGCGGCATCGGATGGCCGTCGTAAGCCCGATTGAACCAGTAGAAGAGCGACATCACGCTGAGGTCTATCCGGCTGAACGCCTGGCTGCCGAAAGCGTTGATCAGCACCACCTCCGGCCCACTCATATAGATGTCGTGGTTGGTGATCCCCGCCTCGGCGCGCATCCGCGTGATTCCCAGGCTGACCGCGAAATAGAGGACAAAGAAGACCAGCGCGATGCCCGCCGACATGCCGATGCGCGTCGAAAACCAGATCAGAAACGCCATGCCGAACAGGATGCCGAGAACCGCCGTGCGATAACGCATTGGCTCACGGCTGTCGTCAATGGACGGATCGTTCCAAAGGGCTTTCCGCAGCACCCTTCCTAGCTGCCTCCGTATCTGCCAGACGAGATAGAGGAAAATGCCCAGGAACGCCCCGGACGCCTGATCTATGTCGAACGGGAAGCCGGGAACGTTGTCCAGCCCGCGCGAGGACTGCCACACGGCCAGGAACCGGGTCAGCAGATAGAAGAACCAGCAGGAGAAGACCAGATCGAGCGGCATCAGCAGGCCCAGCCCGAAGACGAACGGGAAGATTCCGATGTCCACCTCCGCGCCGCGCCAGGCGGGAAACGCCGACCAGGGCCGCTGCTGCGGGATGAAGGGCGCGATGTTGACGTAGCGCGGGATCTCAGGCAGAGACGGAGAGAGCATGTGCAGCCCGTTGATGATGCCGATGACCGAGACGATGGCGACGCCCGCCCACATCAGGCGGCTGCGAAAAAAGCCCTCTTTCTCGTCCACCATCTGCATCGGCAGCGTGACGATGGGATAGGTGAGGCGCTGCGCGTCCGTCCAGGGTCGCCGGACGATGGTGTTGATGCACAGCATCACGCCCACCAGCACCAGCAGGAAGACGAGCCAGAGCAGCAGGGGCGGCATCCAGGCTGCGATATGTTCCCACCGCCAGAAGTTCGACGCGCCGAGATAGTAGCCGCGCAGCGCCTCCCGGTTCTGCACCGTCAGCCAGGCGGGCAGGTCGGGGCCGTAGAGTTCCTTCCAGTTGTTGGTCGGGGTCGCGAACCAGGTCACGTGACTGATGATGCCGACCAGCAGGAAACCGCTCTGATCGCTGCCGACGGCGCTGGCCGCGCACAGCACCATATAGAAGACCAGCAGTTCGGCAGCCGTCAACGCGGCGCGCGGCCAGCGGCGACGGATCAGCGCGTTGAGCAGCATCAGCACGGCCATAAAGCCGATGACGTTGCCGAAAAGGGCGAACGAGGTCGGGTACGCCTGGAACCGGACGACCTCCGTATGCAGCAGCATGAAGGCGTTGAGGGGCGTGAGCAGCAGCGCCAGCGCGACCGCGCGGAAACGGACGCGCGCGGCAGCCCTGGCCTCCTGCGGTCGTGTCGCCTCCTGTGCCTGCATCGCGGTGCTACCGGAGTTATCAGCTAAATCTTCCGACGTAATCTTGCGCTTTTGCTTACCCATGAGGCTGCCTCCTACCCCTATCGGCGCGCGCTTGCGGCGGCACATGGTACTGGATTCGCAGCAAAACCCAGCCTTCTCTTTCGCCTCCGGTCTGTTTCAGCACGCGCGCGGTCATCTCCGGCACAGCCGCCAACTCCTGCACCAGACCCTCTTTCCAGGCGCGCACCGGCAGAACCACATCGGCCTCATGCGGCTCCGCTTGCAGGAAAGGACGCAGGAAGGGCAGCAGAGGCCGCTCTTTGCGTTCCAGCGGCGCATAGCGGGCATAGTAGAGCATACTGGGTCGGCGCGGGATGATGTTGTAGAAGACGACCGGCAGGCCCTTCTCCGCGTCGGGCCGCGCGGCAATGGCAAGCTGCTGATAGGGGCCGAGCAGATCGCGTCTCGCCACCGCATAGCCGAGCGTGCAGCCGACGCCGACGAGCGCCATCGGCACGGCCAGCAGCGCGCCGAAACCGCCCCAACGCCAGCGCATTCCCCTGCCATATAGCAGGCACAGCCAGGCGATCAGGCAGCCTGCCAGCATCAGGAGCGTCACCGCGCGGATGAGCAGCACGGCAGAGGCCGGAATCGCCGCGCGGGGAGGCAGGTACGGTGGCACGAAGACCGCGACCGCCGCCAGAAACGCCGCCGCCGCCAGCGCGCCCAGCGCCCCGCGCTGCACAGAGCGCAGCGTTCGCGCCGACGCCGAGGACCGCAGCGCGCTGTCCAGCCAGCGTCCCACCAGCAGCGCCGCCGCCGGATACGCCGGAGCGATGTAGGTCGGCAGCTTCGCCGCCCCGACCGAGAAGAAGACGAAGATCGTCCAGAACCAGACGAGGAGGAAACGGCCCTCACCCCCCGTCCCCCTCTCCCACGCTGTAGGAGAGGGGGAGAGGCGAATATCTGGTTTGATCGTCCCTGCGTTCTTCATTCGAGGAGAAGCAGAGGCACGCGCCCGCGCCAAAGTCCCCCCCTCTCCCGCAGCGTGGGAGAGGGGGTCGGGGGGTGAGGGCTTCCGAAACGCGGCGGGCGCGAAGCAGGCCCAGGGGAAAAAGCCGAACAGAAAGTAGACGAAATAGGTCGGCGGGGGCGCGTTATGCACCGTGTCCAGCCCCCGGAATCGCCCGACGTGCTGCCGCAGGATATACTCCTGCACCCAGGTGCGGCCCTGCGCGTCGCGCCCGCCCGCCCGCCAGATGGCGATATGCCAGGGCGCGGCCAGAACCAACACCAGCAAGAGACCGGCCAGGGGGCGCACGCTTCGGACGCTCGCCCAGAGGTTGATGGCAGCCGCATCGGTCGGCTCCGCGTCGCGGAGCCGCTTCCAGCGCGGCGCGAACCGACTGACGAACAGCAAGACGCCGCTCACCAGCAGCGGCAGCAGCAGGCCGACCGCGCCTTTCGTCAAGACTGCCAGCGCGCACGCCGTCCAGAATAGCAGCGGCCACCCGAACGCGACCGAGCGGCGGTCTTGCGCGGCGCTATGGCAGTGCCAGAAGGCCAGCATCGCCCCCGTGAACCAGAGAACGAGCAGGCCATCCGTCGTCATCTGGCGCGCATCCAGCACCGTTATGGGAGCCAGCGCATAGACCAGCCCGGCCAGCAGCCCGGCGCGACGACCGAACCAGCGCGTTCCCGCCCAGGCCACCAGTCCGGTCGTCAGCAGGGCAGCCAGCGCGACCGGCAGGCGCGCAGTCCACTCCGACAGGCCGAAGAGCGCCATCGAAGCGGCGCAGGCCCAGTAGACCAGGATCGGCTTCTCGAAGAAGGGAACGGCGGTTTCGGCAGGATTGGTTAAGGGGCGGGAGTTCAGGCGCGGCGTCACGATGTCGCCGGTGAGGACCATCTGCCGCGCGCAGGTGACGTAGAGGGCTTCATCCAGGTCGAA
>DASRGL010000510.1:0-2828 GCA_035651115.1 Chthonomonadaceae bacterium
TACGCTCCGCTGAAGGTCAGCAGCAGGGAGCGCGGCGTTTTCCGGCCCGCGTCGTAGAACGCGATGCCCTCTGCGGTCGCCCATCCATAGCTGGGCTTGCCGTCGTAAATATGCTTCATCGCCCACCGGCCCGTCAGCCGAACCTGCGCCTGCCCTGCCGTCACGGATTCGACGACGGCCTTCAGTTCCGCCATGGTCGCCTCTTCGGGGCGCGGCATGGTACTCTGGTCGCTGCTTGGAGAGAGGACGCGCGCCAGCTTGCGGGCGGTGGCTGCCGGGAGCGTCCATTCCGCTCCCACCGCAACGCGCGGCGGCGCGAAGGCCGTCCACTCGCCTGCCGTCAGGGACAGCGTGTCTATCACCGGCGGGCCGTCGGGTTTCAGGCCGCCCTCCCACATCCAGAGGCTCTTGCTGTTGGTCGCCGCAGGCGCCAGACGCGGCCCGCCGCCATGCACATACCGACTGTAGAGAGCCAGAGTGACGCTGCCGTTCGGCTGCACACCGACGCCGCGATACGGTAGCTGATGGATCGCCTGCTGCGGTCGTGGCGTCACCGGGCCGAAAGTCTTCAGACCACTGGCAAGCGTGTCCCGCACCTCCTGCGTCCAGGTCTCCGCGCTCTTGAAGTTCTGATGCGCCGCAAGTACCCTGCCGTCCGGCGAAATGATCCAGAGTCCCTGATACTGGTCTTTCTGGCGCTGCGCGGAGCGGAAGAGATCGCCGCCCGCATCCTTCGCCTCACGTATCTTGTAGAGATTGACCGCGACCGGCACGAAGTTCGTCGAAATCTGACGGATGACTGTCTCATCGGACAGAGGCCCCGCACGGAGGCCCGCCGCGTACCCTCAACACCGCTCCAGCGGATCGTCGCCCGTGACCCAGAGCAGGATCGGACGCCGTTCGGCCTGCGCGACGCGCTGCCCCTGCGCCAGGTCGGTCAGCCAGGGGATACGCTGCCATTTGAGTTCTTCCGTGGCGGGCTTGATGATCTCCGCGCGCCGCGTCAATTCGGCAAGTGTCGGAGGCGTCTGGGCCTGCGCCGAGCCGCCGAGACCGATGACGGAAGCCATGCCAGCAAGCAAAAGAAGTCGTCTCATGGGTGGATGGTTCTCTCCTAAAGCAGTGCAGTAACGTTCCCTGCCGGACGCGCGATTCCTCCTCGACATCGCGCGCAAAGTCGGCAGGAAACCAGGCGGGCGGACGCGAAATCAGGCACGGGCCGTTCACAGGGGCCGGTTTCGGCGTCAACCCGCGCCGTCTGTGCGTGAGCCGGAACCTGCCGTAGCCCACCATCGCAAAGCGAAATCCCCATTCTCTTCAAGAGAACGCTCTGGAACCTGATACCTGATTACGAGGAGGCGAAACAAACTATGAAGATCGGCATTTTTACCGCGTTGTTCCATGACCGGCCCATCGAGGAGGCGCTCGATATTATCGCCGGGGCGGGCATTCAGGCTATCGAACTCGGCGGCGGCGCGTATCCGGGCAGCCGCCATCTGGACGACGTTGGCGGCGTGCAGAAACTCATCGAGGACGAAGGAGCGCGCAAGAAGCTGCGGCAACTGGCCGAGAGCCGGAACCTGGAGATCACGGCCATCTCGGTGCATGGCAACCCGCTGCATCCGAAGAAGGAGATCGCGAAGGAGCATCATGAGGCGTTCCGCAACGCCGTGCTGCTGGCCGAGAAACTGGGCCTCGGCGTCGTCAACGGGTTCAGCGGGTGTCCATCCGGGCCGGGCGGCGTCAATCCGAACTGGGTCACTTGCCCCTGGCCGGACGAGTATCGCGACATCCTGGACTATCAGTGGAACCAGGTCGCCATTCCTTACTGGAAGGAGCAGAACGCCTTTCTGAAGCAGCACAACGTCAAGTTCGCTATCGAGGCGCACCCCGGCTTTATCGTCTACAACCCGGAGACGGTCATCAAGCTGCGCGAGGCGGCGGGCGAGAACATCGGCGCGAACTTCGATCCTTCGCACTTCTGGTGGCAGGGCATTGACCCGCTCGCCGCCGTGCGCTATCTTGGCCCGAAGGGCGCCATCTTCCATGTCCACGCCAAAGACACGCGCATTGACCCGATCAACAGCGGCATCAACGGCAACCTGGATGTCAAGTCTTATGGCGCGATCAGCGAGCGAAGCTGGGTGTTCCGCTCGGTCGGCTACGGACATGGGCAGGCGTGGTGGAACGATTTCGTGACGACGCTGCGCATGGTCGGCTACGACTGGGTGCTTTCCATCGAGCATGAGGACGGCATGATGAGTACGAAGGAGGGCCTGACCAAAGCCTTACAGACGCTTCAGATCGCCGTCGTCCAAGAAAAGCCCGGCGCGATGTTCTGGGCGCGCGAGTAGTTTTTTTCGATTCTTGTCATCTCTCGATAGAACCGGGCATTGAAATACCCGTCTGGGAAGCCTGCGGCTAACCGTCCTGGCAGACGGACTTCTGTTGGCGGCTTGTCCCTTTGTATCGCACTGGACTGCATACGAAGGGAGAGATTTCCTCAACCGGGGCGTCCGCAGGACGCTTGGCGCGCAGCGCCTCCCAGACGGGTATTTTCAATGCCCGGCTTTTGGACGGCGACCTATGTGTTGATGGGGCTGCGGTATCCGCCTGGACTGGCGGGGCGACTGCTGCAAGGAGGCCAAGAGATGCAGTCATAGCCCGCTCCGCATTATTCCGCAACAGGCAGGTTGAGGGCGCGGAGCCACTCCTGCAACCTGGAGAGGCGCGTCGTCGGCTCTGCTGGAAGTTGCAGAGGGCGACCGCGCGCATCCACGATGACGCCGACCACGCCGCCCTGCACCGTGCGCCGTATCTCCCGGCCC
>DASRGL010000511.1:0-5860 GCA_035651115.1 Chthonomonadaceae bacterium
AGGGCGAAATGCTGATGCACCATCGCGATGCCGAGGGCGCGGGCGACACGCGGCGAAGAGACGCGCGCCGTCCGCCCGTTGAGCCGGATCTCGCCCGCGTTGGGAGAGGTAAGGCCGGAGAGGACGTGCATCAGGGTGGACTTGCCCGCGCCGTTCTCGCCGAGCAGAGCGTGTATCTCCCCGGCGCGCACATCGAAGTCCACCCCGTTGAGGGCCGTTGTGGGGCCGTACCGCTTGACGATGCCCTGCATCACCAGGAGCGGCGCGGCAGAGGTGTTGTCGGAGTGCGCTGCGAGCGGCCTGTTTGTGGTCGCAGTGTCACGCGCCGGGGTCATCAGGAAGCGCCCTTCGGAACCGTAAACGAGCCATCGGTGATCTTTCGCTTCGTCTCGTCCAGTTTTGTCTTGAGTTCCGCCGGAATCTTGGACTCTAGCTGCGGGTTCAGGATGAAGTCAATGATGCCGTCCTTCATGCCGAACGGCTTATCGGTCGGCTTGAGGTTGCCCGCCTTCGCCTCTTTCGCGATGGCGACGAACGCCTTGTCGCTGTAGATGGGCGCGCTTGCCAGCACGACATCCGGGGCCGCCTTGTTCTGGTCGCTGTTGGTTCCGAGCGCCCAGACACCTTTGGCTTTCCGCTCCTGCACGGCATTGAAAACGCCCTGCGCCGCCGCGTCCACGTCCTGCATGATGATGTCCGCGCCCTGGTCTATCAGCGCCAGCGTCGCCGACTTGGCTTTGCCCGCGTCGTCCCAACTGTTCGTGTAGACCGGCGGAATGATGGTGATGTTCGGCTTGACGGACTTCGCGCCCGCCTCGAACGCCTTGAACACGCTCACGACCGGCGGGATCGGCTGCGCGCCGACGACGCCGATCTTGCCCGACTTGCTCATGCCTGCCGCCAGCATCCCCAGAAGGTAGGAGCCATCTTCCAACTCGTAAACGATGGGCATGGTGTTGCTGCCGACTTTGCGCCCCGACGAGATGACGAACAGCGTCTTCGGGAAATCCTTTTCCATCTTGAGCGCCATGTCCTCGTACTCGGCTCCGTGCGCGAAGATCAAGTTGAAACCCTTCTGCGCAAAACCGCGCAGATGCTCCTCCTGCTCGCCTGCGGTCTTGGCGTTCTCCACGTAGGGAGAGTTCTCATCGCTGAGGTTGAGTTCTTTGCGCACGGCCTCGAGAGCGTGCAGCGCGCCCGCGTTCCAGCCGTTATCGCTGGTCGGGCCGGACATGACGAGCGCGACTTTGAAATCGCCGCCGGTCGTCGCGGCCTTGTCGCCGGTCGCAGGCGCGGGAGGCGGCGCAGCCGTTTCGGTCTCGCTGGAGCGTCCGCAGCCGACCAGGGCGAGCGAAAGCACGGCAGCCAGGGCGAGAAGAGAGGTCTTGCAGGCAAACGGGGCAGAATGGAGCCTGTTAGATGGGCGCATTCTTCTGTTTCTCCTGTCACTCGGATTTTGCGGCCGGGCGCAGATCGGGCGCGGCCAGGGAGTAGAGCAGCGAGTCGGGCGGCTCAGGGTGCGGCCACGCGAACGCATGTCGGAACGCCGCCTGCTGGCAGCGGCGCAGTTGCTTGAAGTCTATCACGTCCTGGGTCAGCAGGTTCTCGAACTCGAACGGCAGCCGGACGTTGTGCAGGCCGGGGTTGTCGGTGCAGAGCGCGATGTCCACGCCCGCCGCCTCGCACCGCTCGAAGACCGTGCGCAGCGCGCTCAGGTCGGAGAGCGTGCCGGTCTTCAGATAGGAGGTCGGGCAGACCTCGAGGCACTGCCCGCGCGCCGCGATCACCGGCAGCAGTTCGGGCCGCTGGAGCGGTATCTGAATGCCGTGTCCGATGCGGTCGAGATAGGGCAGCAGTTCGGGATAGAAGCCGTTGTCCGTCTCGAACAGATGGCAGGTCGTCTTGAGACCGAACGAGCGCGCGTAGGCGAACAGGTCTACGAAATCGAGCAGGCGCGGCCCATAGAGCGTATCCGGCCCGGCCAGGTCCACGCCGCAGACCTTGTCCGGCTCTTTGGCCGCCAGTTCGATGGTCGCCCGGTTGACCGACACGGGCAGGCGGCTGTGCATACAGAGGATCTGCCGCATCCGCAGGGGATAGTCCTGCTGATACCCCGCCTTGGCGATGACCTGCACCACCTCGCGCATCTGCGCGATCCGGTCGGCTTCGGACAGGTTCGTATCGGTGCGATAGTAGGGCGTGTAGCGCAGTTCCAGATATAGGATACCCTCAAACACATAGGCTCCGCGCACGAGTTTGGAGACAAAATAGGGGAGGTTGTCGAGGCGCTGCACCCCTTCGACCAGCGTATGCAGTTCCAGGAATTCGGTCAGACTGGCGCGCGGGTGGGTGATAAACGCCTCGAACGCCTCATACTCCGGGTAGCGCGCCGCCAGCGGATGCCCCTGACGGTGCAGGAAACGCCAGAAGATGCGCGGGACGACCGCGCCGCCCAGATGCCGATGAAGTTCCGCGTGCAGTGGCATAAATCTTCCTTAAATGTGATTTGAACCCCCCGATGCGCTGGAGGCGCAGAGCCACAGAGAAAGACAGGAGGAAGAGAGGAGGCTGCTTTTGTGTCCTTCGTGGATTCAACTCTCTGCTCTTCTTGCTTTGCTCGGTTTTGGCTTTTCCTCGGTGTCTGCGTGCCTCTAGCGCATCGGGGGGTTCCTCATTTATTGAAGAGGGGAAGGATGGACTCGTAGAGTTCGACGGGGACGGTGCGCAGCGTGCCGACGGCCTTCTCGATCTCGACCGGCACGATCTCCGTGCCGCGCAGGGCGACCATCTTGCCGAAATCGCCTTCGTAGACGCACTGCGCCGCGCGGATGCCCAGGCGTGTGCCGAGAACCCGGTCGAACATCGTGGGCGCGCCGCCACGCTGGACATGGCCGAGGGAGGCGGAGCGCGTCTCGAAGCCGGTGCGCCGCTCGATCTCTTTGGCGATGTACTCGCCGACGTTGCGCTCGCCCAGAATGGGATGCCCGAACGCATCCAACTGCGCCTCCGACTCGTCCAGGTTCGGCAGTTCTACGCCTTCGGAGGCGACGACGATGCTGTAGCTCTTGCCGCGCGCGCGGACGGCTTCGAGATGAGCGCACATCGCGTCCATATCCAGCGGCGCTTCGGGCAGCAGAATCCAGTCGGCCCCGCCCGCGATCCCGGCGTAGAGGGCGACCCAACCGGCGTGCCGCCCCATCACTTCCAACACGATGACGCGGCTGTGCGACCTGGCCGTATCGCGCAGGCGGTCTATCGCCTCCATGTTGGCGCTGGTGGCCGTGTCGAAGCCGAAGGTGTAGTCGGTTTCGGAGAGGTCGTTGTCCATCGTCTTGGGGATGCCGACGGTAGGAATGCCCTCCTTCCAGAGTTTGCTGGCGACGCCGAGCGTGTCCTCGCCGCCTAACGCCACAATCGCGTCGAAGCGATAGTCTTTGATAGTCGCCTTGACTGCCGCAAGCTGCTTGGGGTCTTTGAAGGGGTTGGTGCGCGAGGAGCCGAGGATCGTGCCGCCCTGCGAGATGATCTCTTCGACGCGCCCCACCGACAGCGGCTCTTTCTCGACGATGCCCTCTACCAGCCCCTTCCAGCCCTGCCGCACGCCCCAGGTCTCGAAACCGTAGTCCAGCGCCTTCAGGACGAAGCCGCGAATCGCCGGGTTCAGCCCCGGACAGTCCCCCCCCCCGGTCAAAATGCCGATTTTCATCAGAGTTCTTCCTCCGTCGTCTCTCGTGTCCATAAAAAGCAAGGATAATGACTTTTTGCGTCTGAGCGCGCACTATCTTGCCAGGGATGTTCTCCCGTTAAGTCTACCCCAAAAGCGGACAACATCGCGCGATGTTGTCGAAGTTCTGTCTGCCGGAGCAATGGTTGCCACTGCTGGACAAACTGGCTTCGGGAAGCAACATGGGCGGCTGGTTCCGCTTCCAGGCATTCGGCCTGTTGACAGTCGGGCGGCAAGATGCTACACTTCCGGACATGGAATCGGAATACGCTCTCATCACGCGGAACGTCATTGCGATGCGCGCCGAGCCGAATGAAGGCTCCGAACAGGTCAGCCAGGCGATCCTGGGCGACACGGTGCAGTGGCTGGAAAGGCAGGGCGAGTTCGTTCGTATCGGAACGCGGGACTCCTACACGGGCTGGGTCTTGCGCCAGCATCTGCGCCCGTTCGCGTACGGCCAGATATACAGGGCTTCCGTTAACCCCCTCTCTCTCGAACCGCACTGGCCGGAGGGCTGGCAGTCGGCCCATGCCAACGCCTGCCGCGTGAATGTCCCGATACTGGACGTGCTGTCCGATCCGACAAAGCCTCATGGGATAGTGACGAAGTTAGTGTATGGAACGTGGGTACTGAAGCGGCGGGAAACTCGGCGTGCGGGGAAACGCTACGCTGAAATCGAACTGTCGGACTTCGGGGGCTATGTGCCGGTGGAGGCGCTGGCGTCGAAGGAGGCGCTGCCGGTGTTCAGCGGCAATGCGGCGTGCGAGATCGCCGCACGGTTTGAGGGGACGCCCTATCTCTGGGGCGGGACGACGCCGTTCGGGTTCGACTGTTCGGGGTTCGTGCAGCGCATCTACGACATGCTCGGCGTGACGCTGCCCCGCGACGCCCATCTACAGGTCCGGTCGCCGCTCGGCGTTTCGATTCCGGTCGGGCAGCCTGTGAAGGCGGGCGATCTGGTCTTTTTTGGCAGCGACGACGATCCGCGCGGGCGAGGCATCACGCACGTCGGCATGGCGCTGGGGCCGCGACACTTTATCCACGCTTCTGGCAAACTGGGCGTCGCCGTGACCGGGTTCGACGACGCCTACTATCAGCGCGCTTATCGCGGCGCCTGGCGCTGCCGCCCTCTCTCCGAGAGCGACTTCCGATTGCAATGAATATCCAATAAGGAGGAAGACCGTGCCGCATACCTTGCAGGATTTTCTGGCGGACGCGACGCAGAAAGCCGCCGCCGATCTGGAAGCTGCGCTGCTCCGCCTGCCCGAAGACAAGCGCAACTGGAGTCCGGAAGGCGAGGCGCGCACCGCGCTGGACATGGTCGCCGAATGCGCGATTCTCAACGGGACGACCGCCGACATGATACATACCCGGACGTTTCCCGCCGATTTCGATTATGCGAAGTTCGGGAAGGCCAAGACGCAGTTGGCGCAGGACTGGAATGCGCTCCGTTCCCTGCTGCAGGAGAACACCGCGCGGGCCATCGAGGCCATTCGCACCGTTCCCGATGAGGCGGTCGGCATCGAAGTCGCGATGCCCTGGGGGCCGACGACCCTGGCGCGGATCATGGCCTATCCCTACTGGAACATGGGCTACCATGAAGGCCAGATCAACTACCTCGCCTCGATGCTCGGCTGCCTTACGCCGCCCAATGCCTGATGCGCCCAGCGAACCAGGCGCTCACGTGAGTGGGCGGCAGTACGGCTTTCAGGGTTCAATGTCTCGCCACAGACCGGCAGGCGCGCTTTTGCGGAGGGCGGCGTTGGGCGAGAGACATGAGGTGCAATCATGGAGCAGACCGATGCCCCCGGCCAGATCATCATCCTGAACGGCACGCCGCGCTCCGGTAAGTCGAGCCTCGTCGCCGTGATCCAGGCGACGTTTGAGGGTATCTGGATGAATCTGGGAGTGGACAGATTCATGCAGATGACGCCGGAACGCTACCTTCCCGGAATCGGTCTGCGGCCGGGGGGAGAACGCCCGGACCTCGAACCCCTGGTTTCCCTCCTCTACAGCGCCCTGTATGAGTCCATCGCCGCCCACAGTCGCCTGGGGCTGAATGTCGTGACCGATGTCGGGCATCACGATGCCTATGCCATTCCGCGCGGGATTCTGGTGGATTGCGCCCGTCGTTTG